>NC_019689.1:3751500-4068250 GCF_000317025.1 Pleurocapsa sp. PCC 7327 | reverse complement strand
ATCAAAGCTAACAGTTTACTTAAACGCTGTGAGTCAGTCAAATGAGTCGATTCGAGACCAAAGCCTCTGGTTTTCAACATCCCAAATAAAGTTTCAACGCTCCAACGCTTACCATAGTCAGTAATAGCTGTGGTGGGCGAGTCATCCGAGATAATAATTAATTAACCATTCTTGGCCGATAAACTCTCTATCTCCACATAGATAATCAATTTTGGCATCGGGGAATATTTCCCGAAACTTATCGACTAAATCCATCCGCTCATCACTGTTAGAGTTGCCTTTCTTCGACAGCATCGTCCAAACTATCGGATCAGCTACTCCTTGATGCAAGATTCCCAGCCTAAAGATATGAAAACGAGTTGGCCCAAACGACCATTCTGTGCGGTCAATGCTTAATACCCAAGGCTGCGGAATTTTCCTTAAGGCAACAATCAATTTAGCAATCAAAGAATAATCAAGGTCGAATTTTTTGAAAAACCGTTGTAATCGCTGATAGTTTGAACCAGTTTTCGCCTCGCTCCTAAACCCTACCGCTAACTCTACCAAATTTATTGTTTTAACTCTGATGAGGGCAATTAAAAACAAAGCCAGAAAATTGAGTCGAGCACCGTGCCATGGGAGAAGGGGTTTCAAACTGTCTCGCAGTAGGTTAACTTGGTTCATAGGGGTTCAACGATTGTGTGGTAACTTTCTATGAGACCCTTTTTCTGTCACCTATTGCAACCTCTACTCTCATTTTTTTGTCCTGTACAGAGAAACGTAGTATTGATTCACAACAACATACCTTTTGGAGATTCTTCTCTTCGCTAACGCTTCGTTCAGAATGACATGTTGAGCGTAGCGATCTCGAAGCGAAATATCTTATAGCACTTTTCAGATTAGATGAGAGACAAAATTTTTGTCGGTTGGGGGAAAGGAGAAAAAGAAAAAATCCTGTATTCCACTCACTCGAAAATCCATCTAGTATACCAACTCCAGACAGAGATTCTTTGTTACGTTCTACTGCACTCAGAATGACAAAATGGACTGTTCAGATGTCCTCTTAAAAGCATTTTATCTTTGTTAAGCTTGGAAAAGCTGGTGTCTAACAGATATGCTGGAAATAGCCTTGCCTTATCTTGGTAACCGAGTCTGGAAAAGACAAAATTCATGTTAGTACCCCTTACTCGTCAAACCTTTGAAGAAATTATTCCTTTGATTGCTACAGGACCTCAGTATGCCTATTACTGGGGAAAGCCATCGGACTTTATCAGGCGGCTATTGATTTCTATGGTTGCTTTGACGACATTTTGGTTATTGGGAAAACTTTTTGGCGAGGGATGGCTTGCCATTAAACTGATTCTGGATATCATTGCAGGTTTGTATTGGTTGTGGAGTCCGGTTTATTGGGCAAGCGTGCGCAACAATTCTTACCGTCGCTATCCCTATAGCGGTTTTTGGCGAGGTCAGGTACTAGATGTATACATTACTGAAGAACTCATTGGCGAGGAAGAAACAGTTAACAAACGGGGCGAGTTAGTTATTATCGAAAATAAGGAGAAACGAATTAACCTAGAAGTAGGAGATAATGAGGGATTTCGCGCTACCGTGCAAGCGCCTTTGCGTCGCATTCATAAAGGAATTACCCCCGGTCAAGTTGCTGAGATGTTGGTTTTATCAAAGCAACCCGATTTATATAGAATTGACAAGATTACCGATGTCTATCTCCCCAAAAACGATCTTTGGATAGGCGAATATCCTTATTTACGGCGAGATGTCTTTCTACAAGTCAGTCGCGAGTTAGGTGGTTCTGGCGAAGATGCTCCGTCCCCTCGCCGTAGAGCTAGTTCTGTCAAGCGTCGTAGGCGTTAGAATGAGATGAGCGAGCTTTTTTAGTCAATGAAATTTAGGCTATTTCCCATTATTTAACTTTTTTACCGAACAACGATCGATCGTTTCCTGATAGACTGCTTGTTTTTCGCGATCGCTGACTATTATTTCTATTCTGACTTTAGAACATCCATGTGGCGATCTTAGAGCGATCGCTTCTAGAAGATTGCTAGCCGCCTTCAGCGAGACAAATTCACCCCTAACCGTGTAACTCGAATCAGGAGCAGGCAGTTGTTTGAGATCGACTCCAGTAACCTCTCCATGTCCGAGATCGATTTCTGCAAGTTGTTTATTTTCATTTTCAGCTCCAATTTGTTCGACAATTAATTTTTCCCATCGAACTGGAACTTGCACAAAACGAGTTTCGATTTGTTTGCGAATGACTACTTCACCAACTTTTCGTTTGTTGCGATTAACCAGTAATTTCTCTTCCAATAAGGAAACCGACAAGTCTTCTGTTGCCTCTTGTTTTTTATCGAAGCGATCGTTTGCCATAGGGGTTTGTTTAACTTCACTCATTTTAATATTTCCTCAGCAACTACGGTTTTAAGCCAATTCCCGATCGCAGATTTCCTAGTAATATTAATTTCCTCTTTTCTGGTGAACTTTGAACGATTTTAGAGAACTCCGCCATTGTAAGGCGGAGCTTTCTTCTACTTAGTAAAAGTGAGTAGACCTCAATCTTTTAGATGCGATCGCGACGGTTTTCGCTATCCGAGCGAATAATTGGGTTTCCGTCAGCATCAACTTCCAGTTCTTCGCGACGCACTGTATCTTGCATTTCTACAGTTTCGCGATCGGTTTCTTTTCTGATGTTGACTTCTTCGCGGACATAGGCTTGTTTTTGCACGTCGGCTGTTTCTTCATAGACTTCCATCCGAGCAACTTCGCCTTCTTTGAAAGCAGTAGCATCAGAATTGACTGGAGTTGTACTCGTGGGTTCTTTGCGTTCGATAACGACGCGCTCTTTTTCTACTGGAACAGAAACCCGTGCGGTATCGGTTTCTACCCGCTTGCCAACTGTTACCGTACCAGTATTGAAACGGTGTTTATTGGCAATCAAACGCTCCTCATACAGCTTGAGCTGTTGATGATTTTGTTCGTTCATATTGTAGAGGTCGGCATCGCGATCGTAAGCCGAGGCAGCAGTTCCAGCAACGCCAGCAGTTGCAGTAGTTGGTCTTCTGTAGGAATTTCTGACTCTTTCTTCGTAGTCGTAGTCAACGGTCATATCGTCGTTATATTCGGGCAAGTTTTCTGCTTGCTCTTTAGTAAAACCTGCTGCATAGATACGATTGCGATCGCGATCGATTCTCGTCCTGCCAATCGGTAGCAAGATCTTCTTGCCAATGCCTAAGAAGCCTGTATTAACTACAAAGTAACGAAAATAACCCGTTCCATCAACGAGAATATCGTAAACGCCACCAACTCGTTCATCTGTGTCGCTGTAGACTGAATAGCCTTTGATATCGTCGTCGTCAAAGATGTCTTCTTTATAGTTTGGGTACAGATCGCCAATCTTGTACAGATGATTATTTCCCGTTCTGTTACCGAACCGGAAGCGATCTTTGAAAGACATCAGACGATTTTGGTATTGTCCGAACCGTCCGTGTTCGCGATCGCTCATTTGATACAATTCGGGATCGCGATCGTAACTGTAGCTGCTGCGATCGTAAGCTGAGGTAGCAGTTCCAGCAACGCCAGCAGTTGCAGTAGTTGGTCTTCTGTAGGAATGTCTGACCCTTTCTTCGTAGTCGTAGTCAACGGTCATATTGTCGTTATATTCGGGCAAGTTTTCTGCCTGCTCTTTAGTAAAGCCTGATGCATAAACTCGCTCGCGACTGTAATCGATCTTGGCTGAACCTACAGGAAGTAAAACTTTTTTTCCTAAGCCCAAAAAACCCGTATTTATGACTAAATAACGGAATCGTCCTCCTTCATCGACGAGGAGATCCTGAACCGAACCAATTTTTTTGTCGTTGTCGCTGTAAACCGAAAAATTCTTGATATCATCGCCGCCAAAAATATCCTCTTTATAGTTAGGATATAAATCGCCAATTTTTCTTAATGCCATGGAATTTTCTCCCTGAATTCTTCTTATTCTTTTTTGCAAAGTTGATATTTCTAACTTAGCGATCGCAGGAATTTTCTTCATCTAACTAATGAGATAGATTAACGATTGAACTCGCTCTGACTAATTATATAGATTTTGAGCAAATTGGGTCACTAAAAAAATTGATTTTATCTTTAGATAGAAAGGTTGATGGAGATATTTACTCCGTAAGGCAGAAGGGGTGAAAGAGACTAGCTTCAGAAAGGAGTTTAATTCCGGACTCGACTTGCTGTTACAAGGAGATTTCATTCTAGCAGCCAGAGAAGAAATTCCCTGTCCAAGAAGCTAAAGTCCGCCTTATAGGACTTGATATTTGGGTTTTAAGAAATAAATTTATTGGCGAAATCAAGTCAGAATGAAATAACTCTGCCTACTGTTATCAGGAGGTTTTAACAATAACATACTGATGCAAGATATGAAAAGTGGTCAGCGATCATTATCGATAAATATTAATTTACAATTCCCTATTTTTAAAACTCCCAAAAATAAATTGAGTTTAATATAGAAAAAATAATCATGTTTCATCTCTTCTTAGTTTTTGGTATGGAAAAGTTGGAAAATTTGCAAAATAAATATCAACTAGCTAAAAAAGCATCAAATTCCCTGTTCCGACTGCATTTATTGTACCAGGGATTATCTTCTTAAATGTCCCGTTCATCCAATTGAATTCCTGTCGGAAGAAGCCTTAAATTGTAAAGATTTTGAACCAAAATCTAACCGATACCGAAGGAATAAATCTACAATAAGGCAGAGGATAAATTGATGAACTCGCTTTAGTATAAAAAGCATTGCCGATGTCGAACCGATCGATCGGAAATTGAGAACATGACTAACGCAAACATAGATTTATTAGATTCCGTAGAAGCTAGTTCCCATGCAATAACAGATGTTCTCAAAATCTTGTCAGTCGATCGCGATCGCGGACTGCCAGCATCCGAAATCGAGAGAAGACGACAGCAATATGGTTGGAATCGCTTGCAGCAGCTAAAGCGTCGCAGTAATTGGCAAATTGCGCTCGAGCAGTTTAAAAGCCCGATCGTTGGCTTGCTAGCAGTAGCGGCAATTCTCTCGTTTTCTTTTCAAGAGTGGGTTGAGGGAATTGCGATTTTGATTGCCATCCTCCTCAATGCCGGTATTGGGTTTGTGACAGAGGTGAAAGCTGTCAATTCGATGGAGTCTTTGCAGCGACTCAGTCGCACTTATGCCAAAGTGCGCAGGGATGGCAGAGTGCAGGAAATCCCCTCTGAAGAAATAGTTCTCGGAGATATCGTTGTCTTTGAAGGCGGCGATTTAGTTCCTGCCGATCTGCGCATCCTAGAAGCTTCTAAATTACAAGCCGATGAATCTGCATTGACAGGCGAATCGGTTCCCGTCAGTAAAACCGCAGACACTTTAGAGAGAGATTTACCCTTGGCAGAACGCACCAACATGTTGTTCAAGGGGACGGCAATTACTAGAGGGACTGGAGAAGGGGTAGTTGTAGCCACGGGAATGAACACGGAGTTGGGTCATATCTCCTCCCTGACAGCCTCAGCAAAAGAAGAAATCACCCCCTTAGAAAAACGGCTGGATAAATTGGGTCAAAACCTGATTTGGGTAACTGCGATTATTGTAGTGTTGGTCGCGATCGCGGGGATTCTCGGCGGCAAAGATTTGTATTTAATGATAGTAACGGCGGTCGCCCTGGCAGTGGGCGCCGTTCCAGAAGGACTGCCAATCGTCGCTACCGTAGCTTTGGCGCGGGGAATGTGGCGCATGGCGAAGCGCAACGCCCTGATCAATCGCCTCTCGGCGGTGGAAACGTTGGGGGCGACGAGCATCATTTGCACCGATAAAACGGGTACTCTCACCGAAAACCGCATGACTGTTACCCAGATTGTCCTCGAATCGGGAGAAGTACAGGTTACTGGAGAAGCCCTTGAAGCGAAAGGAGAGTTTACCCGCCAAGGCAGGAAAATCGATCCGTTAAAAGAGAAGATCTTGCGTTCGGCTTTAGAAGTAGGCGTTCTGTGCAATAACGCTCACTTACCCGAAAGCAGCAACGACAATGCGATCGGCGATCCGATGGAAGTGGCGCTGTTAGTCGCTGGGGCAAAAGCCGGAATTCACAAAGAGGAACTGCTCAGTGAGTTTCCCGAAGTGCGCGAGGTGGCATTTGAGTCGGAGACGAAAATGATGGCGACCATTCACAAAGCTGGAGATGGTTATCACTTTGCCGTCAAAGGTGCCTCGGAGTCCGTCCTTCCCGCCTGCACCCACAAGCTAACGCCAGAGGGATCCCAACCGATGAGCCAACAAGACCGCGACTACTGGCAAGAACGAGGCGATCGCATGGCGCGAGATGGGTTGCGGATTCTGGCTTTGGCAGAGAAAACCGTCGATAATCCCGATGCCCCTGCTTACGAGCAACTGACATTCCTCGGCATTTTGGGACTCCTAGATCCCCCGCGACAGGATGCCAAAGCTGCGATTAAAGAATGTCAGCAAGCGGGAATTCGAGTAATTATGCTGACGGGAGACCAACCGATCACCGCTCGACAGATTGGATTAGCGGTAGGTTTGACCAGCGAGCAAGAAGCAGAAGCGAGACTGGGCAAAGAATTGAAAAATCCAGACGAGTTATCCGACCAAGAAAAACTTCAACTTCGACAAGTTCCGATTTTTGCCCGCGTCAGTCCCGAACAAAAGCTCAACTTGATTGCCATTCACCAACAAGCAGGTGCGGTAGTTGCCATGACGGGAGATGGGGTTAACGATGCTCCAGCTTTGAAAAAAGCAGACATCGGCATTGCCATGGGCAAGCGCGGTACACAAGTAGCCCGCGAAGCAGCAGATATGGTGCTTCAGGACGATGCCTTCTCCACCATCGTTGCCGCGATCGAACAGGGACGGGCAATTTTTGCCAACATCCGCAAGTTTACCCTCTATTTGCTTTCTGGCAATACCGGACAAATTATTGCCGTAGCCGTAGCTTCTATCGCTAACCTGCCTTTACCTTTATTTCCCTTGCAAATTCTTTTTATCAATGCGGTTAACGATGTTTTCCCTGCCCTAGCCTTGGGAGTTGGAGAGGGTAATCCCCAACAAATGAAGCATCCTCCTCGTCCCAGTCACGAGCCAATTTTAACTCGCCGTCACTGGGGCGCGATCGCGGGTTACGGAATTATTATCGCTGCTACCATTCTCGGCGTATTTATTTTCTCTCTTAGGGTGTTGGGTTTGGAGGAACGCAGGGCGGTTACGATCTCATTCCTTACCCTAGCTTTTACAAGACTTTGGCACGTCTTCAATATGCGCGATAGCGACTCTCGTTTGTTCCGCAATGAGATAACTCAAAATCGCTTTATTTGGTTAGCGCTACTGATTTGTACGGGACTGATTCTCATAGCTGTCTATGTTCCCTTCATAGCACAAGTACTACTAATCGATCCTCCCAGTTTAGAGCAATGGGGATTAATTTTGGGAATGAGTACAATTCCATTATTAATTATTCAAATCTGGAAACTTTTTAAGAATAGAAAGTTTAGAAGAATCGCGGTTTAAGCTAAATAAAACGGGTTAGTTGCACGCGATAGCGTTGTTTTTTGGTGAGATCGACTTCATTGACTTGCAAGCGCCCTTTCCCCCGCACCGAGATTAAGTCTCCCATTTTGACCGTATAGCTAGCTTGTGTCACCTCTTTCCAATTGACTCTAACCTCTCCCGCCGCGATCGCGTCTGCCATCTTGCTGCGAGACATCCCAAATCCTGCCGAAGCGATCGCATCTAGTCGCATCGAAGCTTCAACCGTTGTTATCTCTTTTTTCTGAGGCGGACATACCTTAAGTTCGCTCAAATCGATGCGCTGAGTCTTGACGGGCACGGAACGCACTTGCACTAAAGATGTTTCCAAAAATTCTGCTATTTCTGGCACGACGAGAACTTGTGCGCCTCTTTCTCCTAAAACGATAATGTCTCCTACCTTATCGCGGACGATTCCAGTTCCTAAAATCGCGCCTAAAAAATCTCGATGATTGGCGGGATCGAAGAGGAAATTTCCTGCAATATCGAGAGCAGTTATTTGAATTTGCGAAAGATCCAGTGGAATGTCCGATCGCGCCATTCCGATTCGCTGGCGTTCTGCCTGCGGATAGCCTCCCCAAGCAATATACTCGATTTCGGTCAAACGTCCAAAAATTTGCTGCGCTTCTGCCAAAACGGGGGGCGAGAGAAAGTCCGTTAAAGCCACTTCCCAGGTTCTGAGAGCTTGTTCGGCTTTATCGACGATGCGAGCAATTTCTTCTCGATTCTCGACCCCTTTTAATAATTCTTCTCTTGGCAGCATATTTTACCTTTGTCATTCGTCCCTTAATTTAAGGCTAATTTAAGGCTAATGACCGACGATCGATGACCAATGACCAATCTCAAGATTCTTTGTAACCTTGGAGATTTTCTGGCTCAAACTCGCGGAGAATAGCAGTTGCTTGATTTTTAATCGTTTCCGATCCTTTCACCACGATAATATATTTACCTGCATTGAGGCGATTGCGGTAAGAGAGGGCATCACCGCTACCGGATGACAAACCAACGCCACCGCCAACGAAGATGCTTCCCATTGCGCCCGCAATTGCGCCTGCAAGTCCGCCTAAAATGTGGTTGCCCGGTTCTCCTGCCCAGTCAAAGGTATCCAAACCAGTAATCAGATTAAATACATAACCCGCAGCAAAACCGAAGGGAACTAGCCAGTATGCCATCAGGATAGCTCGTTTCTTGGCTTGCTCTTTAGGATCGATTAAACCGAATTCGTCTGCCGTTTTGTAGCCTTGACCGAGAATCGTTAGTTGCTCGGTGGGAATGCCAGCTTTTTCGAGTGCGGTGTAGGCAGCTTCTGCCTTAGTGCGATCGGGTAGTACGGCAATCAGATAGTTCATCGTTCTCAATCGGTTGCGATGAGGGGATAACTACAATTTATCAGTTACCCTTCGGGTTTGCTAGTAGGTGATGCAAAGGCAATTCGCAATTACGATGATCGGTACTTGCTCGTACTCTCGAAAAATTGCGCACTGCGAACCCCCCGCCCGACCTTAGACTCGCTTGGGATTCAAATCCCAAGCTAACAGCCCAAGTCTTCTTCAAGAGGACTATTATACACAGTCCATTTCAATGGACGAGGTACGGGTTTGGCAATGCCAAACCCTAAGAGGAAGATTAAACTGCTACTTTAGCCTTAGACCAAATGCCGTTTTCGTCTTCCTCATATTCTTGGCGAATCTTGTCCCAAGCGGCATGCTCTGCCTGGATTTCGTCATTGGTCTCATCACAAACGGCGTTGTAGCGCTCGATAAAGATTTTCTGAGCAGCTGGTGAGAGATGGGAGCGAACTTCGGGCGATAAGTCTTCTGGGCTGCCCCACAACGACCGCGACAAACACGAGATAAGGGAGCATTGGTGGTGTGAATTTCCTCTCCGCCAGCGCTTTCGAGTAAGAGTTGAAATTCCCCGGATTTATCGGCAGGAACTTCCACTATGACGATAAAATCTCCGGCTTTTAGACGGGTTTCATAAATAGCTGCCTTGTCTTGTGGCATGCCGAGGGTAGCGAGTGCTGATGCTAAGCCAGCTCCTGCACTTCCAGCGATCGCGCCGCTTGCCGCTCCCAGTAAAATCGAGCTAATCGGACCTGCGGCAACTACCGAACCGACGAAGGGGATAAATAGGACTCCAACTCCTGTTAGCAGACTCAGAAAAGAACCAAATAAAGACCCGAAAATAGCTCCATTTTTGAGTCCGCTGAGAATGACATCTTTTTTGGTGATAAAGCCAGTAATGCGCGTTTGGGACTGAAAATTTCTGCCCATAACGGAGATATGGTCGCGGGACACTCCTCTGTCTAACAAACGCTTAATTACGTCATTAATCTGGCTTTCTTGTTTAAAAACGGCGGTAATCGTGCGTTCTGTTGGGTATTCTTCAGGCATTTACTTTTTATCCCGATCTTTTGTGTAACTTCATTGCTATTTGAACAAGTTTCTCCTAGGTTATGCATCTATTAGACGAAAGAAACTCAAAGAAAAATTTTGCGCGTCGATCTAACTTAGGGAATAGATCGAAAAGCCAATCGAGAAAAACCAAGGGAACATGATTATGAAAAACCCAGTTTTTGAAGCACAATTTTCAATTATCAATTCGCGATCGGGGAAATAATTGCGAAGATTGCCTTTTTCTTGCTTGCCATAGCAGACAGTCTAAAGTCAAGTATGCTACCATCTGGGATAAAATTATTTACTCTTCGATATCGATGGGCAAGGTTCTGGTGTTAAATGCCTCATACGAACCGCTCAATATCACCAGTTGGCGAAGGGCGGTCGTTTTATTACTCAAAGGCAAAGCAGAGCAGTTAGAACATAACGGTCAACAAGTGTATGCCAACTTTCCGCTTCCTTCTGTCATTCGACTGCGACATTACGTTCGCGTTCCCTACAAAGAAATTCCCCTAACCCGCCGCAATATTCTCGAACGAGATCGTCACAGTTGTCAATACTGTAATTACAAAGGAGAGCAATTAACCCTAGATCATGTGATCCCGCGCTCGCGCGGTGGTGGAGATACCTGGGAAAATTTAGTAACGGCTTGTGTGCGTTGCAATGTCAAAAAAGGCAATCGCACCCCAAAAGAAGCAGGCATGCATCTGAGGCATCAACCGCGAAAACCTTACAGTAGCCTTCACTTTGAAATTGTCAAACACACTAGGGGCAATCTCAATCAAGAGTGGCAAAAATATGTAATAGGAGGAATTAGTTAAGGAACGAGCGATTGATTAAAGTACGTTCCTTTTTTTAATTAACTAACTCTCAATAGAACAACAAAATGTCTAGAGCAAAAACTGACAAGTTTAAACAATAACCTATCTCTTTCTTGTCAATGTTAGATAGGCAAAAGAGTTATTAGTTTGGACTACCTGCTTCTAATTTTATGCTTAAACAAATCTTTCCCAGAGGATTTGCCCTAACTTAACAAGCTCAACGGTAACGAACAGAGCGAGTAGAACAGTAACCAATCTATTTAAGATAAGGAGATCTCCTTTGCCGAATAGGGAGGCAACGAACTTGAGGACGATAATCGCTATAGCGGCAAGTACGAGAAGTTTTCCAGGGTTCATAGTTTCTTTAGACTTTATCTCTAAAGAATAGTCTACAATTAGGGCTTGCTTTTAGGCGAGCAAACAGAGAATAATAACTCTCAGACAAATTTGGAATATATAATTGACTCGTGATTGCAATTTATCCTGGTAGCTTCGATCCGATTACTTTGGGTCATCTCGATCTCATCGAAAGAGCGGGACAACTATTTGAGAGGGTTATCGTTGCTGTGTTGTGTAATACTAGCAAGCAACCAATGTTTTCAGTAGAGAAACGACTCGAACAAATTCGTCACTGTACTCAACATCTTCCGAATGTAGAAGTTGATAGTTTTCTCGGGCTGACAGTGGAGTATGCTAAATTGCGTAACGCTAGAGTTCTCTTGCGAGGACTGCGAGTGCTTTCCGACTTTGAAAAAGAATTACAGATGGCTCACACCAACAAAACATTGCGAGATGAAATCGAAACGGTGTTTTTAGCAACGGCTAAAGAGTACAGTTTTTTGAGTAGCAGTATTGTTAAAGAAATTGCTAAATTTGGCGGTTCCGTCGCTCACCTAGTTCCAGAGAATGTCGCCAGAGACATTTATCAATATTACTCTTAAAAAGAGATTCTAAATTCATTGATAAGCTATTGTTAAAGAAAAATATTTATCATTTTATGTTTCGCTCAGATCTATCTTCAGGTAATTCATCTAAAGACGGTCCACTCGAACAGATTAATATGTCTAAGCCCGGTCGTGCTATGGATTTCGATCTTCAACGAGAACTCGACCGACTCGAAGAGATAATTCTTGATAGTCCTCGCGTTCCTATGAGTCGTCGAACGTTGGTAGATGAGGATAGATTGCTAAATCAATTAGATTTGGTGAGAATGAATTTGCCTGAAGCCTTTGAGAAAGCGATGGAAATCCTTCAGCAGAGGCAGGAAATTTTATCGGAAGCAGAAGAGTACGCACAACAGATCATTCAATCGGCTCACCAACGGGCAGCACAAATTGAGGATGAGATGGCAATTGTGCAACGGGCACAAGGGGAAGCCCATCAAATCCGACAGCAAGTTCAGCAAGAGTGCGAAGCCTTGCAACGACAGACTTTTGCTGAAATCGAGCAAATGCGCCGCGCAGCCCAGCAAGAATTTCAGGAAATGTTGAAGCGGACGCAAGCCGAATGTGCGGAGATCCAAAATGGTGCCGACGAATATGCCGATCGCGTCCTGAGTAATATCGAACACCAGCTTGGCGAAATGTTGCAGGTGATTCGCAACGGACGACAGCAGCTATCTCCTAATGCTATCTCCCAAGCTCCCTCGGACAAGAGGCTTCCCGGTACGAAGAGAACGCGATAGCGAAAACCCGATCGCACTTTAAACGTCCACAAGCAGTCTTGCTTTCCTCAGTAGGAATTGGAGAAAAGGTTCTTCTCTAGAAATAATATCCGCTCTACCCTCCATCCCTAATTGGATGGTACATTTGTTTTTGCCTTTTCCAAGAACCAGGCTTTTAGGCTCAATCATCACCCTGTAGAAAGCGGTTCTCTGGTTGACCGTGGTAGCGGGATTGCTGCCACTAACCTCTGAAGATTTGATGGTGTCGGGGGAAATTTTGCTGACCGTACCTGGGAGAGTGCCGTAATCTGGATAGGGGCAGGCAGAGACCTGCATTTGCACCTGCTGACCAACTTTGACGCTGCTAATGTCAGATGGCGACACAGCAGCTTTGATCGCCAAGGGAGTATTTTGGGGAACGAGTTGAACGATTTCCTGCCCAGAACGCACGGTTTGACCGGAGTTGCGTAAATTTAGCCTAGCAACGATCCCGTCTGCTGTCGCACTAATCGTCATGTTTCTGAGGTCGATTTCTATCTGTTCGAGTTGACGTTCGTCCCGTTCTAGCTGTTTTTGAATGGCAATTCGTTGCTGGAGCAGAGCTTCTCGTTCTCTCCTCAAGGCAGCGCTGGCGGCTTCGCCCGTAGCTTTTTCTTGAGCCACCCGTTCGGAGGCGATCGCGACTTCTGCCTGAGTAGGATTGAGGGTCGTTTTGGCGCGTTGCAGTCTGGCAATAGAGGCTCTAACTGCTTGTTGTCGCTGTTCTATCGTTTGTTTTTGAGCCTCAATCGTGGCTTTTTGGATCTCAACCGCTTGTTCTTGCTGTGCGACAGCGATTTGAGCTTCCTCTAATCGATCCTGAGACAAAGCTCCTGCGCGGGCGACTTTCTCATAGCGAGCGCGCCTCTTGCGGGCTACTTTTAAAGAAGCTTCAGCCGATCTTAAATTCGCCTCAGCTGACTTTAACTCCGCCCGCGCTCTTTGCCATTCATTCTGGGACGATTTGAAGTTGGCTTGAGCTTCTTGGACTTCGGTCAGAGTGCTAATTTGCCGGTCTCGATACTCTCTCTGCCTGCGGCTTAGTTCTGCTTGAGCAGAAGCTACAGCACGATTGGCTCGATTGGTTTCTGCAAAAATCTGAGTATCGATCGCTCGGATTTGGGCATTAAGTTGAGTCAGTTGTAAGATAGCTTGTTGGTTCTGACTCTGCAATTGGCTTTTTTGAGTTTGCAGGCGGGAATCATCCAGAGTAACAATGACATCTCCTTTTTTGACGGGTTGATTCTCTTGCACCCAAATGTCCTTCACCAATCCCTCGGTGGCAGCTTGAACCAAACGCAATTCGCCAGCAGGACGGATAGTAGCCCGCGCTTTAACGGTAACTTTGTATTCGATCGCTCCAGCCAAGACAAGGGCTATCCCCACCGTAGCGACCATAAAAAGCCCTCCCAAGGTCATCCAACGACTGACCGATGGCAGAAATTCATTTTCTCTCACTGACGGCAAAACAGAAAGCGGCGAAGCAGTCGGAGGAGAGGAACTAGAGGCTTGATTTTCTCCCGGTCTTTCTCGTTCCGTCCTCTTCCCGTTCTCTAATTGCTTAGGTAAACTAGCCATCTCGCTTTTGACTCCTGAAATCTTCAAGGAATCAGGAAATCCAGGTGATCTCCCGTTTGTTGACATAACGCCTCCACTGACCCTTGTAGTTTTAAGCGACCGCGATCGAGCATGACAATCCAATCGGCTCGTTGCATGACTCTGGGGCGGTGAGAAATGAGAATGGTGGTTTTGCCCTGCCTTTGGCGCAATAAGTTATTTAGCACTTCTGCTTCGCTGACCGGATCGAGAGCGCCAGTCGATTCATCTAAAATCAGGATAGGCGGGTCATTGACAATCGCCTTCGCGATCGCTAGCCGTTGCCGCTGTCCGCCAGAGAGATTGGCACCAAATTCCCCTAAAACGGTTTGGTATTTCTCCGGTAATTGACTGATAAATTCATCTGCCCCAGTAATCTGACAAGCTTTGACAATCTGCTCGAACGTCAGGTAAGGAGATCCCAAGCGAAAGTTTTCCACGATCGAACGACCCCAAAAGTGAACGTCTTGGGGAACTAACACCACTTGTTGCCGCAAACAGTCTAAGGAGAGGTCTTGCTGATTATAAATCCCGAAGCGAATATTGCCAGATTTTGGCGCGTACAAAGCCGCAATTAATTTGACTAGCGTACTTTTCCCACAGCCAGATTTGCCGATCGGCGCAATGACTTTACCCGAATGGCACTAAGATAAGTGGAAACACTTATCATTCAAGCAGTTTGCCATTGTTCGGCGTACTGATGTCTAGGCTGCTTCATCAAAGGATAAGCTTTAGGGCGACGTTTACGAACTCTTGGTTCACTTCTGCCGGGGCGATCGCTCACCGACTTGTGAACAACAACTTTTAGTAAAGTCCGATAAATTTGATGAAGTTGTGCGGATGAAGCAGCTAATAATTGAGGAATAAAATTATGCAAGTGATGACGAGTTCCTTGTAATGATAAGCGTACTGGTGGCACACCGTAAGTCGTACCAGATTCCCACATTAAGGTACGTAACAAATTGTAGGCAAGCAAATAAACATAAAGTTCTTTACCTACCATAGCGGGAGTTTTACCTCGTAAAACTTCCATGCCCAAAGTAGTTTTCAGATGTTTTAAATTTACTTCAACATCCCATCGGCAATCGTAAAGTTTAACAAGTTCTAATGTAGGATAAGTTTCTGTATCCAGTAAAGTTGTGATTAAGCTAACAGATGAAGTCCGAAATCCAGGAATAAAAATGTAGTAAGAAATTTCTCGGACAATCAAAGTTTCAGGCAGAGCCAAAAATTCCTCTTCACTTAATCCATTGGGGCATTTTTTAGGTTTATGCCAAATTACAAGTTTGTCACAGTCTCCAAAAAGTTTTCCTCTACGCATGGACATCTGGCGGGACTGATGTTTACGGAATACTGCATCACACTTAAGGTTCATTAGAGTCACCAAATCCGCATAGGCACAAAAAGCGCGATCGCCTAAAAGTATGTCATTAGGCTTGAGAAATTGATACAATTTTCTGGCTAATTTCAGAGCGTGAGTGTTGAGAACATCGATGACTAAAGCAATAGCCGCACCCGTAGCGAGGCTAAATCTCACACCAATTTTCGCGATTGGAAAACCACACCCTAGTTTTTGACTACTCGGTTGAGGGTAAGATTTCTGATTTTCAATCGTATCAGGCATCGACACGCTAGCTCCATCTATCACTTTTACATGGCGAGCGCACCACAAATATTGGGTTGTCACTTTTTCTTCTAAACTTTGTGCCGTAGAACCAAAAAGTTTTTCTAAGAGATTTTCTGGTAATCTAGACCGTGCTTGACAATAAGCACTCGTATCCGAGCTAGGAATTTCTACTCTTTGATTAGCTAAATAAGCAATCACTCGGCTCACTGCATTGTGGCAACTTTTGTCAACATCTAAAACCTGAGAGAGAAAAGTCCACAGAGTTACTATTGGGTCAAATAATCGCCGACGATATTTAACTTTTAATTCATCGATAACTTTTTGAATCTCCCATGACGGCAATAAATTCTCAAACGGTAGTCCCAGACTCTGCCTAAATTTTTCTTGAAGAATTCTGACACGATTTGTCACAATATTATTATTCCAATTGGCTTTCAAGTTCCAAAAAAGTATTTTACGGGCTTGAAAGCTTTTTCTCCCAATTGAAAACATTTTGGATCGTCATTGCACGCGCGACGCATTCTAACTTCAGCACTTACAAAGTCTGCGATGTTGATTGCGCAAGGCGTTCCCCTTATCTTAGTGCCATTCCAATATGAGACTGAAGTTTTGAGCAGTTTAAGTGCTTGCCCCACATAGGGTAGTAGCGTTTGTGGAGAGCAATACAATGGTTGTAGATTCCCCCAGCCGCATTAATCATTCGCTTAAGGTATCTGTTCCGCTTGTGTTGATAGAAGCTCTAAACTTCAGTGTCTTCATAGGGGTATGATACCATTAGTTATGTAGATAATCAATAATCATCTACATGAGAACTGTTGATAATCACTACAATCACGCTGTTGGATTAGCTACTGTTCATTTGGTTTGGATACCGTGTAGACGTAGAAGGGTTTTTGCTAGCAATGAACCCTTGAAGCTTCGATGTATTGAGATATTCCAGTCTGTTGCCAATGACAAGAAATGGATTATCAAGGCATTAGAAGTTGCTCCAGCTTACATCCATTTATTAGTTGAATACGATCCGCATCATTCAATCTCTCAAGTAGTTAAAGCTTTTAAGGGGAGATCGTCACGAATACTAAGACAAGAGTTTCCAGAATTGTTAAGATTGCCTAGCTTGTGGACGCACTCTTATATGTTTGATACGACTGGAAAAATTAGTACTCAGAAAGTTTTGGAATACATTAATGACCCCCATCATGGATGAATAAATTCATCCTGTTCGCTTATATCCCCTGAATAGAATTCAGGGGCTTTACCCATCACGGCTCGTAAAGTTAAATAAGAGCCTATCTTATGTTTTCAACGCACCGTTCCCCGCAAAGCTTCAGCATCAATGGGTTTAATCAGGTAAAGACGAAACAAATCCCAGAAAATTCCTCCTAATAAAGGAAGTTTTTGCAAAAACTTAACTACCTTAGGGAAGTTATTCTCGCTAATCGCTTTTAGTTTAAGATTTCGCTTTGCACACCGTTGCATGCGCGGGAAAAATTCAGGATGGTCAACATTTAAGACAGCGGGGAATGCTCGTGCCGCAGTTTCATTGGTTTTGCGAATCACTTGCTCGTCAAACTCGGTCGCGTCGAGTCCTAGTGAATGATAGAAGCCTGCTCGTTCTTGGACGGTTAGACTGTGGGTGGCAAAGACGGATAATAGGAAAAATCGGCTCCAGAGTCTAGCTTTCCAATTGTTCCAAAGTTTGGGTTGCGATCGCAGCAGTGCCTTGAAAATATCTCCGTGACGATTTTCATCCTGACACCAACTCTCAAAATAACGAAATAATGGATAAAACTGATGCTCTGGATGCTTTTCTAGGTGACGGTAAATAATAATGTAGCGCCAGTAGCCAATTTTTTCGGACAGGTAAACCGTATAAATCACCCACTCCAGCGGAAAGAACGTATAGGTACGAGTTTTGGTCAGTCGTGCTAAGTCTAAAGAGCGGTTAAAGTCACCCATCGCCTTATTGAGGAATCCCGCATGACGAGCCTCATCCCGCGCCATCAGGTGAAAAATTTCTGCCAGCAGGGGATTGCGCTGTTTGAGAGAGCGAGATAACTCTTTGAACAGCAGAAAACCAGAAAATTCTGAGACACAGGAGCGTTCCAGGTAATCGATAAAAGAGTTGCGCGTTTCTTCGTCAAGATCGTCCCAAGTTTGCTCAAATGCTTCATCGCGAACGAAATGGCGGCGGTTGTAGTCAGTTCGCATCTCATCTAGCATCGCCTTGAGCGCGGTTTCCTGAAGGGAAAGATCGAAGTTGGCTGCGGCTTCAAAGTCTGTCGTATAAAACCGAGGCGCGAGAATTGTTTCCTGAATAAGGGCTTGAGGATTGGACTTGGGTTCTTCTGTGGCGGGTTTTGATAAGGTATTGACCATAAGTGCAATTACTTAACTAAATAGCTATATGAAATTATAAATATAAAAGTGTAATTGACTCCAATTATTAAGTTTTGAAAAATCTAGATTGGATTAAAGTCTATATATCTATATAGTTATTAAGCGATGGTTATTAAGCGTAAAAACTAAACAGAAATAGAAAAATGAACAGTCATTTAGCCAATCAACTTAGGGAACAAACCCCACCAGCATATCCTTCTGCCTATTCTCGTCAGAAAGCCAAGCAGTTCGTACAGGACTTACAAGACGAAATCTGCCAAGCGCTACAGCAACTCGACGGTAAAGCACGCTTTCAAGAAGATAACTGGGAACGAGCAGAAGGTGGGGGCGGACGTACCCGCGTTATTCGAGACGGTCGAGTATTTGAACAAGGCGGGGTAAACTTTTCTGAGGTTTGGGGAGATAGTCTTCCCGCTTCTATTCTCGCTCAGCGTCCAGAGGCGGCAGGACATAACTTCTATGCCACCGGAACTTCGATGGTTCTCCACCCCCGAAATCCCTACGTTCCCACCGTACATCTCAACTACCGCTACTTTGAGGCAGGACCGATTTGGTGGTTTGGGGGTGGCGTAGATTTAACGCCTTACTATCCCTTTGTCGAGGATGTCATTCACTTCCATTCTACGATTAAGAACGCTTGTGACGCTCACCACCTCGAATACTATCCCGCTTTTAAACGCTGGTGCGATGAATATTTTTACTTAAAACACCGCCAGGAAGCGCGAGGAGTTGGAGGTATCTTTTTTGATTATCAGGATGCTCGCGGGAAGCTCTATTGCGGACCCGACCCAGAGGGTGAGGCAGCTATTTATAGCCGTCAAGTTGGGACGATTCCTCGCAGTTGGGAGGAGCTATTTGCTTTCGTTCAAAGTTGCGGTCGCGCTTTTTTGCCAGCCTATCTGCCAATTGTAGAGCGGCGGCAAGACACCCAGTATAGCGATCGCGAGCGTCAGTTCCAACTTTACCGTCGGGGACGCTATGTAGAGTTTAATCTCGTTTACGATCGCGGCACGGTTTTTGGCTTGCAAACCAACGGACGAACGGAATCGATTTTGATGTCCCTGCCGCCGCTAGCGCGATGGGAATATAATTACCAACCCCAACCCGGAACGCCGGAAGCACAACTGTACGAAGTCTTTCTCAAACCCCAAGATTGGGTCAATTGGTCTGTTGAAGACTGGTCGATTTAAATTCGCTTTTCGTGCGTCCAAGTGTTTACCAGTTATTCATAACTGTTTGCTCGGACTTGATATAAGAGCGCGATCGCTACATCCATCTTTCTTTAGCCATGAGGAATTTACTATGAGTAGTCATTTAGCCAACAAGTTACGGGAAGGAACGAAACAGTCTCATACAATGGCGGAAAATACAGCCTTTATGAAATGTTTTCTCAAAGGCATTGTCGAAAAAGAACCCTTCCGCAAGCTCATCGCCAATTTGTATTTCGTCTACAGCGCCATAGAAGAAGAGTTCCATCGCCATCGCCATCATCCTGTCGTCGGTTTGCTTTATTTCCCCGAACTGAATCGCAAAGAAAATCTGGAGAAAGACTTGGCTTTTTACTACGGCGAAAACTGGCGAGAGCAAATTGCTCCCTCTCAAGTCGGTCAAGATTATGTTGCTCGCATTCGTCAGGTTGCTAAAACGGAACCCGTACTTCTCATCGCCCATGCCTATGTTAGGTATATGGGCGATCTTTCTGGTGGTCAGGCATTGAAAAATATTGTCCGTTCGGCGATGAATTTGCCAGCAGGCGAGGGAACGGCATTTTATGAATTCGATCGCCTGCCAACCGTCGCAGCAAAACGCGCTTTTAAGGAGAAATACCGCGATACTTTAGATTCCTTACCCGTTGATGATACTTTAGCTCAAAAGATTGTGGACGAGGCAAACTATGCCTTTGAACTGAATCGCGACGTGGTTCGCGAACTAGAACCGGAGGTGAAAGCTGCTATTGGCGATCGCATTTTCGAGCTACTCACCCGTCAAGACAAGCCAGGTAGTACGGAGCGTTCGCCGGGTAATACATCAGTTGAACTTGTTAAAGCCGAATAGGAGAACATGAAACTGCTATCCCAAGTCGTCGAATTCGAGCCAAATTTACTGAGAAAATACGATCGCCCCTTGCCGCGATATACTAGCTACCCACCCGCAACGGAACTGAAAGAAGCCTTTGAAGAAATTGATTTTAGAGCGGCGATCGCTGTGGGGAATCGCAAAAAGACACCTCTATCGCTTTACTGTCATATTCCCTTTTGCGAGACCGCCTGCTATTTCTGTGGTTGCAATACGGTTATTACCCAACGCAAGCAGATAGCGGAGCTTTATCTCAATTACATCAGTCGCCATATTCAACAAATGGCCACTCTCGTGGATCGCGATCGCCAAGTTTGCCAACTTCATTGGGGTGGCGGTACGCCCAATTACCTTTCCTTGAAACAGATTGAAGCCCTTTGGACGACATTGAATCAATATTTTCAATTCGCTCCCAACGCCGAAGTTTCCATCGAGGTTAATCCTCGTTTTTTAGACAAAGACTATATCCTCTTTTTAAGAAACTTAGGATTTAACCGCATTAGTTTCGGGATTCAAGACTTTAATCCCAGAGTGCAACAAGCCGTCAACCGCATTCAACCAGAAGCAATGTTGTTTGGGGCAATGGATTGGATTCGTTCAGCAGGATTTGAGAGTGTCAACGTCGATTTAATCTATGGGTTACCCTATCAAACCTTAGAGACATTTAAGGACACGGTTCGTAAGACGATTGACCTCGATCCCGATCGCATTGCCGTCTTTAATTTTGCTTACGTGCCTTGGATGAAACCCATTCAACGGCGCATTCCTCAAGAAGCTTTGCCACAGTCTGCCGAAAAGCTGAATATTCTCAAAATGACCATTGAGGAATTGACTGGGAATGGTTACGTATTCATTGGCATGGATCATTTTGCCAAACCCAATGACGAACTAGCGATCGCCCAGCGAAACGGGCAATTGCATCGCAACTTTCAAGGATACACCACCCAGCCAGAATCCGATTTACTTGGTTTTGGCATGACTTCCATTAGTATGTTGCAAGATGTTTACGTGCAAAACCATAAACGGTTAAAGCGATACGATCGAGCGATCGACGCACAAGAATTACCAATCGAAAGGGGAGTCACTCTCAGTCGAGACGACATCATTCGTCGAACCGCGATTATGGAGTTAATGTGTCAATTTCAGCTTTCACCAGATGATATTGAAGACAAATATCATCTCGGCTTTGACCTCGACTGGAAAGAGTATTTCTTGAAAGAACGGTATAATTTACGCTTGCTAGAGGCAGACGGGTTGCTCGAACTCAGAGGCGATCTCATTCGAGTGACTCCGGCGGGACGGTTGCTGATTAGAAACATTGCATCCGTGTTCGATATCTATCTTAGGACTCAGCAAAGCGATCGGTTTTCCCAAGCCGTATAATATCAAAACGATATAAAATCTTGCCTCGAAGTTTTTGGGCGCTTCGATCGCTTAACTTTTGTTTGCAAGTTGACATCTTCTTTGGTTAACCGAGCGAGAGTTTTTACCTCAATAGATTGTCCCGTTCTGCCTAAATTACGTGCCAGTACGATTGGAGTTTGGAGCGATCGCTAGCCAAGCAAAATTTCTTTTGCTTTTTCTAGTTGCCAAGTACGTTGTTTAGAGGTTGTCCCAGAAGTATAGAAGGTGCAAGGTACTCCGCCGCGAGACGGCGGAGCCTGAAAAGCACTTCGTCATGTTGAGCGTAGCGATCGCGAAGCGAAACATCTGAGTAGACCAACTCCAAACAGAGATTCTTCGTTACGTTTTACTGCACTGGAAATGACAAAATGGACTTTTGGGATGTCCTCTTAGAGCCTGGATTGTAATTCGATTGATTTACGCCAGAAAATTCTTGATGTTTACGCTCAGGAGCAAAACAAAAATTTAGTGCTATGATGATAATATCAATTGAGAAAAATATCGGTAGCAGAGTTTGTTATTAGTATTGACAGGTTTTTCTGATTTAGTCTTGGCAGGATTCTCTCCGAAATCTCAATCTCTACACACCTTCCGATCTAGGAGACAATCTATGTCTATTTTTGTAGGTAACTTATCTTACGAGGTTACACAAGCAGATCTTAATTCCGTATTTGCGGAATATGGTTCTGTCAAACGAGTTCACATTCCCACCGACCGCGAAACGGGTCGCATGCGCGGCTTTGCTTTTGTAGAAATGGAAACGGCAGCTGAAGAAACATCTGCCATTGAAGCCCTCGATGGGGCTGAGTGGTACGGTCGCGAGATGAAAGTCAATCAAGCGAAACCTCGCGAAAACAATGGCGACAACGGTCGTAGCAATAGCAACTACTCGAAGCGATACTAAGCTGAAAGATTAAATCCTTCTTAGACGTTGCTCACTAGCTGACAATTGTTGGGGTGGAGATGTTTATCATCTTCGCCCTTTAACGCCGACAACTGAGTCTTGTACTATTGGTCAATGACCGTCCCTCGATTAAAATCGCTGCTTCATATATAAAATCGTCTCAAGACGACTAAAGAAGTGTTTCAGTCCATTAAAATGGACTTGATATACGAGACGGGGAATTAATTCCCCGGCGGATGATGCAACTACTACAAGATCTCAGGTTTTCAGGCTGAATGGGCTAATAACGTATTCGCATCGAACTCCATCAAATCTAGTTTTCCTCGTAATTCCCCAGTTTTCAATATACGCTCCGGTAAGACGAGCATTACTTAAGTTAGCTTGGTCTAGATTTGTTCGTACTAGCTTTGCTTCAAATAATTTGGTTTCCTGCAAGTTAACTTGGCTAAGATCTGCATCTACAAAACTAGCGCCTGTTAGCTCAAATTCCTGTAGATTAATACCTTGCAAACCTTGGCGATTGAAGTTTTTATTCTGTCCTTTACCAGTAATTAATAAGTACCTTAATTTTGCGTTTTGAAGATAAGTTGTTCTAAGGCAAGCAAGATCGAGTAGCGCACCCGTTCCAATAATTCCTACTACTAATGCCCCGGACTTCGCTCCCCCCATACCGCTAGCACTGCTATCAGTATAGTTACTGTTAATGCCACTATCCCTACTCATATCCCTGTTCCTAGACCTTGGCAAATAGTGGTAATCAAAAATACTACAAGTACTATTAACACCAATACAATCGGAAGTATGCCAAATTCTTGAAGGTTTAAAAGAAGAAAAAGAGATACTATAAAATAACTAGCGATTGCCGAACGGATTAATTCCCTCCAATGCAAGTAAATTTTTGTATCATTCAAACTGAGATCTGTAAGTGCTTCTTTGTGTAGGATAATACAAATTATTGCTATCTAGAGTTAATTTGGCAAAATTTTGCCTAACCCAATCAAACCAGGTATATTAAAGCCAAAATAAACTTTGGGAGAAATGACTTACCTAACAGGCTTCATAGCACCCAAACTAATACTAATGCCGATTATCCTGGCACAGATATCCGGACAGAATCAGCAACCATTACCATTGAACGCACAAATTTCTCAAATATTAGGGCAAGACGTTTTCACCCTAATTAAAGCGATTCTGATCTTAATCGTTGGTTGGGTGGTGGCTCTAATTGCTAGAGGAATCACTCGCAAACTTCTCAATCGAACCCAGATTGATAACCAAATTGCCAATTGGATAGGTGGAAGGCAGCAAGGAGAATCCCTGCCTGTAGAAAAATGGGTAGGCGATCTAGTGTTTTGGCTGATCCTTCTCTTTGCCATTGTTGCTTTTTTAAATGCCCTTCAGCTTGAGGCGGTTTCCCAACCTCTTAATTCTCTGCTAGCAAGGATTACTAGCTTTTTGCCGCAACTGTTAGGGGCAGTAATTTTGTTAGGCATTGCCTGGATACTGGCGACGATAACTAAATTCGTAGTCGTAAGAATCCTTACGGGATTGCGAATCGACGAGCGATTAAACCAGCAAATCAGCGATGAGACTCAACAAAACCAGATTGCCTTGAGCGAAACCATCGCTAACGCGCTTTATTGGTTTATCTTTTTGCTCTTTTTGCCATCTATTCTGAGCGCTCTTAACTTAGAGGGAACGCTAGTTCCGATACAGTCGCTGCTCAATGAAATTTTGGCAATTCTGCCCAATGTTTTAGCAGCTATCCTTATTGGTGCGGTAGGTTGGCTGATTGCTCAGATAGTGCGCCGGGTGGTGACAAATCTTTTAGCTGCTGTAGGCACAGATCGAGTTGGAGAGAGATTTGGACTATCGGCGACGGCTGGCCGCCAGCCTTTGTCTCAGATTCTAGGCACGATCGTCTATGTTTTGATTTTGATTCCCGTTGCTATTACTGCCTTAGATGCCCTTCAAATTCAAGCAATTTCCGCGCCAGCCACGCAAATGCTCAACCAGGTTCTGAACCTTTTGCCCAGGCTTTTTGCAGCCGCAGTGGTTTTAGCGCTTGCTTATGTTGGCGGACGGTATATCGCTGAGATAGTTACTAACATCCTCACTAGCATCGGCTTCAATAACGTTTTTCAATGGTTGGGTCTTGCCGCGCTTTCACCCCCTCCACCCGAACCTGGCGTAGAAGTTGTCCCTCCCCAAAGGCGCACGCCATCAGAATTGGTAGGAATTATTGTCTTGGTGGCAATTATGGCGATCGCTACCTTGACGGCGGTAGATATCCTACAAATACAAGTGCTACAAGCGTTAGTCGGCGGTTTGCTAGTGATTGCGGGTCAAGTTCTCGTTGCCGTGGTGGTATTTGCGATCGGCTTATATCTGGCAAATCTCGCTTTTAATTTGATTGCGAGCGGCGGAACTCGTCAGGCGAGGTTTGTCGCACAGACGGCTCGAATTAGTATTGTCGTCTTAGTTTCGGCAATGGCATTACAACAAATGGGAATTGCTCCCAATATTGTCAATTTAGCCTTTGGCATACTGGTTGGCGGTATTGCTGCTGCGATCGCGCTCGCCTTCGGTTTGGGAGGAAGAGAGTTAGCAAGCGAACAATTGCGAGAATGGTTGAATAATTTCAAGCAATAGCAACCTAATGAACAAAATTTTTTCAATCAATCGCCCCAGGCTAAAGCTTGCGGGCATTTTTAATTAGAAACCCTTTTGGATAAAAGGATTGGAGATTAGTCAATTGTCCTTTGTCATTGGTTATTGGGATTAGGGTAAAAGGTTACATGAGAAACACAAAGGTTTGGGAAAGGGGGTTTTGGGTAAAGGGGAAATGTTTATAGATATAGATCTTTTCCCTTTCCCTCTTCCCCTTTCCCCCCTGCATTGTCTTTCCCCCCGTCTCCCCGTCTCCCAGTCTTTTCCTCAATCTGCTGTAAGGCTAACTGCACGCGGACGCGAACGATCAATTCTGGCTCTATTTCCAGCATCTGTTCAAATCGAGCTAAAATTTGTTTCTCAAAATGGGGCAGAGTTTTAGCCGTAGCACTAGAAAGCGATTGCAATCCCACAACCGCTCCGTAACGCACTACCCATTCCACATCCTGAGAAACGAGCAAGAGAGTATCGAGAACCTTATTTTGGGCAGGTAAAACTTCCTCGGCTGGTAAATTTGACCAACGAATACTGCCGAGTCCCTTTGCTGCTGCCCGACGCACGCTTAAGGAAAAATCATTACTGGCTGCATCTAATAGGAGATCGAGAGCGCGTGGGTCGCCAATCCCAGCTAAAGCACGAGTTGCCCAAGCTCTGGCTCCATAATTGTAGCCATCTATTTTTTCTAACAGATGAGAGACAGCAGCTTCTCCTATATCGATCAATCCCTCTACTGCGGCAACGGCTGCACCCGGATTGTTATAACCGAGAACTTCAATCAGCGTGGGAATGGCTGCTTCGTGACGAACTGCCACCAACGCTTTTACAGCTTCTAATAATCCCTCAGCAGAATCGGCTTTATCGACTGCTTGAATTAGGGATTTTACTTCTTCGTCAATTACCATGACTATTGAGCATCGATCGCCATTGCACTAATTTAGCATTCCGTCAGCTTCTCTTTAACTCAAAGCGCACTCACAAAGATTGAAGGCAGAAGCCTACCAGTTATAGGGAGAAAACAGAAAACGAAGAGGCTTTCTCTGTTTTAGAAAATTGAAGAAGAATAGAAGGGCACCCTCGACGGATGCCCCAATCTTTTCATCGAATGCAACAGTTTATCTGAATCCAACAGCAGCTTGCCATACAAAAGCAAGTAACAGAAAGAACAGAGGAATGAGCGGCAGAACATCTACCAGAGGATCGAAAATTTGGTAAGCTTCGGGTAGTTTTGCTAACAGCATTGCAGCTTCCATCTATCTATTTACCTTTCCAACAATTTTTTCTTAAATGGTAAAAGGAATTTTATCACGATTTGGCTTGTAGATATTAATTATCTCAATTTTAAAGGTAAGCTTTTCAAAAGCGCGATCGCAAACCTTTAACAGTCTTGTGTTCTGCTGCGTAAGCTGATATATCTTTGGGAAGAAGTTAGAAGATTGTGAAGTAATAGAAAATTAATACCGCCGTAATTGCTGAATTTTGAGGAAAAATCATGAGTAATAAACTTCGTAACATACTCATCGGCGCAGGTATAGCAGCCGTCGGTGCCATCGGAACAAAAGCCGCTGTTGACTATCTACGCAATCGGGGTCAAGAAGAAAAAGTCGATGAAAGTCAAGGAGACCAACAAGCAACCTCTAACCAAGAGGTTGCCTATGCTGTAGTAGAACCCAGTTCCGTACAGGACTTTCTCGACAAAAGCTTTGGTAAACCCGGTCGTTACGTTGCCAATCGTCCGCCCAAAGTCTTTGAATATCAGGGAGAAGATTACATGGTTATCTGGGCACGCGACAACGAACAAAACAAGAACCAGATGTTAGCGTTCATCTACAATGAATCGGGACGCGATATGATTGCTAGCGTTGGCTACACCGATCAAAAGACGGATTATAATATCAACCTGGCTAACACGCCGTTTGCCGTCGAAGTCAATGGCAAACAGATTAAATCGGGTCAGGGAGAAACCGAAGGAACGAATGATGTTAACTTGGTTTTAGCTAGTTAATCAATTGGTCATTTGTCCTTTGTCATTGGTCATTCGTTATTGGCAAAAATGCAAAGGATAAATGACTATTGACTATTTCGCGATCGACAAAATAGACTTTTGGGATGTCCTCTTAAGCGGACTTTTGCGATAAGCGTGGGAATTAATTCCCAAGCGGGAGTTGACTTATATTCTTAATCAGAAAGAACATCATCAATCAGAAACAGCGATCGCATCTTTAGAAGAAGATAATCATCAAGGCGATCCTCCTAAGCACTAGAATTCTAGTTTGTTTCATCACTCGCCAAGAAATTAATTTCTTGGCTAATAGTGCAAGTCCATTTAAATGGACTAAAATTTTGTAATCGTTTAAATCCTCTTAAGAGGACTTTTGCTATTAGCTAGGGATTTAAATCCCTAGCAGCAGGTTTATTTCTCTTTCTTCGAGAATTTAATATTTGCCCAGGTAAGCTGCTTTACCTTATTAATATCTCCCTCACCCGCAGCAGATTTCAAATTCCGTTTTAAATGTGCATTTTCTATCGCTTCTTTTTTTGAACGAGAACTGCTTTCAAAACATTTTTCTAGAGTTTCATAAATTCCGACCCGGCGAGATTTGGTGTAATATTGGCGTTCGGTGTCGAGGAGTCTTGCCATTAATTCTAAGTGCATGGCATCGTCGCTACAAATTTCTTCTAATACATCCCATTCATCGCTACCTAATAAGCTAGTACTTGCTCCAGGTCTTCGATCGTGAAAAGGTTCGCCTGTCACTTCTTCATAAATGCGAGGTAAGCTGTCATCAAATTCGTGTTTTTCTTCTAACCAGATGCGTCGAATTTCACTCAATTCTTCTGGAGTAATTAAGGTAATGTCTTGAAATTCTTCAGGTGCATTTTGACGGACTTTAACTTGTGCTTCGAGGACTCGTCTTAACCAATGTTCCCGCCAGTATTTTGTATAAGGACCGGGAATGGGTTCGATAGATATTTCACCTTCTACATTCCGTTCAAATAGTTCTACCTTACCGTAGATTCTACGGAAGTCTCTTTTATCGCGATCGTTTTCTATATCTAGTTCAAGACGAAGATCTACTAGCGGTTGTAACCATTCTTTCTCCTCGTCATTTTGGATCATTGCTGATAAAGATTTATCACTATCAACCAGTGTACAAACCCAGCAACCAAATCGAGAACTGCCGCAACTCGGAGTTGAAGTATCTACAACTAAAGGACATTCATTATCTGCTGTTGCTCCTCTATATATGGCAAGTAAATCTTTGTTGCTATTGCCCCAAGGATTCTCCCATTGCATTAAGTACAACCAAACTTCATCAGTACGCCAGTCTTCAATAGGACTGTAAACCAGGGAATTGGGAAGACTGGCATTAGGACTTAAGCGATCGCGTACTCGCTTTGCTTCTAATTTTTCCATTACGGCAGCACGTCTGGAACTTTCAGCTTTTCGAGTGCCTAATATAAGAATCGTCTCGCCACAGGTACGTATAACATCACGGATAAATCGGTTAGACGAATTAATTTTTAGTCTCCCAGTACACCATCGAAATTTTAAGCGTGGTGCCGGATAACCTTTTCCAATTAGACCTACCCAGTATCTATCTTTAACCTCTGGATAAAGTAAATGAGCTTCTAGTGGTATTTGTTGTTTTTTTGCTGCTGTTTTAAGTTGCCGTATTGATTTACGTACCCAGGCAACAACAATCGGATTCTCTACTAAAGTATCCGTGGTTATAACGTGAATAGATTTATGTCGCTTTTCTATTGGTAAAGCGGCGATCGCATTCCAGACAAGTTGTAAGACTGCTGTGCTATCCTTTCCCCACGACACTCCTATAATCCAGGGAATAGCATCTTGACAATACAACTCCTGGATTTCTTGAGTCAGCTTCTTGATATCTTCTACCAACTCAGTTACAGTCCGAGACGGAAATAGAGATGGTTGGGTTGCCGTCATGTCCAAAAACTCCTAAAATTTAGTCTTACGCTTTATATCGGATATGCAGGAGAAAGACACAACAATTTCTTTAAATTGAAAGCAACACCATAACAACGCAGTTGTCCTCATTTACTTTTCAAAATACCATTACCAACAAGCTCATTTTATCTGCTGCGTTCTATAGCAAGTCTATTTGATTTGTAAAAAGTAGTGCGATCCGACCTTTTCGGCACTTCGCTTTGCGCAAACGTCTCGCTCGCGACTCCTGTTGGTCGTCGCACGATAAAATGATTTTACGATTTATTTAGAAACCCTATATCACGCGCTCTACGATGAGGTACATTTACCCCACCGCCAACCAATGCTTAATAATTCGTTTTGAACTTAGGTAATTACTGTTGCTCGTTCCAAGCAAGGAATATAAAAATCCTGAAGGATATTGTTGCGATCGCAACAATATCCTTCTTGAAGCTCTCAGTTTGGTCAAACTCCTATTGGCAGAATCATATCTTTATTAAACGCGATCGCGCCTTCCTCTCCCTCAACTCCACCCCCCTTGCAAATCCAAACTGAAACCAGGAAGCACATCCTCTCCCGATAAACTTATTGGATTCTCCAACACTTCTACAGGTCGATCTTGACGAGAAACTTTCACCTTTCTATTCTTCGTATCGATTAACCATCCCAAACGCAATCCATTATCTAGATACTCCTGCATTTTTTGACGCAAAGGTTCCATATTATCTGTTTTAGATCGCAACTCTATAGCAAAGTCGGGACACAGAGGAGGAAAAGTATCTTGTTGTTCGGGAGTCAGTGTATCCCACTTCTGTTGACTAATCCAAGCAGCATCAGGAGAAAGGTCAGCACCATTTGGCAGATGAAAAGCTGTCGAACAATTAAAAGCAACGCCTAATTTTGTTTGTCGATTCCAAAACCAAAGTTGTCCTTCAATTTCTATATTCCGTCTGCCTGTATTCCCTCTCATCGGTGGCATAATAATGAGTTCTCCAGTCGCCGACTTTTCGAGATGTCTGTCTCGATTTTCTCTGGCGAGTTGTTCAAATTGTTCTTGAGTAATTTTTAGAGTTTTTGGTATGTAGAGAGTACGTATGTTCATGAGTGATTAATAATCCTCCGAACATCATCCTGTATTTGAATCCCTACTTTGCCTTCCCAGCGCTGCTTTAATAATTTAAGTCCCGCTTCTGCATACTGGGTCAAAATTTCCATTATTTCTCGACTATCTGTAGGTTCAGATCGACTGTTGCGCTTGCAAATCGCATGAATTCCCGCCTCTAAAGAAAGACGAACCTCATCATCTACAATGCCTGTATTAATTAGATCTTGGCGACCTTGAGACGGTATTGAAGCAACATCGACATTATTTTTAATCGCGTAAGCAGCAGCAAACAAATACGCATCCACCATGCGACCAAACGCACCATTATTTTTGAGTACCTTGAGATATCCATTCGCTTCAGGCGTTGGACGAATAGTTGTTGCGGGGTCTATCCGCTTCATTCTCGTACCTCTACAATTGACATATCCTCCATCGCATTGCGGGAAATCGTGAGAATTTCTGCCACGTGAGGACGCAACTCATGTAGCAGATAGTCGGGTAAATCTCTGTCCGTAGCCAACACTATCACCTGAGAGGGAATGTTGGGAAGCGCATTAATAATGTTTTTTTGATGCTGTATATTCAGATGACCAAAGGGGGTATCCATAATCAATGGCGCAGCGGTTTCTGAGGCTAAATTTAACCCAGTAATAAAAGCAAAAGCTAAAGCTTCTTTTTCGCCTGCACTTAAACTTTCTGGGTTGAGGAGTTCTCCTGTAACCGTCTTGACTCTTAAAGTATAATTAGGCGCGATCGCGACTCCTCGATACTCATCTGGTTTATTTGTCACTTGACGGTGAAGATCGGAGGTTTGAGTTTCAATCGTTTGCTTGCGGTCATCGATATACCATTCAATCAGTTCGTTCTCGGCATCGCGCAGTCCTTCAGCTAATCTAACCTGTTTGACTAAGGTAGCAGTTTCTCGATCGCGATCCGCTAGCGTTTCTATTTCTCGACGCAGGCGATCCGCTTCTTGTTTTTTCTGTTCGATTTCTCTGCTGAGGCGATTAATTCTCTCCCCAATTGCCTCGACATTTTTTTCTTGTGCGCCAACTCTGCGCCAAGTTTCCTCGACTTCGGATCGTTTTAGTCCATTGGTATCCTGTTTAAGATTGGCAATGCTTTGTTTGGGTTCGTCTAAATCGTCCCGAATGCGATCGCGTTTCAACAATAACCCATCCAGATCGAGAGGTCGATCCTGTAACAATCCCGATAATCGATTCCGTAACTCATCGTGTTCGATAATTTCTTGGGTCAAATTTCCTATGTTTTTTAACTCTTCCAGCTGCTGGCGAATGTAATCGCGAGACTGGTCGTCCATACACCGACCGCACAAACAGCGATCGCTATTGAGAAGGTCGCGTAGTTGCTTGAGTGAAAACGATAATCCTGTCTTTTTAATACTTTTTCGTTGCAGGTCATCATAAACTTCCTGAACGAATTCTCGCATTAGCGGAATGGAAACTTTTCTGAAGGCACTTTCAACTTCTTTTTCAGCATTTTCAAGATTTGTTTCTAAATAACGTTTCTCTTGTTCTTTTTTATCGATCTCTTGTAATTTGTCATGTAAATCTTCTATCTGCCGTGCCCTTTCTTGACAGTCTTCATAAATTTTAATAGCTTCTGTAAGGCTTTTTTTTGGCAATTTGAAGTTGACCTGTTGTTAGTTCGATCTCTTCTTGAAGCTTCTCCAGTCGTTCGGTTTTTTGCTTCAAATCTTGATTCGCTACCGATGCTTTATTTAAGTCTTTTTCTATCTGGTGTAAAGCTTTGTCGGCATCGTCTCGCAGGTTTTTCAGTTCGGGAATTCCTAAGATCTGCTCGATCGCATTGCGAGTTTCCTCTGTTTGCGTTAGTTGTGCGTAGCGTTGTATTTCTACCCCATCGAAGAAGAAAAATTCTTTACACGACTTGGGTAATAAACTATCTATATATTCCCATGGATTTTTCTCTGCGTTCCATCTTCATAAAAGGTCGGTTCGCTTACCACAACATTAGGAGTCATTCCTCGCAAACTCCAGGTTGCCTCTCGACTGATAAAATAATTTTCCCATTTTCTTCAAAGTTTAGTTGGACTAATAATTCTAATGGCTTTCGTTTTTTGAGAGCGATTCGATTGAAATAATCGGGTAATTTTTTAGTCAAAACACCTTCGTTTCCATACAAGTACCAGATAATCGCTTCCAGAAGCGAGGTTCTTCCATAGCCATTTTGTCCAAAAATAATCCAAATGTTTTTATCTGTATTTAGATTAAATCGAATAATTTGTTCGCGGTAGCATTTCCAGTTTTTAAGGCGAATTTGTTTGAGGCGCAGTCCCATATTATATCAATTACATAGGTTTGTTTTTTCTCACGCAAAGGCGCAAAAGAGGACGCTAAGGAGGTTTATTCTGCGTACCGCGCGATCGCTTTGAGAAGTTTAGGGACGCATTGGCGATTGGCGTACATGATTCTTTCTTTTTCTAGGGCGATCGCTTCTTTTAATAATTCTTCTGGAATTTTATGTTTCTTAGCCAATTGTTTTAGTTTTTGTTCAATTTCCATCATAATTTCAATAGTATTCTCAACAACTATGCGATCGCGCTTCACTCAACTCAATCGCTTATGACTTACGGCAAAAGTTCTAGATGGTTAAAATTTGTTTGATTTGATAACATTCTGCTAAAGCAACTAGGCTAGTATCAACTAGACCCAAAGGAAAGTCTCTATAACGTTTCATTATCCGATCGGTTCTAGTTAAATCTTTTAAGTCTACAGAAAGATAAGCCAAGTATCCTTCAGCAAGGACAGTAACTGGAATCACAATCTTTCTTGTTCTGACGATTTCAACTGCTGTTGTATGGTGTCGGTCATCCTGGTTGACTGACAAATCTTTGTCCCCTCATCCCTAAATCTCTTCTCTCACAAGGGGCGAAGGGACTTCAGACAAAAGTCTTAGGTTAAAAGCCCCTCTCCCGCTCTGGGAGAGGGATTGGGGTGAGGGCGATTTGAGTTTTGTTGCTCAACCAGGTCGGTCATCTCGGTCTAAAAAAGCGATAATTCCACTGGTATCGGCTATGATTCTTCCTTCCACAGCAGTTCCTCACTTCTCTCGGCTAAATTTGACATACCGCTTGCACCCATCCCCACAGATTTTGGTAACGAGAAAGTCTGTTTAGCCAAGTAGTTTTCAATAGCTTTTTGAATGAGTTCTTCTGGAGAACGCCCGGTTTTCTTAGCAAGTTGTTGAAGGTTAGCTTCTGTTTCTTCTGGTAAATAAACGGTAGTTGGTTTCATGTTAAATCTGAATAAGTAATCTTGTAGTGTTTCAGTTCTTCGATTAAATTGATAATGACTGAAGTGCGATTGCGGGAGGAACGGGCAAAGTGTTTGATTCGTTGAATCTCCGATTCCATCAATTTTACCGATTCGTCTCCTAAAGGAGGAACGACGAGAACGTCAATTAAGGTGGCTACTGATTTTTTAGGCGTAACCCTGAGAATTCTTCCCCGACGCTGGATAAATTGGCGTTCTGTCGCATCGCTGGCTAGAATTATCGCCTGATGGACGGATGGAATATCTACCCCTTCATCCAAACATTTCACCGCTACTAAAGCATCCAGATAGCCACTGGCAAAATTTGCTAAGATTTTCTTGCGATCGCTGTCTTGGGAAGAATAACGCGCAACGTTAAATCCGCGTTGGGCTAAGCTGTAACTAATCTGAGTTGCCCCGTCGATGTCCGCACAATAAATCATCGCTTGCTGCGGCGGATGGTCGGTCAGGATGCGATCTAGGATATTTATTTTGGCAGTCGCAGACTTGATAATTTTTGCTCGTTGTATCGTTAAATGATGAGTGCGCTCGCGATCGTCTTGATTGAGTAAAGCAGCAATTTTTGCAGTTAACTGCTAAAACTTTTCGTGTTCTTCTTCACTTAAAGCCGCGACATAGACATAGTAATCGTATTCGCAGAGAATTCCTGCTGCGATCGCATCTTCTAAAATAAACTCATAAACAATTCCGCCAAAATAGCCCAAGACAATTCCCGTTCCCTCTTCGTCGTAGGAACGAATGGGAGTCGCCGACAGTCCCGGACGATAGCAAAAGTCCCCTCGTAAAATTCGCCGATAAACTTCTGCCCCCGTTGCGTAAACTTCATCCGCTATTAGTAAAGATCGTTCCGGCAATCCTCCCGCATCGCTAATTAAATTTGCAACTGTCGATTTAGACAGTTCGCTATAAGTACCGACAACGATAACGGGAAGTCGTTCGCGAGGTAATTCTTGATGGTAAATCAAACGCAACTTCCGAAACAGGATTTCTCGCTAATGTTGCGCCTTGCCCGTTGCAATAATCGGCAATCGAAAGCTAGTTTTTGTTTCTATTTCCTCCCTCCACTGATTTGCCAATTCCTTGGTCGGTACGCCAATGATAATCAAATCTAGATTATCCAAACGAGTCGCGCAAGCCAACGCCGTCAAAGTTTTCCCCGTCCCCGTCGCCATCGCCAAAATGCCGCGATAATTTCCCCTCTCAAACGCGTCTACTGCATCAACTTGAAGGGGACGCAACTCAACTTTAAGGGCATTTTTCTGTATCCTGTAATTCTCACCAGTCTCTTTGAACCGCCAACCTTTTCCAATCCCCGCGTCTATTTCTTCATACTTCGGCGGACTACTAGGACGATATCTTAAAAGCGATCGCTTTGCAGCTTCGGGAAAGTTCATTACCTCTACTTTCGAGGTTTTATTTGACCACAACCTCTGAAAATCTTCGACTTTCCGTTGAACTCGCGTCTGTTCGCCTTCCTTCCAAGAACGAAACACTTCAATATATTCAAAATTGCTGGCAAACCCCGATAAACTCTCATTGGCAGAACCGATAAAAGCAACGCAATTCCCGATAGAATCGCTAAAAATCCCAAATTTTTCGTGGTAAAGTCCCTGTTCGTCGATCTTCTGGGGAACTGCGAGTTTGATTTCAAAGATTCCTTGACTCAACAACCAAGCCAAACAAGCTAATCTATCTTCAACAACCTTTTCAAACTCTCGATCGAACTCCCGTAAAATCGCTTTGGTTATGACTTCTTCTCGTTGTTTCAGTCCCATCTCAATCGCTGCTATATCTTCTGGACTTAAATAGGGAGAAGCTACTAACCGCATCTTTCCCCTAGATCTAATTAAAGCGGTAAGTACTTTTGAAATAGCAATGAGAGAAGAACTGGAAAAAAAGCCAACTGCCCGACTATAAACAGTTGTGCGTTCTAAACAAGGAATATAAAAATCTTGAATGAGATTATCGCGATCGCTACGATAATCTTCTTGAATATCTAACTTATCTAGGCTCAATTTATTTTTCAAATATTAAAGACAATTAAAGAGCTAATATTCCACTTCTTTACGAGCAAATGAATGTCCAAGAATATTGGGTAGTAGCTGTTAATCGAGATGAAATAACAGCTTTTGCTATTGCCGATCGAGGTAGCAAGTCCATCCAAACTTCACAGGAGTTACCAGGTTTAACTATGGAGCTTATTCAAGACACCCTTAAACGCAGTTTATCAGAAGATCGAGGCGCAGTAACTCGTTGGATTTTAAGCCAAACAAACCTATAATAGATTCTGGAAAATCCCAATCCAGAATCCGAGATCGGGCCATGCTAAATCGATCGATCTATCTGGGAATGCTAAGAATGTAAACTCAAATACGCGAGGCTTGAACGTGACTTCTATTCAAATTGCACTGCTAATTGGATTAACTATATTCATTATCTGGTTAATTTGGAACAATTCAAAACCGATTGATGGAATCGATCGCAATTTACTAGCGGCAGCTAGCGGCAACAAAGAACTAGCCAGACGCGTGTTGATTCAAGCAAGAGCTAAATATCCGGGAAAATCGGAGAAATGGTATGTTGAAAAAGCGATCAAAAATTTAAATTGCGATCGCGCAGTCGTTAAAAGCGATCGTTCTAAATTTAGCGTCATATCTTATATTGATAATCTAACTGTAGCGCGGCGGAGCAACCATTTTTCCAACTCCACAGCCCAGAAAACCACGCTACTCAAAACTAAGCTGAGGGCTAAGTCTATTGCGGGCATAGCTACTGTCGCAAAGAGCTTCTCAAAAAAGGGAATGTAGACGACTGCCAGTTGCAGCCCCAGCGTCAGAATAACTGCTCCCAAAAGCGGCTTGTTGGACAGCAATCCAATGCAGAAAAGCGAGTCTCGTTCCGATCGAACTGCTAAGGCATTGCCCATCTGCGAAAGAGTTAGGACGGTAAACAGCATGGTCTGCCAGTCGGCGCGTTTGGCACGCCAATACCAATAGCCCGTGCCGAGGGATACCAGCCCCATCAACAACCCGATCCAGATAATATCCCTTCCCATCCCTCGACCGAAAATATTTTCTTTGGGAGAGTAAGGCGGACGATTCATGGTCTCTCGCTCTGCCGGTTCCAAGCCCAAAGCTAAGGCTGGTAAACCGTCAGTAGCCAAGTTAATCCAGAGAATCTGGAGGGGCATCAGTGGCAAGGGCATTCCTAAAAAGGGAGCTAGTAGCATTACCCAGAGTTCGCCAACATTGCTACTTAAGAGATACTTGATAAACTTGCGAATGTTATCGTAAATTACTCGTCCCTCTTTCACGGCGGCCACGATGGTAGCAAAATTGTCGTCTAGCAAAACCAGATCCGCTGCCTCCCTGGCAATGTCAGTGCCGCTAATGCCCATCGCTACACCAATATCAGCCGCCTTCAGAGCGGGTGCATCGTTTACGCCATCGCCAGTCATGGCGACGATGTGCCCCTGTTTTTGCATTGCTCGAACGATGCGAAACTTCTGTTGTGGAGAAACTCTCGCATAAATGGAAATCTGTTCTACCAAGTCTTCCAATTCGCGCTCGGACAGGCAGTTAAGCTCTTTATCGGTTAGGAGACGGCGATCGCTCGCTATGTCTAACTCCTGGGCGAGATGCCAAGCATTTCGGGGGCGATCGCCTGTAACCAGCACCGGACGGATGCCAGCCTTTTTGCAGGTTTCGATAGCAACTCTGGCTTCTGGTCGCATCGGGTCATTCATCCCCACCAAGCCAATGAATATCAAGTCTCGCTCCAAGTCCTCCCAGCCATCGACTGGGTAAGACGGCAAAAGTCGAAAGGCAATGCCCAAAACGCGCAATCCCTTGTGGGTGAGTTGGTGCTTGGCCGTGTCAATCCGTTCGCGCCAGTTGCCATCGAGTCGCATCGCTCCCCCCTCTACCCAAACCCAATCGCAGACTTCTAATAAGCTGCCGATCTTGCCTTTGGTAAAGGCAACATAGTTTGCTGCTTCGATCGCTCGACTCCAATACCAGACCATCTCCAAAGCGATGGGGACTTGAGAAAGGGCGGCGGGGAATTGGTGAACGGTAGTCATTCGCTGCCGTCTAGAGTCGAAAGGCACCATGGTCACGCGCTTAAGGCTCTGTTCCAGTTCGGCTTTCCAAAGTCCCTGACGAGCGGCAGCCATCACCAAAGCTCCCTCGGTCGGATCTCCCACCGCATGAAAGCAGCGTGGCTCTTCCGGGTCGGGTTCTAGCTGGGCATCGCTACACAACGTCCCGCCAGCCAGCAGAAAGGATAGCGCTGGCGGCTGGCTCAGCAGAAAAGGCCGTTCTTCGGCATCCAGCATCGGGGAATAAGAGCGCAGACGGGCAGTCAAGTCTAAGCGATGCCCTGCCACGTCAAGTACGGTCACGGTCATGCGGTTCTGAGTTAGGGTGCCCGTCTTGCCAGAGCAAATGGTCGTGACCGAGCCAAGCGCTTCTACAGCGGGTAGGTGGTGGACGAGAGCGTGCCGTTTGAGCATCTTCTGTGCTCCTAGCACCAGCGCAATGGTTACTACGGCTGGCAAACCTTCGGGCAAAGCTGCTACTACCAGGGTTACGGCAGTTAGGAACATTAACTGCGCGTTCTCTCCCCGCAGTAGTCCTAGAGAGAGGATCGCTCCTACAAGAACCAGGGATGCGATCGCCAATTCCCGAACCAACTGAGACAGGCGCTTTTGTAGCGGAGTTGGTTCTGGCTCTATGGTCTCGATCGCGCTGGCAATGCGACCCAACTCAGTCGCCATACCAGTTTCAGTGACGACTGCCTCTCCTCGCCCATAGGTGACGGCAGTCCCCATATAGAGCGCGTTGCGCCGCTTGCCCAGTGCCAAGTCTTTTCCTGGGAGGGCTTCTGGGTCTTTGTCTACTGGTTCGGGTATGCCAGTGAGGGCAGATTCAGATACTCGCAAGCTCAAGCTGTCGATTAAACGACAGTCGGCTGGCACTAGCTCTCCAGCTTCTAGCAGCACGATATCTCCCGGCACCAAATAACGAGCTGAAATTTCCTGCATGCAACCGTTGCGGCGAACTTTAACCGCAGGTACTGCTAGCTGTTTGAGAGAAGCGATCGCTTTTTGCGCCTGATATTCTTGGCTAAACCCCAAGAAAGTAATAAGTACGACAATAGCAATAATGCCCAAGCCATCTTTGTAGTCGCCCAAAAAAACCGAGATAACCGCAGCAACGAGTAAGATAATCGTCAGCGCCTCAGTTAATTGTTCCCACAATATTTGCCATGGGTTCTTTAGTCCTTGCTCGATGAGTTCGTTGAAACCGCACTCCTTGAAACGACGATTGGCTTCTGTTGCGCTCAGTCCATAGGATGCATCGCTGTCCAGTTTTTGCAGAACTTCTGAAATCTCTAATTGGTACCAGTTGCTCATGTCATACCTCCTCTACTCGATTGGAGCAGCACTGTAGCAACTCCAGAACTTCCTCGCTTTCTTCGCCATTAATGTCCAGGTGCATCTCTAGCACGATCCGGTCTTGAGCGAGGGTTCCGGTTTTATCGGTACACAGGATATCCATTGCGTCAAAGCTCTGAATGGAGTCGATGTTTTTGAAGATGACTTTTTTCTCGGACATGGCGATCGCGCCTCGCGCTAAATTAGCCGTTACAATCATGGGGAGCATATCCGGCGTTAACCCCACGGCAACTGAGAGGGCAAAAAAGAATGCCTCAGTCCAATTGCCTTTGAGAAAACCATTGATCGTCGGAAAAACCGCAGGAGCAATTACCAGCATGAAGCGCAGCAGCAGCAAGCTAACATCATTCACCCCCCGATCGAAACTTGTCATCGCTTTTTGACCGACAACGGTTTTGGCTATCGCACCCAGGTATGTATTGCTCCCCGTTTCTACTAACACTGCGGTAACCGTACCGCTAACAATAGTGGTGCCTAGAAAACAAATATTCGCAAGTTCCAATGGGTTTGCGATCTGGGTTTGACTATCAGGTAAGGTCGGCTGTTTCTCGACTGGCAGAGACTCCCCCGTCAGCGCTCCCTGGCTGATAAACAAATCTTTGGCTGAAATAAGCCTTACATCCGCTGGGATCATATCTCCAGCGGACAGATAAATGATATCCCCAGGAACTAAGAACTTGATAGGAATTTCTTTTCTTTTTGGAGGACGTGAATGGAGCGCGACTTGGTATTTTTGCAGGACTTCTGAGGAAATATCCGGACTCAACTCTCTCCGACTTACAGTTGCAGTTGTTCTGACCATTTCCCGCAGTTTTTCCGCCGCAAGGCTGGAGCGAAACTCCTGAGAGAAACGCAGAATTACGCTGAAAATCACCATCATTAAGATGATGGCTGATGCTTCGAGATCGCCTTTCACCCAAGAAATAATTGCCAGCGATATCAAGAGAATGACTAAGGGATTGTGAAACGTTTTTAGGAACTGGATGTACCACTTGGGGGGCTTTTCGCGGGCAATCTCATTTAAACTGCATTCCTCTAAACGATCGCGGGATTCTTCCTCAGTCAAACCGTCTGGAGAGGTATCGAGCGATCGCAAGACAGTGGGAACATCCTGACGAGCAATATCGAGAAGTTTTGCTGATAGTGCTGTAGAGAATGCTGGCGTTGCTTGAGAAACTCTTCTTGAGCGAGGCAGCCGTTCTAGAAATCGATGCAAAACCGCACGGTTAAGCCAATTAAATCTCATAGGAAAAGCCTTTCCCCAATTTCTCCAATTTTAATTGGCAACTGCTATGACCTCTTTATGCTTAAACAATATTTAGGTTAAATCCTCATGTAAATTTAGCCTCAATCGTTTCTATTGCAGAAAAATTTGAGACAATATCCACAGAAGCGATCGCGTCAAGAAGAACCTCGGATAACAACAAATCGCGCTCGAATTTTTCCCTGCTGACCGAGATTGCTCGAAACAGCCCGAAAGCGATCTGAGGAAAAACCACTAACTACTAACTAATAACTAGTAACTAATTAACGAATAGTTGATAACTGATTAGATGTGGAAAAGCTTACAACCGATCGATAAGATTGCACTTACCCTAATTTTAATTCTCACCCTAGTCATCGGCGGAGTGGTTTTGGGAGGGCAAGCTTGCGGAACGAATTGTGTTTTCGGAATGAAACCGCGAGTGCGCGAGTTTAGTTGGCACAATAAAACAGTCGGGGCAGAGGATCGAGCATTTATCCTGGATTTCGATCGCCCGATGGATCGAGAAAGTGTCGAAAAAAATCTCGTCATCAATCCTCCGCTACCGGGTAAGATAAGCTGGGCAGGACGAAGACTTGCCTATACCCTAGACGCACCCGTTCCCTACGGAGAAGCCTATCAAGTTAAGCTCAAGAATGCCAGAGAGCATTTTCGAGGCAAAGAGGAAGCGGGACAAGAAATAAAGCCTTTCGTCGGTCAATTTCGCAGTCGCGATCGCGCTTTTGCTTACATCGGAACTTTGGGGCACGAACGGGGCAGATTAATTCTCTACAACTTAACTCAAAACAAAAAAGCGATCCTTACCCCTCGCGATTTAGTGGTAGCGGATTTTAAATTCTATCCGGAAGGCGATCGCATTTTATTTTCAGCTGCCCAACGCCATCGAGGCAACGACACCTTAAGGAACCTGCAACTTTATCGCGTATCTACTCAGATACGGGAGAATGCCTCCGAACGCTCTCAACCAGTAGAGTTAATCCTAGACAACAAAGACTATCAAAATAATCAATTCGATTTATCCTCCGATGGAAAAACCATCGTTGTTGGGCGAGTCAATCGCAAAAATCCAGCGGATTTTGACTTGTGGGTACTCAAAAAAGCGGGAAATCCAGAACGCCTCAATGCCCCAGGCGGAGAATTTCTGATTGCGCCTGACGGACAAACGCTAGCGGTGGCACAAGGACAGGGAATTGGCATTATTCCCTTGCAATCGGACGCTCAAGCGATCGAGTTTTTGCCCAAATTTGGTAAAGTTCTCAGCTTTTCGCGGAATGGTTCGGCGGCGGCGATGGTGAATTTTAATATGGATAATGCTAAATTGCGCTACACGCGATCGCTTTTTTATGTTAACAACCAAGGCGTACAAAAAGAACTCCTCAATATCAAAGGTTCGATTCTCGATTGTCAGTTCGATCCCACAGATACCCATCTCTTCTGCTTGTTAACTCAGTTAATCGAAGGAGAAGAATATCGGGAAGAACCCTACCTTGCCAAAATCGACATCAAGACCTCTCAAGTCATACCCCTAGTAGCTTTACCCGATTATCGGGATATGAAAATTAGTCTTGCCCCTGATGGACTCGGCATTCTTTTCGATCGCATCGTTACCGCCAATAGTACCCATTCAGCCGACCCATTAATAACCAGTTCAGGAGAAACGATGCGCGAGAGTCGTCTTTGGTTGCTGATTCCTCCCCCTGCGGATGCACCTGGCGGTGCCGAACCCAAATTAGAGGAGTTGCCGATGCGGGGCTTTCGTCCTCAGTGGTTGCCGTAGAGATGTTCCTATTGCTCAGCGTTTCGAGCGAAATTGCGATCGCTGTCCTACCCTGTTAAACTCACTCTCTTTCTCCTAGGCAACTTTGACTCGCCTAACTCGATTTGACGGGAATGTTCGGACAGACAAATCCAGTCCAGATCTTTTAAACGATGGATGAGATTAGAAATGGTAACGCCTAACTCTTCGGCAATTTCGTATAGATGCGACCATTTGGTTAAATCTCGCCCTTGTCTAACTTCTTCTAACTTGTATTGCGGCATCAACAGGCAACTGGCAAAATGTTGCGCCTGCCACTCTATGCCGTTCAGATGAGTATCACTGCGGCACAATAACGGTTCTACTCTTATGTCTTTTCCTTGCTCGTGCAACTCTAAGCACCGTTTTATCGCTTCTGGATTGACGTGCAACACCCAATGTCCGATTTCATGGGCAATGGTGGATTCCCCAAACCCTCCTCGCAATTTAGGAATATCTTCATTAATTTCGATCGGGCGTTCTAGGGGGAGAATCCTTGCTGCTATCGTACCATCGCGATCGCTCGGTATGCTGTCCCAAACTACATCTAATCCCAGAAATTCAGCCACTCGACTCGCATCTAAAGCCCATTTGGGAGAATAGTTAGGCGTTTGCTGCATTCTGCGCAAAATCTCGGTTGCCTCAGCTTCAATCTCTTGTTTGGGAATGAAACGATACGGTCTGAAGATGTTTGTCATAGTAACTCCTATTGGTCTGCTTCTTGCGCTGCTTGAAACACCTTTTGGGCAAATTCAGGGTTTTCTCGCATTCTCCGAAACAGAGTAGGCATGTTTTTATAGTGTTGTTTGAGAACTTCTTCATCGTTTTGGGGGATGCGTCCGGACAAGAAGATTAATTCTTCAGCATCTAAATCTAAATGAGTTGCTAGCGCTCTGATTACCTCTTCTTTTGGCGGATAATCGGCTCGGTTGTTCTCTAGTTTGGATAAATAGGTGAAATCTAGCCCCAATTTTTCGGCTAGTTCCCGTTGGCTATATCCCTTGTCTTTTCGTGCTTGACGAATAAGATGACCAAAGCTTTGATTCACGTTTTTTTCCTTAATCTATTTTTTATTTTAATCTTGCTTGACGAAAAAATCAACAAGAGATATAATAGTTTTGTTGACGAAAAAATCAAGCAAGCTCTGCAATTCATTTTCAGTCAATCGTAGCAATCAAAAAGATTGCCCGCAAAATAAATTTTTTGACAATTTTTGGAGAATTATCCTTATGAGTAACCTTGCTCCCAAAGAGAGCAAAGAGCAAATTATGGCAGCTTTTGCCAAACTGTTATCCGAACAGAAAAAAGTTGAATCGAAAGTCGCGACCAAAGAAGAAGAAGCCGAAAAAGAAAAGAGCAAACAACTACTAGAAAAAGCTACTGACTATACAGTTGACAACATAGTCAATACAATGGCTTCTCTGCAATTAGATTTTGGTCGTACTATTAATAATCTTTCCGATCGCTTAGTCGAGGAATCTTCTAAATTAGATGAACTCAAGCGAGCTATAGCAGTCAAAAAAGAACAGTTAGAGCAAGTTCATAAAGTGCGTTTAGTGGCTGATGCATTGTATCTTTTAAGACAAGAGCATCAAGAACAGCTAAAAATCCTAGAAAATAAGACCAATAGCCAGCGAGAATCCCTAGAGAAAGAAATAACTCAAACTCGCAAAGCTTGGGAAAAAGAACAGCAAGAATTCGAGGCAAGAGTCTCAGAAGCAGCCGAATTAATTGCGAAACAAAGAGAACAAGAATTGTCCGATTATCAATATCAAATTGAACGCGATCGCAAGATCGAAATGAATGAGTACGAAGAATCCAAGCGACAACAAGAAAGAGAACTGCAAGAAGCTAATCAAGACAAAGAAAAAGTTTGGCAAGAGCGAGAAAAATTCTTGGCAGATAATGAAGAAGAATTTAAAGTCAATCAAAAAAAAATAGAAGGCTTTGAAGAAACGATTAAACAGGAAATCAATCAAGCCAGAGTAGAAGCCATTAAAGAGGCAGAAAGAGATGCCAAAGTCAAAGCCGATCTCTTTGAAAAAGAGTGGGAATTAACTAAACAAGGATATGAATTCAAGATTCAATCTCTTGATGCCGCCATTCAAAAACAAATCGAACAGATAGCTGAACTCACTGCCGAATTACAAAAAGTCACGACTCAAGCACAGAACTTGGCAATAAGAGCATTTCAAGGCAATGGAACCTCTGCTAATTAATTTAATTAACATTCATTAGGAGATTTATTGATGGTTGCTAAAGTAACGTCCAAGAGTACAAAAGCTGAATTAATAGAAGCTTTTGAAGAATTAAAAAAAGAAAAAACAACCCTAGAATCGCAACTCAAAAAAATCGAACGAGAAAGAAAAACTGAATCTCAAGAATCTTCAATAGCATATAAAGATAAAGAAGAAAAACAAAAAGTTATGAGTTCGATAACCCAAAATAACATTAACCAAATTATTCAAAATCTAGAAAAACTACAAGTAGGATTTGGTAGCGCAGTTAGTCATTTATCAGAACAACTTATCGCCGAAGCTTCATTCCTTGAAGAACTGCAAACTGAGGTAGCCGAAGAACTACAAAAATTAGAAGAATTACACGAGATAGAATCAGTCGAAGAAGACACTTTAGATACTTTAGTTGCATCCTATGAAGAAAGTGCAAAAGCATTTGAAGAAGAAATTAGCCAGCAGCGAGAGACGCTAGAGCAACAAATTATAGCCTTAAAAAAAGCTTGGCAAAAAGAGCAAGAAACTTATGCTCGTCAGCTCAAAGAACGCAATGAATTTTATCAAAAAGCACGCCAGCGAGATGAAGAAGAATATTGGTATAACTTGGAGTTGGAAAGAGATTTAAGCGAAGAAGAATATCAGCAGCAAAAGAAAAATCTCTACAAAGAATTAGACGAAGCTCGTCAAGCACAAGAAAAGCAGTGGAAACAAAGAGAAGAAAGCATTATCGAGAAAGAAAAACAATATGCCGAGGCAAAACAAAAAGTAGAAGCTTTCGAGCAAGAACTCAAGAAAAAGATCGAACAAGCTCAAGGAGAAGGAAAAGGTATTGGCAACTATCAAGCCAAAGTGAGAGCCGATTTGCGAGCTAAAGAAATTGAAGGAGAAAAACGCAATTACGAACTGCGAATTGGAGCGTTAGAACAAACTATTCAAAATCAGCAGGCTAGAATTCAAAACTTGTCTCAACAACTCAATGCCGCACTCAAACAAGTACAAGATTTGGCAGTTAAAGCGATTGAAGGTGCTTCCAATCGCAATTCATTCGAGGCTATTAAAGAAATTGCTCTCGAACAAGCTAAAAATCAGCCAAAAAACAAGTAGTTTAACCTGAGTTTTGAATAACTTAACTCTTAGGGAATTCATATTATCCATGAAATCTATCGAGGAGCTTTGTCAAACAAAACATTTGGCATCGAATCTGTTTCCAAAAATAGTAATTTCTTGCTCTTCGTTGGGAATACTTAGAGGAAACACTATACGGAGAAATTAAATGGTTGAGAATACTGTTGCGGAAACTCTACCTTCCGGATCTTCTCGTCAAATCCCAGAAGGAATGCCTGCTGATAGTCCACTTAGAGTCATTTGCTATCTCGAATCTTCCCTCAAAATATTAGACGAGCAGCAACAAGAAATTGCTTCTAAATATCCCGATGGGCCGCAGCGCATTCGAGGATTGGCAGGAACGGGGAAAACGATTCTTTTAGTCAAACGCGCAGCCAAAATCCATTACGAACATCCCGACTGGAAACTTGCTTTTGTCTTTTTTACGCGATCGCTTTACAACCAAATCAAAGAACGCATTAGTACATATTATGGCGAACTCAGCGAGGGAAGAGAACCCAATTGGGATAATTTAAAAGTCTTACATGCCTGGGGAGGCAAAGAACGAGATGGTTTTTATCGGCGGTTAGCCATTGAGTGTGGAATGCAGCCCAAAACCGTCAAAGATGTTGAAAATGAAATTGGCAAAGTTTCTCCTGGAGGAGCTTTTAAATATGTTTGTAATATTCTCGAAATAGAAATTACAAATTTTCCTATTCTCTACGACGTTATCTTAATCGATGAAGCTCAAGATTTACCAGCGTCATTTTATCGACTCGCTCGCAATACTTTGAGCGAACCCAAACGACTCTATTGGGCGTATGATGAAGCTCAAGGAATAGACTCTTTAATCGTTCCAGATGCCACTAAAATTTTCGGTCGCAATCCCGACGGGACTCCCGTAGTCGATCTGGGATTGGCAAGTAACGGTTCCTTCTTTTATGAAGGAACGAATATCCGCAAGTCAGAAAATTTAAATCGGTGCTATCGAACGCCTAAATCGTTACTAATGGCTGCCCATGCCGTCAATATGGGACTTTTGCGTCAAGGAGGCGTATTGCAGGGAGTTAGCAATCAGCAAGAGTGGAAAAAATTAGGCTATAACGTACTCGAAGGTGACTTTAGCGATGCCAGCGTCAAAGCCAGAAAACAAGTCAAAATCGAACGTCAAGTTGAGAAAAGCCCTCATCCGATCGATCGCGAGAATTTTGAAGTTCGAGAAGGAATAAAAGATCTGCTCGCGCTCCAAACTTTTCATGACGAGTCAGAAGAACAGGAATGGATTGCCCAGCAGGTTGCCAAGGACTTGCAAGCGGGACTCGCTCCGTCAGACCTAATGATAACAGCGATCGCCGCAGAAAAAGAGCAGGATTATTTCTGTCGCCTGCAAGAGGCTCTAAAATATTACGGCGTCAAAAGTTGCATTGTCGGCACGGATAGCGACCCCAGCGAGTTCGGCAAACCGGATTGCGTCACGATTGCTAACATTTATCGCGCTAAAGGGAATGAAGCTTGGAAAGTGTATGCCTGTCGCTTCCACTGCGCTACTCAGCCTTCGGCATGGAAGAAAGAAAACGAACTGCAAAAGCGCAACGAAGCCTTTGTTGCTATGACTCGCGCCCGCGTTTGGTGCGTAGTGACAGGACTAGAAAATCCGATTTTTGACGAGCTACGGACGGCAAAAGAACAATTCCCCTTTCTAATTTTTCCAGCTTTCAACAAAAATTCGCTCAAACGAGTCATTGACGAACAAAAGAGCGAATAAATTAGACCTATCTTAGATTATCGACGCAGGGGAGCCATGAAGTAATCCATCGTTTGCACCGTCAATACCTGGGGCGGCGTGGCATCGGGAGGATAAAGTAAGTCTATATTCACTTCGCGCGACTCTCCCGGCTGCAAATTCAGAGTTAAGAATGGCTGTCCTTGCTGTCCCTGTCGCTGGACGATATGGAAATATCGTCGTTCGATTAGCCCGCTATCGCCTTTATACTCAACTCGTATCGTTCCTCGGAAAAATACTTGTCCTCTTGGCGCTTTTAGGAAAAATAGGCGATCCGAATACTTATCCTGTTTGAGCGGCGTTTGTATCGATAGCGCTACGGTTTGCCGTTTATCGGTGTTGTTAATTAGCGGTAGGGTCAAATTGTAGTGCACTGCATAATTGCCGTGAGCGCGGAAAGCTGTATCGGGATAGCGTACTTGCATTGGGGCGCTTTGTATTTGTCGAGTTCCGTGAGTGCCTCGATTGACCGTACTCAGGGGATAGGAAAAGGCTTTTCCTCGTTCGGGGATGCTCAGATTGGACGTACCCGGATCGACTAACGTGCCTATCCATTCCGAACCGACAGAGATACCAGCCACGCGACCGTAAATGATTTTCTCGATCCTCGGATCGTCTATAGCGTGTAGTGGCGTTGGCGGTCTGTCTCTGGGGACGACTAATCTTCCTTCAACCAGGATTTTCTGCCATTCCTCTAAAGTCGGGGCGCGGAAAGAAATCGTGCGGGCGTTGCTCCTATCCTTGGTCTTGGATGCCGTTTCGGGAAGGTTGGGAACCTGGTACATGGCTAGATTTGCCATGTATATGGGACCGTCGCTTTCCAAGCGCATGAAGGTAGAACGGGCGCTACCAGTCGTAATCGGCAAGTTAAAGAGCATGCGAGTCTGATAGGGAGGAATCAAGATTTGAGTGGGAAAATTCGAGTGCCCGATCCCTCGCAAAATATCTCCCATCAATCTAGATCCCGGTCCGGAAAACACTCGACCCCAGCGATCCTCAACAATAGCGGGGAGATTGATGAAAGGCGCATCGGGTTCGGTCAGATAGTTAGCCCCTTGCAAAACTCTCAGCCTTACCAGTTGTTCGCTGGGGTTGTAAACGATAACGCCTTGATAGAGCGTCCGCCTCTGTTCCTGTGGTCTGGCGATGTGATGGGTAAAGAGATCGAAACGTCCTTCTAGGGTAAGTCCTAGGTGAGCGCTAGGAAATTGCATGCCAGCCAATGGAAAGGTGGATAAGAGAATGCCTTTAGCTTGGACGACTTCGGGACTGTTGCTGTTGAAGACTAAAACGTCATTCAGTTGTCCGGGTAAGGAGCGGATCTCCTGGGATTGTATGATATATTGCTGCTGCGTTAAGGATGGCGGTGTAGCAGCTTGAGCGATTATGACTGAGGAGAGTAGGGGCAGCATTAACCCGAAAATTCACCATTTTTAAGTTTCCTTTAAGCTTGTGCTGTCTTACTCGCGTTTGTCAAGTTTAGATCTATAGATAACTTAAAAGCAACTATTGCCTGCAAATATATAATTTTTGCTAATAATTATCTTTACGAATTGACATTTTACAAATTCAGTGTTCTAAGCAAGGATAAAGAAAGATTAAGCCAACTTACGATCGCTCGTTCAAGTTTTGGAGACAACACTTTATGGTTGCACTGACTGCGCGTTCTCAAAGTACTCGTCCGTCAAGTCGCTTGACGATGCAAACCGTCGAGATCGGCGACCGAACGATCGCCATTCGCTCGCTCGACTGGGATCGCGATCGCTTCGACATCGAATTCGGTCTGCGGAACGGAACGACTTACAATTCCTTTCTGATTAGGGGAGAGAAAACTGCTCTCATCGATACCTCTCACCGCAAATTCGAGCAATTGTACCTGGATGTCCTGAGTGGGCTAATCGATCCTGCTACCCCAGATTATCTCGTTGTCAGCCATACCGAACCCGACCACAGCGGCTTGGTAAAAGAAATCTTGCAACTAGCGCCAAACGTTACCGTGGTCGGGGCAAAAGTGGCGATTCAGTTTCTAGAAAACATGGTACATCAGCCTTTCAAATACCAGATGGTTAAGAATGGCGATCGCATCGACTTAGGCAACGGACACGAGTTAACATTCGTCTCTGCCCCCAATTTACACTGGCCCGATACAATCTTTACCTATGATGCCAAGACGCGAATCCTCTTCACCTGCGACGTGTTTGGCATGCACTATTGCGACGACTATACGTTTGACGAGGAGCCAGATCTTATCGAAGAAGACTTTAAATATTACTATGATTGCCTAATGGGTCCCAATGCTCGTTCGGTGCTGTCCGCCTTAAAACGGATAGAAAAACTGGAGCTAGCAACGATCGCCACCGGACACGGACCGCTGCTGCAACATCACATCCCAGACTGGGTAGAGCGCTATCAAAGCTGGAGTCAAGAGCAGGCAAAAACGGATACGCTCGTGGCTCTATTCTATGTCGAAGATTACGGCTTTAGCGATCGCGTCGCGCGATCGATCGCCCAGGGCATTACCAGGACTGAGGTAGCCGTAGAGCTGGTAAATTTGAATGAAGTAGACCCCCATGAAGTGCGGGAATTAGTCAACCAGGCGAAGGGATTGGTCATCGGCATGCCTCCCCAGTCTTCGATCGCAGCCCACGCCGCCCTGAGTACGATTTTAGCTGCCGCGCACGGCAAGCAATCTGTCGGATTGTTTGAGTCCGGCGGCGGCGAAGACGAGCCAATTTTTCCCCTGCGCAACAAGTTTCAGGAAATTGGATTAACAGAAGCGTTTCCGCCGATTTTGCTCAAACAAGCGCCCAATCCAATCATCGAGCAAGCTTGCGAAGAAGCTGGAACCCATTTAGGTCAGTCGCTGACAAGAGATCGTACCATCAAGCAAATCAAATCCCTCGATAACCATTTAGAGCGTGCCCTGGGACGAATCAGCAGCGGACTTTACATTATTAGCGCTAAAAAAGGCGATCTTTCTAGCGCTATGGTTGCTTCTTGGGTAATGCAAGCCAGTCTCGAACCTTTGGGAGTCGCCATTGCAGTCGCTAAAGACCGCGCCATCGAGTCAATCTTACACGCAGGCGATCGCTTCGTTCTCAATGTCCTAGAGGAAGGCAATTACCAAAAACTGATGAGACATTTTCTCAAGCGCTTACCTTCCGGCAGCGATCGCTTTACTGGCCTCAAAACCTATCCTGCCAGCAATGGTGCCCCGATTTTGGCAGATGCCCTTGCTTATATGGAATGCGAAGTGAATAGTCGCATGGAGTGCAGCGACCACTGGGTTATTTACAGCACTGTGACAACCGGACGAGTGGCGAAACCAGATGCCCTGACTGCCGTCCACCATCGCAAAGTCGGAAACCACTATTAGTCATTGGTCATTGGTCATTTATTGTATTTTCATCATGCACGAAAACCTCAAAAATTCGTCAATGCAACGGTATAGCTGGTTGAGCCTGAGTCGCATCGTCTTCGCCCTCGAACTCGTTCAAGACTTGATTGTTATTTGTCTGTGCATCGGTCTGTTTAGCTTCATGGTGCTAGAGATAAGGGAGATGTTTGTCTCCTTGCTGCCACCATTAGAGTTTCAGGCTGTTACTGCCGATATCTTATTTTTGTTGATTTTGGTCGAGTTATTCCGACTGCTGATTATTTACCTCAAAGAACAGAGAGTCTCCATCGGCGTTGCCGTAGAAGTCGCTATTGTCTCGGTTCTGCGAGAAATTATCGTGCGAGGCGTACTGGAAACCAATTGGAGCCAGGTTTTAGCGACTTGTGCTTTCTTACTCGTGCTAGGAGTACTGCTGATAGTTAGGGTTTGGCTGCCACCAACATTTGATGGAATCGACCCAGAGCAAGAGATCGCCAAACGCCATAAAAAGCGCATGGCGAAGGAAATGAAGGAAATGATCGAATCAAACAGGCATTACCAAGACTAATGCCAATTCGCCGATGCTCCTCCACTTCGTGGAAGTCCGCGTCGGTTGGCAATTATCAGTTCGCAATTAGTTAGCAGCTCTGGGTGCAAGGCTTTTTCCTCGAGCATCTGTAGCGTTCTTTTTTAGAAAAGGTATAAGCCGCCATCAGCTGTCAACCATCAAACCTCCCAATCCAAAATCTTAAATCCAAAATTATCATGATGTCCTCCCAAACTTTATCGACTACAACAACTCGTCCTCGCGACGTTCAAGTCGCCGAAATCGCTAAAGAAACCATCGTTTTGCGATCGCGTACTTGGGATCGCCTCAAGTTTGAAGTAGAATATGCTCGCCAACGGGGAACGACGGCAAATTCCTACCTCATTCGTTCCGAAAAAACTGCCCTCATCGACCCCCCAGGAGAATCGTTTACCCAAATTTACTTGCAACACTTGCGGCAGCATCTGGATTTAGCCGCTTTGGATTATGTCATCCTCGGTCACGTCAATCCCAACCGCATGGCAACCCTAAAAGTTTTGCTCGATGAAGCGCCCCAGGCGAAGTTGATTGGTTCTCGACCGGGTGCCAACGCACTCAAAGCCACTTTTCCTGCCTGGGAGTCGAAAATTGAGATCGTTCGTTCGGAAGATAGCCTGGACTTGGGACGAGGACATGAATTACAGTTCGTCACCGTGCCGACTCCCCGTTGGGCAGATGGACTATGCACTTACGATCCCCAAACCCGCATTTTATATACCGATAAGTTCTTTGGCGTTCACGTCTGCGACGATGCTATCTGGGATGAAAACTGGAAGCAGCTAGACGAAGATAGGCTTTACTACTTCGACTGCCTCCATGCAACCCAGGCAAAACAAGTAGAGGCGGCACTAGACAAATTGACATCTTTCTCGGCGAGGTGCTACGCTCCCAGTCACGGACCACTGGTTCGCTATAGCCTTAGTCGCTTTACCTACGATTACCGCGACTGGTGCCAGCAACAGAAAACTAGAGAATTGCGGGTTGCCTTGCTCTACGCTTCTGCCTATGGCAATACGACTGCCCTTGCTAGCGCGATCGCGCAAGGACTCCTGCAAGGTGGAGTAGCAGTCGAGTCGATTAACTGCGAACTGGCAGATCCCGCCGACATTACTCGTGCTGTTGAAGCTTGCGATGCTTTTATTATCGGCTCTCCCACCCTAGGCGGTCACGCCCCAGTCCAAATTCAGACGGCGCTGGGGATCGTGCTGGCGGCAGCGGCAAAAACTAAGCTAGCTGGGGTGTTTGGCTCCTATGGCTGGAGTGGAGAAGCGATCGACTTGATTGAGGGCAAGCTGCGAGATGCCAATTATCGCTTTGGCTTTGAAACCATCCGCGTTCGCTTTAGTCCCACGCCGACAATTTTGCAAGAGTGCGAAGATGCAGGAGCAGAATTTGCTCAGAAGCTGAAGAAAACGAAGAAGCTACAGACTCCTCGTCAGGGGCTAAGCGAAGCGCAAGCCGATCGCACCGAACAAGCAGTCGCGCGTATCATCGGGTCTTTGTGCGTCGTTACTACCCGACGCGGCGAAACTCACCATGGGATTCTCACTTCTTGGGTATCCCAAGCCACTTTCAATCCGCCAGGTTTGATGCTTGCCGTCGCCGAAGACCAAAATGCCGAGATGATGATTCATCCTGGCGATCGCTTCGTCCTCAACATTCTCAAAGAGGGACGCAACCTCAGACGGCACTTCTCCTATCGCGCTACGCCAGGAGAAAACCCGTTTGCTCAGCTTGACACGCAAACAGCTGAAAATGGCCGTCTCATTCTCAACGAAGCACTTGCCTATCTTGAATGCACGGTACAAAATCGGATGCAATGCGGCGATCGCTGGTTAGTCTACGCCACTATCAGTCGAGGCGACGTAATCGAATCCGACGGCGTTACCGCGATCGTTCACCGCAAGATGGCGAGTTATTAGCAGCGTTCGGTCAACAGTTATCAGTAAATAGTGATTGCTGATAACTGTTTTGGTCACTCCCGCGAAAGTCTCTTTTTATACTGGTCGATATTCTTTTGCAGTAAATCGAGGACTTCGGTGGCGATTTCGATAATTTGATTGGCTCCAAAACCCGCTTTAGTGAGTTCCTTATAAAAGGATTTGGCTACGATTTTGGCTAATTTTGTGGGATTGGGAGCGATCGCGATCGCCTCTTCTGAGGAAATTTCTGCCAATTCTCGAACGACAGCCCTCTCGACGAATCTAGAACGCAAGATTGCTTGCATCTGAGCAATGCGAATGGATTTTCCGATAAATAAAGCAAAAAGTTTGAGGGTTTCTAAATCTTGCTCTTTAAAACTTTTTCCATTTAACGGAATGCTGACATTAATGACGCCAATGGTCTGCTCTCCAAATGGAATGGGGGCAGAAATTAAACTCTTATTCGCTTCATTTAGATAGCGGGCAGCCTCAACAAATTGCGACTGGGTAATATCCTCAATCAATAGCGGTTTGCCCGTAGCGGCGACGTAGCCAGCAATTCCCTCATTGAGCGACGTTATTTGTTGGTAAGCCGATTGAGGCAGGTTGCCATAGTGAGTAAAAACTCGCAGGTGGTAGCCGTCATTGTCTTGCGTTGGCGACTCGGACAGCAGCATAATCGAGCAGCGTTGTGCGTCGAGTATTTGGGCTGTTAGAGAGGCAACTTCTCGCAAACCCTGCTCTAGATCGGTTTGCTCCTCCAGTAAATTGGAAACGCCGAGTAGCTGTAAGATAAAGCTGTTGGAATTGTCCATATCTATCGCGATAGGTAGAAAGTCCGGTAAACTCGGATCGTCTTGGCAGATGGATCGGCTTTGTGAAGAAAAACTTCAGGATTTTGCTACTCTATAGTGTTATAGACCGAGGATTTTAGGGAACTCTATCATTGTAATCCTTGCTCGCCGTTAATCTAAGATGACTAATCCGCAGGAAGTTCGTCATATCCTGGTTATTGAAGATCAGAAGTCGAGACGCATTATCTCCCTCAAAGACGAAACTTATTCTATCGGTCGCGACCCTAACTGTGCCATTGTTTTATACGATCGCCAAGTCTCTCGCCATCATGCCACGCTCGTTCAAGTAGCCGACCTTGAAGATAGCGATCGCTATTTTTATCGAGTAGTTGACGGCGATTCGCAGGGAAAAAGAAGCACGAATGGAATCAGCGTTAATGGCAAGCGCTGCCTCTCTCACGACTTAAAACACGGAGATTTAATTTGGTTTGGCAATAAATCAAAAGCGAGCTATCATATCATCTCTACCGCTTCAGAACTTTACTTGCTTAAAGCAGGCGAACAAGCTGAAAGACCTAAGCCACCGATCGCAAATTTTAGCCGAGACACCCAAAGCGATGACATCGATGCAAAAAAGACGATTGCCTTATCCCATCCCTCCGAACTCGTCCATCAAAAAGACTTAGCCAGATTATCTTCTCTAGCAGAATTTAGCCCCAATCCGATTATTGAAATTGATTTTCAAGGAAAAATTAATTATCTCAATCCGTCTGCTAGCGTCAAGTTTCCCGACCTTCAAGAACGACAACTAGAACATCCCATTCTCAAAGACATTCTCACCCAATCTCAGTATCGAGAAGGCACTTCCCTAATTCGCGAAGTCCGAGTCGATCGCGAAATTTTTGAACAACACATTCACTATTTAATCGACAATAAAGTTATTAGAAGCTACATTTTTGACGTTACTAAGTATAAAAAACTCGAAGTCGGTTTCAAAAATAGCGAGGAACGATACAAATTCATAGTCCAGCGAGCATCAGAAGGAATTTTCGTAGTAGATGCTCAAACCAAACAAATTATCGAAGCCAATCCGGCTTATTGTAATTTACTCGGATATCCCCCAGAAGAACTGTCTAACCTGACACTATACGATATCGTTAGCGGCGATCGCGAAACTCTAGAAGGCGAACTTCAGCAAATCGGTTCGGATCGACCCCATTTCGTAGCCGAGTCCGAGCATCGTCGCAAAGACGGTTCTTTCGTTAGCGTCGAAGCCAATATCAGCCGTACCGACAACTACGACAATAAAGAGATTTTCTGCTTCGCCGTGCGGGATATCAGCGAACGGAAAAAATCGCAAGAAATGCTACGCTATCAAGCCTTTCACGATGCGCTGACCAATCTCCCCAACCGTACTCAGTTTACAAAACAATTAGCTGCGGCGATCGAGCGCGCTAAACAACAAGAGCAACTGATGGCAGTCATGTTCCTCGATCTCGACTCCTTCAAGAACGTCAACGATACCCTCGGTCATAGCATCGGCGATCGCCTTCTACAAAACTTTTCCCAGCGTCTGGAATCGTGCGTGCGAGAGGGCGATATCATCGCCCGCTGGGGCGGAGATGAATTTACCGTGCTCTTGCCAAAAATCAGAAGTGCCGACGATACCGTCAGACTGGCCCAGAGAATTTTTGACGTTCTTAAGAAGCCTTTTGAAATAGACAAGCATCAACTGAATATCAAAACCAGTATCGGGATTGCCGTCTATCCCCAAGACGGGCAGGATGCAGAAACGCTGCTGAAAAATGCCGATGCTGCCCTCTATCGCACCAAGGATCTAGGGCGAAATCACTATCAGTTCTACAATCCCAACATGACCTCCGAAGCTTCCCTGATCGTGAAGCTGGAAACCCTACTGTATCAAGCTCTGGAGCGCAAAGAATTCTATCTGCACTACCAGCCTCAAGTGCAACTGGCGACGGGCGAAGTGACTGGCATGGAGGCACTCTTGCGCTGGCAGCATCCTGAATTGGGCGTTGTCTCTCCCGCTAAATTCATTCCCTTGGCGGAAAAAACCGACCTGATGATCCACATCGGCAAATGGGCAATCGAAACTGCCTGCGAGCAAAATCTGGCTTGGCAGCGGGCGGGTTTGCCTCCCATCCCCATCAGCGTTAACCTTTCCGCCAGGGAATTAAAACAGCCGAATCTTGCTGAAGTCGTTGCCAGAATCGTTGACAAAACCGGACTCGATCCCCAATGGCTGGAGTTGGAGATTACCGAAGTCAGGCTAAGAGAAAATCTAGAAGTCGCGCAAACGACGCTGCGAGATCTGCAAAACCTAGGGGTTCGCATCGCCCTAGAGGATTTTGGCACGGGCTTTTCATCCTTGGGCTATCTCAAACAATTTGCTTTCCGTACCCTTAAGATCGATCGCGCCTTCATTCGCGATCTCAGGGGCAATCCCCAGGAACGCGGGATTATCTCGGCAGCGATCGCGCTAGGACGCGGCTTCAATTTGAGAGTGGTTGCCGTAGGAGTAGAAACACAGCAGCAACTCGATTTGTTGCGCAGTCTTCAGTGCGAACAAGTGCAAGGGTATTGGTTCGGTCGTCCCCTGCCTAAAGACGAAGCAACTCAATTGCTGATCGGGGCAGTGCATCCAGAGTATAAACCCGTTTAACTTTGTAAGTGATAGATTGAAATCAGTTCCGGGAATTCTATAGACAACCCCTTTCTCTTCCCCTTCATCTGTCGTCGATGGAAAGTCTACAGCCCTTCCGCCATGTTTTAGTCATCGAAGATCAAAAGGCTAGGCGTATCGTTGTTCTGGAGCAATCGACTTATTCGGTCGGTCGGGAGTCAAGCAACGATATTGTCATTTACGATCGCATTGTTTCTCGCCATCATGCCACTTTATTACGAATCAAAAAATCTCCCCGTCACGATAGCTATTTCTATCGAATTATTGACGGGGATTTAGAAGGAAATAAAAGTACAAATGGCTTAATTATTAATGGAAAGCGTTGTGAATCCCATAACCTCAAACATGGCGATGTCATTTTACTCGGCAACAAGGCAAAACTGAGTTACTATATCCTGTCTAATGCTATAGACATTGCTTTGTTCAACCCCATCGAATCTGCCAAGGTAGAGTCGTTGAGCGAGGCAACGATTTCCTGGAGTGATAATTGTAAATCGACCGCGATCGAATCCGAAAAGCTCGAACAATTCGATCGCGATGACCTGATGCGATTGGCTTCTTTTCCCGAACTAAGTCCCAATCCCATTATCGAGATCGATTATGAGGGAAATCTCACCTATCTCAACCCAGCCGCCAGCATCAAATTTAGCAACATGCAGCGGGCAAGTCTCGAACATCCGATTTTGATGGGCTTGCTCGCTCAAGCGCCCAATGTTGAGGGGAACTTGCTGTTGCGAGAGGTAAAAGTTGGGGAGGAAGTTTACGAACAATACGTTCACTTCCTTTCGGAAAACAAGCTAATTAGAAGTTATCTGTTCGATGTCACCGAACGAAAACGCGCCCAAGAAAACCTTCAGTATCAAGCCTTTCACGACTCGCTTACCAATCTGCCCAACCGAGCCTTTTTTAACGAACAACTCGCGATCGCTCTTGCCAATGCCAAACGGAATCGCAACCTGATGGCAGTTATGTTTCTCGATCTCGATGGGTTTAAAAATATTAACGATACGCTCGGTCACACAATTGGCGATCGCCTCTTGCAAAGCTTTGCCAAACGCTTGAGCGCCTGTTTGCGGGGAGGAGATACCTTAGCTCGCTGGGGCGGTGACGAGTTTACGATCCTGCTGCCGCAAATTCGCAGCGCCGAGGATACGATCAAACTCGCCCAACGAATTCTCAACGAATTAAAGCTGCCTTTCGAGATCTCCGAAAATCAAATATACATCAAAAGTAGCATCGGAATCGCGCTTTATCCCCAGGACGGTCAAGACGCAGAAACCCTCGTCAAACGTGCCGATGTTGCCCTTTATCGCGCTAAAGAACAAGGTCGCGATCGCTATCGATTCTACAGTTCTAGCATGGCTTCCAAAGCCTCTCTGCTGCTGAAACTAGAAGGCCTACTGCGCCAAGCACTAAACAAGAACGAGCTATCTTTGCACTATCAACCTCAGGCAAATGTCAAAACCAATGCGCTGACAGGGATGGAGGCGCTTCTGCGTTGGTCTCATCCCGAATTAGGACAGGTTTCGCCGGTCAAATTAATCCCTCTAGCTGAAGAAACCGACCTCATCGTACCCTTGAGCGAGTGGGTTTTACAGACTGCTTGCAAGCAAAATCGCCTTTGGCAAGAAGCGGGCTTGCAATTGGTGCCTGTAGCCGTGAATTTCTCGCTTCGCCAGTTTCATCAACTCAATTTCGTCAAAATGGTGATGCGAACCCTAGAAGAAACGAAATTGGAGCCTCAGTGGCTGGAGATAGAAATTACAGAAGCCGCGATCGCGCACAATTCCGATTATGCTCTTCAGACGCTTCAAGCGTTGCATCAGATAGGCATTCGCTTCGCTCTAGACGATTTTGGCACCGGGCAGGCTTCTCTTAACTATCTGCAAAAATTTTCTTTTCATACGCTCAAAATCGATCGCTCTCTCATCCAAATCCTAAAGGACAATCCCCAGGATAGCGCAATGGTTAGGGCGATCGTTGCTTCGGGACGCAGCTTTAATTTGAGAATTGTCGCAGAAGGGGTGGAAAATCTCCAACAATTCGAAATCTTACAACGCCTGCAATGCGAAGAAGTTCAAGGGTATTGGTTTAGCCGCCCTTTGAAGCCAGAAGATGCCACTCAATTTTTAGTCCACAGTCGGGTGGAAGCGTAATCAATTTGGCGCTATATCAATTACATAAATAGACTTCTTGCAGAAGCAGTTAACCAAGAAATGAATTTCTTGGCTCAAAATTTAAGTCTGTCTTATAGGACTTAAGGGATTAGACAGAGAATTTATTCTCTGGCTTTCTTTAACCTTTCCCTGTATTTGGATTAGCATCTTTGCTTAAAGCAATAGGTCTAATCCTTGCTACAGACGATTGGAGATGGGAGAGTAAGAAGTGTGGGAGAAAAAAAGGGGATTTGCAGCAAGAATTTCTCAAAACGATATAACTACTTACTCCAAATCATTCTCGTCGATCTCAGTATTTTTACGCAATCACTTAAGTAACTGAAGTCAGCTTCATGAGAAATTTAAAAAATTGGCGTAGTAGTTTAAAGATTTGGTAAAAACCTCAGTATGCTCTTACGAATTGACGCAAAATTCTCTACGATTGAATAAATTAGCATAACAAGATTTTTATTGTTTATCTAATAAGTTAAAATCAGCACTCAGGAGGCTGGGATGGTATCGGAGCGAGTCCCACAAGTTAGTCATATATTGATTGTTGAAGATTTACAGGGAAGGCGGAGCATTCCTTTGGAAGAGTCTCACTATTCGATTGGCCGTCATTCCAGCAATTCAATTGTTATTTATTCCAAACAAATTTCCCGCCGACATGCCACTTTAATTCTAAAAAAACATGGCAATCCCGATAAAAATTCCTTTTTTATTATTGATGGAGACGGAGAAGGGCATCAAAGTCATAATGGCATATTTGTCAATGGGAAAAAAAGTTTATTTCACGAACTCCAAGATGGAGATTTAATTAATTTTGGCGGGGATGTTAATGCTAGCTATCACGTTATTGCATCCGGAAATTCAGCCCCCAACCCCAAAGAGATTGTTACTCTCGATGGCATCGCGACGGGGATACATGGTCAATTGGCTCAAAGCCGTCACAACCAAGCAACGCTAAGGCTATCGGATACTTTACCAGAAACCTCGGACGGAGAAGATACCGTTCTCAAACCCGCGCATCAGGATTGGCTGACAGGGCTATCGGATCGCACCCTATTCAACGAACACCTTTCCATCGCCTTGACGAATGCCAGAGAAAAACAACAGCAACTGGCCGTCATTTATCTTGATTTAGAACACTTTGAAACGATTAATAACAAGTTCGGCTATTCTGTTGGCGATCGCTTACTCAAAGAGTTTTCCAAACGATTGCATGACTGCCTGCGCGCGGGCGATATCGTCGCTCGCTGGGGAGGCGACGAGTTTACAGTTCTTCTGAGGCAGATTAAGACTCCAGACGATCCCGTTAGAGTCAGTCAGAGAATTCTCAATACGCTCAAAGCCCCCTTTACCATCGAAAAACATCAAGTTTATCTCAGATGTCATATCGGGATCGCCATTTATCCCCAAAATGGTGAAGATAGCGCAACGCTGATCGAGACCGCAGAACACAATTTAGACGACAATAAAAAGCAGAATAGCAATGGCAGGCGATCGCCCAGCACTCCCCCAACCGATCCCAAACTGTTGCGGGTAGAATCGCTGTTGCGCAAAGCGCTTGAAAGAGGTGAATTCTCTCTTTATTACCAGCCCCAAGTCAATATCAACACGGGCGAAATCTATGGCATGGAAGCCTTAATGCGATGGCACCATCCCAAGCTGGGAATAATTTATCCCCATCAATTTCTCCCTTGGGCAGAGAAAACGTCTCTCATCGTCCCCATTAACCAGTGGGTACTACAGACAGCCTGCCGTCAAAATCGCGCTTGGCAAGCTGCTGGGTTGCCTCGTCTGCCCATGTCGGTTAACCTGTCTCCCCGACAATTTCAACAGCCCAATTTGACGCAGATGGTAGCCCAGGTGTTAGACAAAGCCAGGTTAGAACCTTATTGGCTGGAGTTAGAAATTACAGAAGGGGCGATCGTGCAAAATGGGAACTTGGCTCGCCAGCTTTTCCATCAATTATCCCAGCTAGGAGTTCCCGTTGCCATCGACGATTTTGGTACTGGGTATTCTGCCATTGGCTATCTGCAAGAATTTCCTTTCAATAAACTCAAAATTGCTCAATCGTGCGTCAACAAACTCAAAGATAACCCGAAGAAGACGGGGATAATTTCTGCTGCGATCGCTTTGGGACGGGCGTTTAACCTAAGAGTAGTAGCAGAAGGCGTAGAAACCCAACAGCAACTGGACTTACTGCGCCGACTTCAATGTCAAGAGATACAGGGGTATCGATTCAGCAAGCCATTGAGCGACACGGAAGCCACTCAGTTTTTGACCCAGCATTGGATCGTTAAAAAATAGCGATCGAATGGAAAACCATTTCATAATAAAGTAAAGAAACAGTAAAATCGAGACACAGAACATACCATTGGGCAAACAGATGAGTTATGCTAATGGTCGAACTGGCGCTTTGGTAGCAGGCAAAAAAGCGTATGAGAAGGCTATTGTTGTTGGTTTTATTTCTCGTCGGGCTATGGGCTGCGCTCTCAAACTTTAAGGGATTAGCCAATAAAGGAGAATATAGCTCGATCGTGCTCGACTTTCGAGATAATCTGCCAACAACAGTGATTAGCGAGCAATTACAAGCGATCGCGCAAAAATATAACAAAACTGCAACGCTTAACAGCATTTTTTCTGTCAGCGACAATATCTACACCCTCGAAGGCGACGAGCAATTACTAAAAGCCTTGCGGCATTCTCCCTTGAAAAAATTTGTCAAACATATCGAACCTAACTATATCTATCGAGCCTTTGAAGTTCCCAACGACCCAGACTACGGCAAGCAGTGGAATCTCCGCAGCATTAACATAGAACAAGCGTGGGAAGACACCAAAGGAGCGGGCGTTACCGTTGCTGTCATCGACACGGGAGTCAGCCGCGTTCCCGACTTGCAGCAAACGGAATTCGTCGAAGGCTACGACTTCGTAAATGACAAAGTTAATGCTGCAGATGACAACGGTCACGGCACTCACGTAGCAGGAACCATCGCCCAATCCACCAACAACAATTACGGAGTAGCAGGGATTGCCTATAAAGCCAAAATTATGCCCCTCAAGGTTCTATCGGCTGGCGGCAGCGGAACCATCTCAGATATTGCTGAAGCCATTCGCTTTGCGGCAGACAAGGGTGCCGACGTAATTAATATGAGCTTGGGTGGCGGTGGCGAAAGTCTGGTGATGAAAGAAGCTATTGACTATGCCCATCAAAAAGGTGTAGTTATCGTGGCGGCAGCGGGGAACTCCAACCGCAATGCGGCAGAATATCCCGCTCGCTATCCTCACGTTATCGGCGTTGCTGCCACCGATTTAGCTGGGAAAAAAGCCCCTTATTCCAACTATGGAGCAGCGGTAGATATCGCAGCTCCTGGCGGCAGCAATGACGGTAAAATCCTGCAAGAGACAATCGATCCCAGAACCAACCAACCCGTCTTTATGGGTTTTCAGGGAACGAGTATGGCAGCCCCGCACGTCGCTGGGGTCGCAGCTTTGATTAAAGCTTCTGGCATCTCCAACCCCGATGAAGTCCTAAGTGTCCTCCAAAAGTCGGCTCGAACCGTCTCGGAAGATCCTTTCAATCATTTTGGGGCAGGTCACTTAGATAGTACGGCAGCCGTCAAATTAGCTCTGAAAGGCAAAATAACTTGGAAAGACTTTTTCCGATGGCTTCGCGATAATGGCTATCTCAATCCCCGTTTTTGGATTGATGGCGGGGTGGTGGCGCTGTTGCCTAAAATTCTGATGGTGATAGGATCCTATTTATTTTACTGGTTTTTGCGCAATTACCTGGGTTGGAATTGGGCGCTCAATAGCGGACTGATTTTAGGAAGTTCTGGATTGTTCTTTCTCCGAGGCGTATATATCCTCGATCTCCCTCAATGGCCCTTCCGATTGGCGAGTAGTTCGATTCCAGAATTGGGCAATACGATTGTTGGCTCTCCGATGCTGAATCCCCTCTTTGCCAGCGCCTTGATTCCCTTCCTACTAATCGCTCTGTTGTTGGGACATCCCCAGTGGAAGTGGTTTGCCATCGGAACGACCCTCGGCGTTGCTTCTTGTCTGGCGGTGAGTGCTGTTATGTCTCCGGCTGTTTTGTGGTTGGGGACGGGAGCCATCGCCCGCATCTTCCTGATCGTTAATGCCCTACTCTGCTTTGGGTTAGCCTATTTAGCAAGTCAAGGAGAAAAACGACTCGCATGAGCATCACCATTACAGGCACGATCGCGCGGCAAGACTTTGGTTTCGGAACTTGGGCTATAGTCACCGAAGCTGGCGAAACCTACGAACTCAAAGACCCCCCGCAGGAGTTGTGTCAAGATCGAGCCAAGGTCAAAGTCGAAGGTCGAGTGCGAGATGACGTAATGACAGTGGCGATGATTGGTCCGGTTCTGGAAGTAAGCGCTTTTGAACTTTTGGACTGAGATGCATTTTGGGGCTAATGGCTATCGCTAGCGGCTAGAATCTTACCTTCGTTTGTAACCAATTAGTAACCAGTCGCGGACAGTTTTTTTTAACCCACCGCAGGGCATAGATTTTCGCAACTGGCTTGAATATGCGAGCTATAGATTTCATTATCCTTCTCTGGCGGGGTCGATTGGGAAACTTTTTGTTGATTAGATTAACTGAACCCACATCATAGAGACGGTCTATGATAAGCTTAAGGGTGGTCTCCTCTCGTTCTACTAAATGCTCCAGCAACACGAGAACGTCTCGCATGCGCTCTTGTTCCATAAGTTCTTCCTCTGAGAGAACGGGAAGGCGTTTGGGAACGTCTACTGTTTTTTTTCGGGATGTCAGCATCAGTTATTGAGTTTTTCTCGCTTCTTCTAGATTATTCCCTCAAACTTTCCCAAAACGGCGCTCTCTTTGCTGATAAGCCGATAGCGCTTGGTGAAATTGAGCGCGATCGAAGTCGGGCCAAAGGGTTTGCGTCACGTAAATTTCGGCATAAGCCATTTGCCAGAGCAAGAAATTGCTGATGCGCATTTCTCCGCTCGTGCGGATAAGTAAGTCTGGAGAGGGAAGACCACAAGTATAGAGATGGCGTTCAACTAAGGCTTCGTCAATGGCTTCGGGATCGATCGCTCCTTGCCGGACTTTAGCCGCGATCGCCCGACAAGCTTGGACGATCTCCTGCCGTCCGCCATAATTAGTCGCCACCGTAAACTGAATTCCTAAATTATCTTTCGTTTCTTCCATCGATCGCTCGATCTCTGCCTGAAGCGATGGCGGTAGCGATTCTAAATTTCCCACAAAGCGAATGCGCACATTTTCTTCCATCATCTCCTTGAGTTCTTTGCGCAACACCCGCTCGAACAGCGTCATAAGAAACTCGACTTCTTCGAGCGGTCGTCCCCAATTTTCCGTTGAAAATGCATAGGCAGTGAGCGCTGGAACGCCCCAATCCCTACAGCAACGCAGCAAATCCTTTAAGGTATCTACCCCCCTTTGATGTCCCATAATGCGGGGGAGTCCTCGCTGCTTTGCCCAGCGACCATTGCCATCCATAATGACTGCGACGTGCCCAGGCAAACGACTTTTATCGAGATCGGCAGGTAATTCTTGTAACGCGATTGGCTTAGTTGTCATTTCTTCTGTTCTTTTGACTTCGATGACGGAAGATGAAATATACGCTCTAATAATATTCGTCCTTGTAAGCCAATTGTACGGCTTAACACGCCCAAACTAGGCGCAACAACGACTTCTCTCTCTACTGATGGAGAAAATCTCTCCTCTAATAGCTCCTTGAGTTTACTGCTAGTTAAGGGTCGGTTGAGATTGCCTCTCTCTGCTAAAGAAATCGAACCCGTTTCTTCCGATACAACTACACAAATACAATTTTCAACTCGCTCGGTGATTCCCATCGCTGCGCGGTGGCGCGTCCCCAACTGCCGCGAGGCAGTACGTTCCGACAGCGGTAAAATTACGCCAGCCGAAACAATGCGAGAGCCGCGAATAAAAACGGCTCCATCGTGGAGTAAGGTTTTGGGTTGAAAAATGGTTTGCAAAAGTTCTTTAGAAACTTCACCATTGAGACTTACTCCCGGATTGACAAATACTCGCATATCGATAGTTCCCGATGTTTCCAGAACCATTAAAGCTCCGGTTCGATTTTGCGAGAGTTCTTTGACAGCATCGACAATTTCATCGATTACATTATTGGGTTTGGGTAGAGAACGCTGGCGCTGAAACAATTGGAGAATCTGTCCTCGTCCTAACAACTCCAAAAATCGACGGAATTCTGACTGGAAGATCACTGCCATGGCGACAGCCGCTCCCAGCACTAGCTTCTCTAGCACAAACTTGAGCAGTTCTAGCTTGAGTCGCTCGCTGAGTACTGCTGCCAACATTAAAACAATTAGTCCTCGCACCATCCATAGGGTTCGCCGCTCCCCAATAATGAGAAGCATTAGATAAGTGAGTACTAGGACTAATCCAATATCGAGACCGTTATGGATTAGCCAAGATACAATCCAGCTTTGACCAGGAGCAGAACCCGACATGGGTAATGATGAATTTTAGAGAATGAATTATGAATTAGTAAAGGTTGGCGAAGTAGGAGGAGTGCGATCGATCGCCCGATCCTGGAGATATTTCCCAACGAGGAGATCTGAAAGTATGCTTCTAGGAAGCGCATGCCATCCTTTCCCCTTAAAAATTCGCGGACGAAGTATCTTCCACCAATCTGGCTGGTAGGCGATCTTGTCGAATGAGATCCTCGTAAGTTTCTCGCTCAAGAATTAGATTGGCTTCTCCTTCATTGACCAAAACGGCTGCCGGACGAGGCAAGCGATTATAATTGGAAGCCATACTATAGTTATACGCTCCCGTGCCCATTACGACCAGAATATCTCCCGATCGCGTCTTGGGCAGTCGAGCATCTTTAATCAGAATATCTCCCGATTCGCAGTGTTTGCCAGCAATAGTCACAGTTTCTTCCCAAGGCGCTGACATCCGATTGGCTACAACAGTTCGATAGAGCGACTGATAGGTAATCGGACGCGGATTGTCCGACATGCCGCCATCGACGGCTATATAAGTGCGAATTTCGGGAACTTCCTTGCGGCTGCCAATGGTGTAAGCCGTGACGCAAGCCGAACCAATTAGCGACCGTCCCGGTTCGGCAATTAATTTTGGCAAGGGCAACTGCTGGACTTTGCAAGCCTTCTCAACTGCTTGAGCGGCAGCTTTAACCCATTCCTCGATACTGGGGGGATCGTCTGCTTCTGTGTAGCAAATTCCCAATCCTCCGCCAATGTTTAATTCTCGGACGGACAAGCCATATTCGCTTGCTTTTTTCGACCACTCTACCAAGACTTCTGCCAAGTCTTGATGGGGTTGGCGCTCAAAAATTTGCGAGCCGATATGAGCGTGTAAGCCGATACAATCGAGCTTAGGTTGCTGGCTCACATAGGTAAAAACGGCTTCTAGTTGGTTGGGATCGAAGCCAAATTTGCTATCTAGGTGTCCGGTACGAATATACTCGTGGGTGTGGCACTCGATTCCGGGTGTCAGCCGCAGCATCACGCAAATCGGTTTTTGGGTATTTACGCCCAATTTGACCAGTGTTTCTAATTCCAGCCAGTTATCAATAATAATTGTGCAGTTGGTCGCGATTGCAAACTCTAGTTCGGCAACCGACTTATTATTTCCGTGCAGGTAAATTTTATCTCCAGCACGCTCTTTTATGCCCATCTGTTCGAGTGCCTGTAGGGTTGTATACAGTTCTCCCCCCGAAACTACATCGAATCCCAATCCCTCACTGGCGACGATACTGCAAACAGCTAGACAACTCCAAGCTTTAGATGCATAAATGACTTGAGATTCGCCACTATAATACTGTTTGAAGGCATCTCGATACTGACGGCAAGCGGTTCTTAGAGTAAATTCATCTAAAACGTACAAAGGAGAACCAAATTGCTCTACTAAGGTAATGAGATCGCAGCCGCCGATTTCTAGACAGTCACGACTGTTGACTTTGGCAGTGAGAGGTAGTAATTCTTGATTAGGCGATCTTGATATTAGTTCTGCCGTTGGTTGTGGCAAGTATCGTTGTCCAGAATTCTGCGTTCCGAGATCCGTTGATATCATAGGATAATCTTGTCAGTCGATTAGTGTTCGATTGCAATTTTTTATCGGTCGGTTAGCGGCGAGCAGCTAAATTCGCGACCGACAGTCGGGAGACAGAGAGTGTCCCGTTCTTTAGTGTACAATTGAACCTTGCCTCTCTTGGCAAAATCATAAGAATTAAAAAGGATAGAGCGTATAGATAATTTCTATTTTTATGCGATCGCCACTTTTAGTAAGAGACAGAAAAACAGCTTAAATAGTTCCATCCCGACCGAACTTTAAGTCAATCAAACTATCTCTAAAATTTAGAGCAGTCTACCAAGAATTAGTAAAAGAGCTTTTTGACTATATCTATCAGTATAAATGGCAGTTCCAACCGAGATTTTATGACTTGCTCTGATAAAACTGCAAGGTGAATCAAGCCAACTTTCATATTAGAATTATGCGTTTTCCCTAGCGAAGACAGTGGTCAAAGATTTGATGGCAAAAATGTGTTCCGCAATCATTAGAAATTCTGGCTAGATATTATATCTCATTAATAATGAGACTAAGTAAGCTTTCTTGCCCCGATCGAGTACTCTAATAATTAACAAGACCATCCGCTAAGATTTTTTCTTTTCTTGAAGCATTGCCTGCTCTATCAAAAGTTACAAAATATTTTAGAGGACATCTGAAAAATCGATTTTATCATTCTGAGTGCAGGAGAACGTAATGAAGAATATCTGTTGGGAGTGATAGGCTAAGATGTTTCGCTTCGCGATCGCGACGCTCGACACGACATTTTATACTTTTGGGACAACTTGTTAATTTTTTGCCATTCTTTCCAAAGTCATTCTGCTGTGACCACGTGCTTGTTCGCTTAAAATATAAATTTTGGGAGAGTGGGATAACTATCTCTGATGAATCGCTCCCGTCATTTTTTGATTTAAAACCTGTTAGTAAAATTCTCATCGCAGTATTTTTTTATATTTAATTTATCTTTTAATTTACTTTTTATTAACAATAATAGGTTTTTTATAGAGAGCTTATTAAGAATTTAAAATTTTATTTTTGTTATAAAAAAATGAATGATAAAAAATGATATTTATATAATTTCGTAATTTCAATCGAAGAATAGTGTAATTTTTCGATAGTCGATGTTTTTTTATAAGACATGTAATTACTCAAAAGAGCTGTAGATCGGACTCGTTTACTTACTTCTTCTAAAAACTTTAAAGTACAATTGTACTGAGAATATTGACCGGAAAATGCGTTATCGATGGAACTCAAGCTTAAGCCTCCTCAAACCGAACAGCTCATACAGGTACTCGAACTGGATAAACTTTGTTTGGGCGGACTGTGGACGTTAGAAGGATATCAGCGAGAATTAGCCAGTCCTAATAGCAGCCTAATAGCCTTATCAGTCCTAGATCGCGCAAGACAAGCAGATAAGGCTCTTTTATCATCCCATACCTTAGCATCCTCATCTCCCTGTCTTCCTGTCTCTTCATCCTCCTCTTCCTCTGTATCTACAATCGCCTCTGAGGAATCAATAATCGGATTCGGTTGCTTTTGGGCAATTTTAGAAGAAGCTCACATTACCCTGTTGATGATTCATCCAGACTATCAAGGACAAGGACTGGGACAACTACTTCTGTACGCTTTGCTAAAAGACGCATGCAAGCGCAAACTGGAACGCGCTACATTAGAAGTTAGAGTATCCAATCAAGTAGCCATATTTCTTTACAAAAAATTTGGTTTTAAAGTAGCGGGACGACGCAAAAATTACTATCAAAAAACAGGGGAAGATGCTCTAATTCTCTGGCGAGGCGATTTGCACCGACCAGAATTCTCTAAAGAACTAGAAATATGGCACGAACGAATTAGCACTCGCCTCGCTCAAAACCACTGGACACTTAAGGAGGAAACGTAAAGACAACGGAGAAACTAAGAGAAATAACTAAAAACTAACTGTTCGCGGAGAACGATTTATTAACGAGAGTTCGCCGATAAATAATAAACAAACAGATTTTTCAAAAGACTTTTGCTAAAATCAGCTTACACGGGCAAGCAGCAGGTGATGGATATAGGTTATGTTTGAACGCTTCACAGAAAAAGCTATAAAGGTGATCATGCTCGCCCAAGAGGAAGCTCGTCGCTTGGGACATAATTTCGTAGGCACGGAGCAAATACTTCTTGGGTTAATTGGCGAAGGGACTGGCGTTGCCGCCAAGGTTCTAAAATCCATGGGGGTCAATCTCAAAGATGCCCGGATTGAAGTCGAAAAGATCATTGGTCGCGGGTCCGGTTTCGTGGCGGTGGAAATTCCTTTCACCCCAAGAGCCAAGAGAGTTCTCGAACTTTCCCTCGAAGAAGCTCGTCAACTCGGTCACAACTACATCGGCACAGAACACTTACTTCTCGGCTTGATTCGGGAAGGAGAAGGGGTTGCCGCTAGAGTTTTGGAAAATCTAGGAGTTGACCTCGCCAAAGTTCGGACTCAGGTGATTCGGATGCTGGGCGAAACGGCTGAGGTTTCGACGACACCGGGCGCTCAAGGACGCACGAAAACGCCAACCTTGGACGAATTTGGCTCTAACCTCACTCAAATGGCAAGCGAGGGTAAGCTAGATCCCGTTGTAGGACGGCAAAAAGAAATCGAGCGCGTCATTCAGATTTTAGGTCGCCGTACCAAAAACAATCCCGTTCTCATTGGCGAACCGGGGGTGGGAAAGACCGCGATCGCAGAAGGTCTGGCACAGCGCATCGCCAACAAGGATGTTCCCGATATCTTGGAAGAAAAGCGAGTCGTCACGCTCGATATCGGCTTGCTGGTCGCCGGAACCAAGTATCGCGGGGAATTTGAAGAACGCCTCAAGAAAATTATGGACGAAATCCGTCAAGCCGGAAACGTGATTCTGGTAATTGACGAAGTTCATACCCTCATCGGTGCGGGTGCAGCCGAAGGCGCGATCGATGCGGCAAATATCCTCAAACCCGCCTTGGCAAGAGGAGAATTGCAGTGCATCGGCGCGACTACCCTCGACGAGTACCGCAAGCACATCGAACGCGATGCAGCACTAGAGCGTCGCTTTCAACCAGTGATGGTGGGCGAACCTACCGTAGAAGAGACGATCGAAATCCTCTACGGCTTAAGAGAACGCTACGAACAACACCACAAGCTGAAGATTTTGGACGAGGCTTTAGAGGCAGCAGCCAAGCTTTCGGATCGCTACATCAGCGATCGCTATCTGCCAGATAAAGCGATCGACCTTATCGACGAAGCCGGATCGCGCGTGCGCTTGATCAACTCGCAACTGCCGCCAGCCGCTAAGGAACTCGATAAAGAACTGCGTCAGATCCTCAAGCAAAAAGACGATGCAGTAAGGGCGCAGGACTTCGATCGCGCGGGAGAGCTGCGCGATCGCGAAATGGAAATCAAGTCACAAATTCGGGCGATCGCCTCTTCTAAGAAGAACGAAGGCGAAGGAGACGAACCCGTCGTCACCGCAGAAGAAATCGCCAACATCGTCGCCTCTTGGACTGGCGTTCCGGTTAACAAGCTCACGGAAACCGAATCCGAGAAGCTACTGCACATGGAAGATACCTTGCACCAGCGTCTCATCGGTCAAGAAGATGCCGTCAAAGCCGTTTCTCGCGCTATTCGTCGCGCCAGAGTCGGTCTGAAGAACCCCAACCGACCCATTGCTAGCTTCATCTTCTCCGGTCCCACGGGAGTCGGTAAGACAGAACTGACCAAGGCGTTGGCTGCCTACTTCTTCGGTTCTGAAGAGGCAATGATCCGTTTGGATATGTCGGAGTACATGGAACGCCATACCGTATCCAAGCTGATCGGTTCGCCGCCGGGATATGTCGGGTATAACGAAGGCGGTCAGCTTACCGAAGCTGTGCGTCGCCGTCCTTATACTGTCGTCCTCTTCGACGAAATCGAAAAGGCGCATCCCGATGTCTTCAACATGTTGCTGCAAATTCTCGAAGACGGTCGCTTGACCGATGCCAAGGGTCGGACGGTAGACTTCAAGAATACGCTGCTAATCATGACCTCGAACATCGGCTCGAAGGTGATTGAAAAAGGCGGCGATCGCTTGGGATTCGAGTTTGAAGTAGACCAAGCCGAAGCCCAGTACAATCGGATTCGCTCCTTAGTTAACGAGGAACTCAAACAGTACTTCCGTCCTGAATTCCTCAACCGGATCGACGAAATCATCGTCTTCCGTCAACTGACCAAGGAAGAGGTCAAGCAAATCGCCGATATCCTCCTCAAGCAGGTCTTTGCACGACTGACGGAACAAAATATCAACCTAGAAGTGACCGAGAAGTTCAAAGAACGTCTGGTCGAAGAAGGTTACAACCCCGCTTATGGGGCAAGACCCTTACGTCGAGCTATTATGCGTCTGTTAGAAGACGTGCTGGCTGAAGAAATCCTTTCCGGTCGCATCCAGGAAGGAGATACAGCTGTCGCCGATATCGACGAGGAAGGCAAGGTGAAGATCGTTCTTGGCGAAAGGCAGCAGCTTTTAGCTCAAGCAACTGATTGAGGTTGCGATCGCGCTTTTAGCTACAAGCCTAACCTTAATAGTTAATTTAAAAACGGTAGGAGTTGAATTTCTCTTACCGTTTTTTAACACGGGTCGCATTTTAAGCTTTTGAGCTAATATTTTTCATTACTTAAACTTAATGGAAAAGAAGGCGTTGTCAAACAAGCCAGTGACTTCTTGACACAGTAGCAACAATCTGAATAATATTTAGGAGTCCTAACTATTATCCCAAAGGATGTATGAAAAAAGCAGTTTTCTACCATGCTGGCTGCGCCGTTTGCGCTGCTGCGGAAAACGAATTTGTGCGTGCGCTCGATCCGACTCAATATCAAGTTGAAGTGGTTCATCTGGGCGTGGATAAGTCTCGAGTACCTGAAGCCGAAGCTCAAGAGGTCAAGTCTGTTCCCGCATTAGTAATTGAGGGCAAGCCCTTTCACATCAACTTTGGTGCATCCTTGGAGGATGTCAAAGCTTTATAGATAAGATACCAACTACTACTTCTCTAATTGCAACCTATGTCTTTAAAAATCGATCTGCTAGAGCAAAGTTTCGAGTCAGTCAAACAAAGGGAAGCAGAGTTCACAACTCAGTTTTATGCCAACCTATTCTCCGACTACCCAATCGTTAAACCCCTATTTGCTAATACTCACATGGAAGAACAAGGCAAAAAACTCTTTGCCTCTCTGGTATTAGTAGTTGATGCTTTGCGCAAACCAGAGGTATTAGAGAATGCTTTGAAAGGATTAGGAACTCGTCACGTACAATATGGCGTGCTACCGCAGCACTATCCAATGGTAGGTGGTGCTTTGCTAAAAACATTTGAGGCGTTGTTGGGGAGTGACTGGACACCTGAACTGAAGCAAGCTTGGATTGATGCCTACGGGAGTGTAACCCAACTAATGTTGGAGGGTGCAGATTATCCATCTGAGATCCTAAAACCAGTGGAGACATAATTAAGATTTAGAGCTTCTGCCTGCTCGAAAACAATGGAAATTAATTTTTTATCTGTGTTACGGCAGCACTTGAAAAGTCTGCCATCAAAATTTTCTTCACTCAGTCAGCAACCAAGCCCGATCCCCCACCAAACCTCAACTCCTTCGAGCAAAAGGAAGAATAAGTTTTTCAGAAGTTCTAGTATATGGCATATCTGAAAGTCCTCTAGCTCAACCCCGTAACGTGATTGGCGGGAATTGTCTGGGAGCGTTGGTGAGTATCGTGTTAGTCCAAAATTGTGGTTCGGAGCCTTGGATTATGGGTTTAGCCGTGGCAACGGCTATCAAGCTGATGAAACTAACGAGAACCCTTCACCCACCAGGTGGCGCGGTTACTTTGGTGGGTGTAATGAGCAATGCATCTTGGAGTTTTTTGTTTATTCCCGTGTTTGTTGGCTCCGTTATTATGGTCTTGTGGACTTTTGTATTCAATAACACAGCACCTGGTAGAAGCTATCCCAGACATTGGTTATGAATAGTTCATGACTGCCAACCCCTATGAGTACAAATGAATCTGGCAACCCTTCTGACTTTTGTCACGACTCTGCGGAACAACGTATTCTAGTCGGGCTATCTAAAGTGAGTCTTGCCCTCAAAAGTCAATCTTGGCAAGATGCCGGACGGTATGGACTCTCCCCAACTCAAGTTCAAATTCTCTCGTTGTTACAAGCCAAAGGAGCTGGAGGAATGGGTTTGTCTGCCGTAGCAGAAGGTTTAGCCGTAACGCCAGCGACTGCTAGTGATGCGGTACGGGTATTAGTAGAAAAAGGCTTGGTGCAAAAAACCCCATCGCCAGAAGATAAACGGGCGATCGCGATTACCCTGACTCCGAAAGGACAGCAGCTAGCCGTTCAAACTGCTTGTTGGTCTGACTTGTTACTAGATGCTGTGGGAGAACTATCTGAATTGGAGCAAACAGTTTTCTTGCGGGGACTGATTAAAATGATTCGCAAGCTGCAAGAGGCAGGTCAAATTCCCATTGCGAAAATGTGCGTGACTTGCCGTTTTTTCCAGCCCAATCGCTATCCCAATAGCGATCGCCCCCATCATTGTGCATTGGTCGATGCTCCTTTCGGCGATCGCCATTTGCAAATCGACTGCCCCGAGCAGATTATGTCGGTTTAAAAAACGATTTGAGCGCGATCGCCCTACCTTATGATATGGTTCCCTTTAATAGTTGGTAATTATCACTTCAGGAATTTTACCTCGCTGATGACCTTTAGAATTAATCGCTCTGGTTGCATAGACAAACTCAATTTTATAATGGTCGTAGAGATCGAGAATCAGTGGGGCATTGGAGTTAGAAACCATAAATCGAACGCCCTTAGCATCAAGGCGAGCGCACAAATCTCGCAGGCTCGACTGCATTACTAAATCGAACCCATCCTGACTGTATCCTGTAAAGTTAGACGTAGCACGGGGCTTACAAGCACCTGAATGCGATTCAGGTGACAGCCCCTCGTTTAGCGGGGCATAGGGAGGATCGAAATAGACAAAATCGTCCCTGGTAATTTTTTCTTCAACTTCAAGGAATGAACCAGTGATAATCTGAGCTTTTTGAAGTGCTTGGCTACAAGCTCTCAAATTAGTCTCGTCAACAATCTTGGGATTTTTATACTTCCCTAGAGGCGTATTAAATTGACCTTTAGAGTTCACGCGGTATAATCCGTTAAAACAGGTTTTATTCAGGTAGATCAGTCGGCTTGCTCTTTTTACTGCTGACCAAGACTTATATTCGTCAGTGCGATCGATATTCCTGATTTGGTAATAGTAGTCTTTTTCGTAAATGTGTTGCTTTAGATCGGCAATCAATTCTTCAACTCGATCTCTAATTACTCTGTAAGTTAAGGTCAATTCCTCGTTGATATCGATGAGAACAGACTGCTCTGGCAAAAGATGAAAAAATAATGCCCCGCCACCAACAAACGGTTCAAAATATCGAGAGAAATCGCGAGGAACTCTTGCTGTTAGTTCGCTCAGTAGTTGAGTTTTACCACCGACCCATTTAACAAAAGGCTTAGCTTGAATATTTATGTCTATTTCTCTAATCTTCAATTGATGCGATCGAACTCCTTTCCTAGTCTGTCAGGAATTATAGATAATTTTGTCAGCAGGGAGAGCGATCGCGTCTCATTCATGGGCTGTCGCATGTTGGGAAAAAGCGGAACTGGGAATTACACGAATCAATCTGCTAAATCTGCAATTTAAATAACTTGGTATAAATTGCCGCCAACCCTTGACCTTATACTTAGATATAAGGTTTACCATGAAGACAACAGAAATAAGTATCCAACTAAGATGCTACGCATCGGTGAAGTCGTCCGCCAGTCGGGATTGAATCGCCAAACTATCTACTTCTGGTAGCGGATCGGGCCGATCGCGCCGCCACAGCGTACGGAGTCGGGCTACCGTCTCTTCAGTCAAGAGGATGTTGATCGCCTTGCTTTCATTACTCGCGCTAAGTCCCTGGGTTTAACTCTGGAGGAAATTCGCGAGATTCTGGTTCTCAAAAACGGGCGAGCGCTGACTTGTCAAGCACTCTACGAGCGACTCCTGAAGAAATTAGAGCAGATCGACCAAAATATTCGCCATTTACAAGCGTTGCGCCAGGAACTTTTACCGCTATTAAATCGCTGTCGCCAAAATCTCGATCGCCCCGAACTCACTCAAGAGTGCGTAGTGCTGGAAGAAGCTACGGCGGCGAGAAATTCTCCTAAGTCGTCATGCTGGGACTAACTGTTCTTTCTTCTTGGCGCGATCGCTGCCACTGTCAAAATCATCCTTTTTGGTTTACGCTGCGACAGAGCGCTCACGGGCTGCCGTATGCTGGGAAAAAGCGGAACTGGGGGCGGCATTGGCAGGGCGCGATCCCATCCTCAACGACGAGTTTTTTGACTATCCAGAGAAATCCCCGTACGCGATTGGCACGATTGACGAGGCGAAAAAGCCTTAATGCCATTTTAGATTTTGGATTTTAGATTAGGAAACGACTCTCATCAGGCAATTACACGAATCGATCTGCCAAATCTGCAATTTACATTAGCATAATTCGCTGCCAACCCTTGACCTTATACCCAGGTATAAAGTTTACCATGAAGACAACAAAAATAAGTATTTCCCACACTTCCCACACTCCCGACTTCCCCATTCACTTGATGCCAAGCAGCTTAGATATTTAACCGCTTATTACCAGAGGCAAAAACCATGACCGAGACTCGTTGTTGTCCATCTTTGTCAACTTCTGGCAACAGAACTTGTCCTGTTAGTGGGACCAAAAGCAGGCAAGTGCCAACCATTACCCTGAAAAGTTTGCTCAAACCGAGGGCATTAGCAACTCTCAATCCCAAGACGGATTACTTTTTTCTGCGCCGCACCGGATTGTCAGGTTGTTTACTTTGATGCAAACGGTCGCGTTTTCAAGACTGAGCAAGTGAAAGTTCCCGTTTTTCAAAAGTGCGCCTCCTCAGATGTACCCGTTTGTTATTGTTTTGACTGGACGAAGGAACGGATCGAGCGAGAAATCAGGCAAACGGGTTACAGTAGCGCAGAAACCTCCATCCGCCATCACGTCAAAGCCGGACGCTGCGCCTGTGAAATCAACAATCCCCAGGGAAGTTGCTGTTTGGCGAATGTCCGTCAGGTGGTCAATCAATTTTTACCCTCTGGGGAAATACATAATAACTCCCACGCCTAACAAGACGATCGCACAGCCGATAACATCGAAGCGATCGGGAGGAATGCAATCGATCTGCCAACCCCACAGAAGAGACAAGAGAATGAAAAATCTGCTATAAGCAGCATAAACTCGCCCAAAGTGTGCGGGTTGCAGAGTGGGGACAATGCCGTAGAGCATCAAAATTACCCAACCCAGAAGCGCAAAATGGAAACTTCTGCCTTCCCGCAGCCACAGCCAAACTAAATAACCGCCTCCGATTTCACAAAGTCCCGCCAGGATGAAATAAACTAGCGATCCCGCTTTGCGGGTACTGCCGCACCGCACTACATACATTATCTGTCCTTTGAAGTTACAAGCTGTTCATTTTAGCAGCTTTTTCAACTATCAGCTGAATCGTGGGAGATCCCAAACCATGAGTCCTATTAAAGTTGAGATTTTAAGTACGGGTTGTAAAAAGTGCCACCAGCTAGAAGTCAATGCTAAAGAAGCGATCGCTTACGGGACGGGCTTATATTCTTGAGGCTTTATCTGTCGTCGAAGTTTAGAGAATTGGTATTACCTTGGTCGCCCAGATCGTCAATTTTCTGATTTTGCTGGCACTGCTCAAGCACTTTCTTTACGGTCCGATCGTGCGAGCGATGGAGCGACGGGAGCAAAAAATCGCTGGCTACATGCAAGAAGCGCGAGAGAAAGTACGGATTGCCAAACAAGAAAGCGATCGCTATCGCCAACTGCAACAAGCTTTTGTCGAACAGCGAGAAGCCGCGATCGCCCAGATGAAAGCTGAAGTAGAGCAAATGCGAGAGGTTTTGTTACAAAATGTCCGCGAGGAAGTCAATGCCAGGCAATCTCGCTGGCAGGAGACGAGCCAACGCCAGCAAAGTGCTTTTCTGCGAGAGTTGCGCTATCGCGCGCTTCAGGAGATTCAGACCGCAATCCGCCAAGCCTTGCGGGACTTAGCCGATGCCGATCTAGAGCAACGGGCGATCGCGGTTTTCCTGCGGCGCATTCCAGAAACTGACTGGGGAAGAGCGACAGGCACTTTGTAGCGTTGCTTCTCCCAGAAACCACAACGTCGCCGAGGTAATCGTAGCAAGCAAATAGTTTTGCGCTCCCAGAAGCCTCGCGACAGGCTATTACCCAGGTCTTGCGGGAACAGCTACCTAACGATGTCAGGCTGCGGTTTGAGACGATAGAGGACTTAATCTGTGGCATCGAGCTAAGATCGGCAGGTTGCAAGCTTGCCTGGAGTCTGGAGAATTATCTAGATAGCTTGGAAAATAGCTTGTCTGCTGTTTTTACCGAAAAGACTGACAAGAAAATGAGGGAAATCATGAAGTAACGCTCGCCATTGACCTACTCTCCTTATTATTAAGTGGTTTCTTGGCTCGATCGCAGCACAGTTAGGTGTAAATCTTTTCGATTTTTAGGATTGAGAAATTTCCGCTGCAATTCTTTCCATTCTTGCCATTTATGATGGCGGATTTCTGCTAGTTTCTCAGTAAGAGTGGGCATTTTAGTAGAATAATCTTTTTCAAATACTTCTGTGAGAAACTCTGCTAAAACAAAGCTATCTTGCATATCGCCAAGCACAGTTTGTAAATCTTTGATATCTTTGACATAATTTTGATAAGCATCGCTATAAAACTGAGTAAATAGTTCCATATTGTAGCGCGATCGCTTGGCTTCTTTTCTCAAATCATGGAGAGTTGTACCTTGACGATTTAAAATTTCTTCTACTTGTTTCTTGTCCCATTCATCAGGAAATTGAACTTTTCCTTCTTGAAATTTTATCCCTACTAACCAACCTGGATGCAGTAGCAGTTTGCTAACTTGAGGCAGTAAGAGATCGGGTAAAATATTATTGATATCAATCTCGGCAATTTCTTGATAGGTAGGATTTTCTAACCAATTTTGAAAAGCTTCTTTGAGGTTAATATAAAGTCGATCTTCTAAAATTTCTCTAACTTGTTTGAAAGCAGATTTTCGTTGCTTTTCCAAAACCTCTAAGGCTTTATCTAATTGTTTTTGTTCTTTTTGGGGTAAATCTGACCGATACCAATTTTTGAGAAGATCTCCTAAAACATCAATGTCTCGCAATTGTCCCAAGATTCGCGCGACTTGACCGACCCTTTTTTCATCCGCATTTTGGGGGAAATTTAAAGCAGGAGAAAATCCAGCGATCGCGCTTCTCAAGCGTCGCATTCCTACCCGCATTTGATGTAATTCTTCTGGATCTTTGTCTTTCAGAACTTCATTTTCGTGTTTGAGGATTTTATTAAAGTGTTTGGCGATCGCTAAGTATGCCCAGTCGCCAAAAGTTTTTGCTTCGCGATCTAAATATTTTTTCATTATCTAACCATAAATTGAATCAGATATTTCGATGATTTAACTTGCCGTTCGATTTACCGAGCAAAACTATAAATTGTTTGCAGTTCTAATTGAGAACAAAGTTCGGAAGGTTTTTGAGTGAGGGAAAAAGTATGTCGGTCTAACTTGACTTGCAATCCCATCATGGGATCGTCTCCTGAAGAAATTAGAAATTCAAGGCGTTTAATTTGCTCCCAGCTGACTAAATTATCCAAAATATTGTTAATTGCTTGTACGTAAGGATGACGGCTATTTTTGTACCAATTTGGGGCGACGAGATGAGCGCGATCGAAACCTAAGTGAAAAATAAGAGAAGGATTGCCAAACAGCGCGATCGCGACTGGTCTGACTTCTTCTTGTAGCACCAACTGCGCCGATTGGCTTAAATAGCGCAATTTTTCTAGCCTTTCATACCGTTGTGCGATCGATCGCACTTCCGGTTCCCACTCGATCGCTACTGTAATTAGATAGGTTTGCAATAGCAAATGACCTAACTTTTGGGCTTTGGTGGCTAAATAACCAGAATTATAATCATTAGCCTCAATTAGTAGGGGCACTCGTTCTACCACTTCCAACCCATACCCCTTCAACCCGGCAATTTTTCGAGGATTATTGGTGATCAGGCGAATTTTTTTCACGCCCAGATCGTTGAGCATTTGCGCTCCCATACCATAATCGCGCAAATCTGCTGGAAAGCCGAGGCGCTCGTTAGCCTCCACCGTATCTAAGCCCAAATCTTGCAGGGAATACGCCTTCAGCTTATTAATCAAGCCAATGCCGCGTCCTTCCTGCCGCAGGTAGACGACTACGCCCAAACCAGCATTCTCGATCATTTTTAGGGCGGCGTGTAATTGCATGCGACAGTCGCAGCGCAGCGATCCCAAGGCATCGCCCGTCAAACATTCCGAATGCATCCGCACCATTACCGGATGGTCTTGAAATTGAGACGAATCGCCTTTGACGATCGCAACGTGTTCCGTCCCGTCTAGGGTATTGCGATAGGCATAAAGCACGAAAGTGCCGAACTGACTGGGAAATTGACACACCGCTTCTCGATAGACAAAGCGATCGTGTTTGAGACGATAGCTAATTAAATCGGCAATGCTAATCAGTTTTAGATCGTGCTTCTTGGCATACTCGAATAGCTGGGGCAATCGCGCCATCGAACCATCGGAGTTTTGGATTTCGCAGATGACTCCTGCCGGGTACAGCCCCGCCAGTCTTGCCAAATCCACTGCCGCTTCGGTATGTCCTGCCCGTTTCAAGACACCCCCTTCCTTAGCACGGATGGGAAAGATATGACCGGGACGAGTCAGATCCTCCGGGCGCGTTGCCGGATTGATAGCTACTTGAATGGTGCGGGCGCGGTCTTCTGCCGAAATTCCCGTAGATACTCCCAAATGAGGGGCAGCGTCGATACTGACGGTAAAGGCGGTTTGATTGCTATCGGTATTTTTGGTGACCATCAGGGGTAAGTCTAGTTGGTCTAGGCGTTCTCCCGTCATCGCCAGACAGATCAGTCCCCGCGCTTCCACTGCCATAAAATTGATCGTCTGCGGCGTGGCGAACTGGGCAGCACAGATGAGATCGCCTTCGTTCTCTCGGTTTTCGTCGTCAACAACGACGACCATACGCCCCGCTTTGATGTCTGCGATCGCTGCGTCGATGGGGTCGAATTCAATGGGGATGTTTTGAAGCGCTTCCACTATTATCAGCTGTCAGTAATCAGTTATCAGTTTTAGGAAGCAGGAGAGTTAATAATGGGTCTGCTATACCAAAAACTGAAGGTTGTTCGAGATTTCTACCTCTGATTGTAGCTCTAGGAGGCGGATCAATTAGTAGAGAGTCGCAAACATTGAGATGGAAAAAGCGCAGTGACGAACGTCACAGGTGGTTAGTGTCGCTTCTCGTTGGCAAATCGCTTTTGAGGCAAGAAACTGGTCGAATACCCCCAAATTTACCAAGCGTTCTCACTTGTGCCAAGATCGCTAAACCTTATCAAAAAATTTCGATTTTAAGTTTTGATTTGATACTAAAATGCAGCCAACGCTAAACTATATGGGCGGTGACTAGGAAGTCGGAACTATGAGGGATTCAGACAAAATCGCAGTAGGAATTATCGGGGCTTCTGGATACGGTGGCGTGCAACTGGTGCGGCTGTTGCTGGATCATCCCAAGGTAGAAATTGTCTATCTTGGGGGCGATAGCAGTGCTGGGAAGCCGTATTCCGAACTCTATCCCCATCTCGGTCACTGCTTCAATTTAACCATCGAGCCGATCGATTTGGATAAGGTTGCTTCTCGCTGCCAGGTTGTCTTTCTTGGTTTACCTAACGGTCTTGCTTGCGAGATAGCGCCTACACTGATCGAAAAAGGCTGTAAAGTCCTGGATTTATCGGCTGACTACCGCTTTAGCAATCTGGAAACCTATAGCGCTTGGTACAAAAAAGAACGCAGCGATCGCGCTACGGCAGCTATGGCAGTTTATGGCTTGCCAGAATTATATCGAGACGAAATTCGAGAAGCGCAATTGATTGGCTGTCCCGGTTGTTATCCCACTGCCAGTCTGCTAGCATTAGCTCCTTTGCTCAAACAGGGGCTAATCGTCCCAGAAACGGCAATTATCGACGCTAAATCCGGCACTTCTGGCGGCGGTCGTCAGGCAAAAACGAATTTATTGCTAGCAGAAGCATATAATTCTCTGGGGGCTTATGGCGTGACCAAGCACCGCCATACCCCGGAAATCGAGCAAATTTGCAGCGAGTTAGCCGGACACGAGCTCAGAGTCCAGTTTACTCCCCATCTGATTCCGATGGTGCGGGGCATTCTGTCAACCGTCTATGCGACGATGCGAGATCCGGGATTGGTTCGAGAAGATCTGATTACGATCTATACTGCCTCATACCGCTCGTCTCCCTTTATCAAAGTATTGCCCACTGGGGTATATCCTCAAACTAAGTGGGCTTGCGGGACAAATCTCTGTTACATCGGCATTGAAGTCGATCCCCGCACCGATCGCGTCATTGTTTTGTCTGCTATTGACAATTTAATTAAAGGTCAGTCGGGACAAGCGGTACAATGCTTGAACTTAATGATGGGGTGGCAGGAAACTCTGGGCTTGCCTCAGCTCAGTTTTTATCCCTAATGCAAGCGAAAAAACGTTAAGCGAAACAATTGCTAATGGCTTCAATTGAACTTTAACTAATTCACTTTTCATGACAAACCCAAAAACTCGTTACTTTTGGGATTAAGATAGAAGCAAAGTTAATTAACGCAAAAACGATTGGGTTAGAGGTCGGTTAAATTCCTATGAATTTAGCAAGAATCTGGACGATTGCCAATAATGGGTTTAGAGAGACGATTCGCGATCGCATATTCTATTTTGTGGGATTTTTTGCCCTGCTGCTCGCGATCGCCCTCCGTTTGTTGCCAGAAATTTCTGTCGGCACCCACGAAAAAATTTTCCTAGATTTGGGACTCGGTGCTATGGCGCTTTTAGGTGCTATTGTCGCTATCTTCGTTGGTACGGGACTAATCAACAAAGAAATTGAAAAGCGCACCGTCCTAGTGTTGATTCCAAAACCTCTCAGTCGAGCAGAATTAATTCTTGGCAAACACCTGGGACTATCTGCTGTATTGACTGTCATGTTAGCCATCATGACAGTTATTTATTTAGCACTTTTGAGCCTATCGAAAATTTCCTATCCCTTAAGCACGATTCTGGTATCCCAACTGTTTTTATTAGTCGAATTAGCGTTACTTATTGCCGTTGCCATACTTTTTGGCACGTTTACCAGTTCGATTTTGGCAACGCTTTTTAGCTTCGGCATCTATTTAATGGGACATATTAGCAGTAATTTACTCAAACTCGGTGCCTTGAGTAAAAATGTCACAGTAGAATCGATTACTAAAGCGATTTACTTAGTTCTGCCAGATCTTGAGCGATTAAACCTCAAAAATCAAGCCGTATATGGCTTGTTGCCCAGTTCTGAAGAACTGGTAAGTAACGCTATATACGGAATTTTGTATGCAGCACTCCTTTTATCAATTGCAATCTTGATATTTTCCAGACGAGAATTTTAAAGCAATACTCTCTTGCTTAAGGCTCCAGAATACTCTAAATTACATAGCGGAAGAATAAGAACTTGTGAAAATGAAATTCTCGATCGCGCTTCCACAAACTTCTTAAAACTTTATCTTTAACCGAGAAAAGACTAAAATGCAAGCGGCTCCAGTTGAGAAAAAATCTAAAAGTTACTCGCCAGATGAAATAACAGAAGACCTCCAAGGTTTAGACGAACGCCTTCAAAGTCTAGTCAATTTATTAAACGAAACCTTTGAGGTTAGTTACTGTTTGATGTTGTGTTTTGATGGCGAGAAAAATAGTAAACTTTGCTACCGCTCGCAAGCAACACTCGTATCGGACAACTTGCTCGATCTCTCCCAGAGAATTGTAGACGATTATCAACCGATACTTCTCCAAGGCAGACCGATCGTTTTTTACGATCGCGATTGCCTGTTTCCTTTATTCGTGCAACATCCCGTTAAAACGGAGCGAATTCGTTCGCTTTTACTCGTTCCCATCATCTATCAGTATTCCTATTTAGGAGAAATTTTTCTCTATTCGTGCGATCGCGATCGTCAATGGAGCGAACATCAATTAGAGTTAGTACGCCTTCTAGTCGAGCGATGCGCGATCGAAATCGTTCAATCCCAGTTAGAGCGGCAAATCCGACAGCAGAAATTACGACAAGAATTACTTTGGCAAATCGAGCGAAAACTAAACTCTAATCTCGCTCCAGACATCGCCATAGCAGAAACGCTTGCCTTAGTAGGTGAAAACTTTCAGGTCGATCGCGTCGTTCTTTTCCGACTAGATGAAAAGACCAGTCAAATTGAAAAAGAATGGTGCAGTAGCGATAAAATTCCTCTTCTATCAACTTTAAACATATCTCTGTGGGAAGAATTAAAAATACCGACCTTTAAAAAACGAGGTAAGGTCGGCCAATTCAATTGCAAGTTGAACGAACTAATAGTTTCTTTCGCCAACGTTCCTATTTTTATTAAAGAACAACTTTTTGGATGTTTAGCCCTACAAAAATCGATTTCTAGAAAAACTTTTACGTTTGAAGAAATTAATATTCTTAAATCTATTGCCGAACAAATTGCGATCGCTCTCTATATCGCTCAAACTCAAGAAACCTTGAAACAACTGGAAGAACGCGCTAAAAACCTAGAAGTAGAAAAGCAACAATCTGAAGCTGCCAATCTAGCAAAAAGTGAATTTCTCTCTCATATTAATCATGAGCTACGCACGCCTTTAACGGGAATTTTAGGCTTTGCTCGCATGTTAAAAGATGAAATTTATGGGTCGCTCAATCCAAAACAGCAGCAATACGTAAGTGCTATTGCGGCTTCTGGCGAACACTTATTGTCTTTAGTCAATGATTTCTTAGATATTGCAAAAATTGAAGCCAATCGCGAAGAACTTTTTCTAGAAACATTACCAGTTGAGGATTTGTGTATCGCTTCCCTCTCTATGGTAGAGTCGCGAGCAAGAGAACAAGGGTTAGACTTGCGACTAGAAATCTGCCCCGGCGTCGATTTTTGCCACGCCGATCGCCGTCGCATTAAGCAGATTTTAGTCAACTTGCTTTCTAATGCTATCAAGTTTACTGAAGTTGGTTCGGTTACGCTCAAAGTTCAGCGCCAGGAAAATAGGCTGGAGTTTTGCGTAATCGACACTGGTATTGGGATCGAGCCAGCCGATCGAGAAAAGCTATTTCAACCGTTTCAACAAATTAACAATCCTTTGAGTCGCAAACATAAAGGCACTGGTTTAGGATTAACCCTTTCCCGCAAGCTGGCGCAACTCCACAACGGCGATATCACCCTAGTTTCAGAAGAAGGTAAAGGAAGCTGTTTTACCTTGCATTTGCCGATTTAAGCGTTGGTTAGTAATTAGTTATTAGTTATTAGCCATTGGTTTCGACGAAAGAGATAAGATCGATTATAAATACCGACTAACTGCCGATCGATCCAAAATGCTCGAACGAAAGCTAGCACGACTCAAAGCTATTTTTGCCGAAATGGAGCGGGCGTTAATCGCATATTCTGGGGGTATCGATAGCAGCTTGGTTGCTAAAATTGCCTATGATGTCTTGGGCGATCGCGCTCTAGCCATAACCGCAGTTTCTCCCTCGCTGCTGCCAGAAGAACTAGATGACGCGCAAATCCAGGCGGATGAAATTGGCATTCGCCACGAGTTGGTAGAAACCCACGAAATGGAAAATCCCAACTACACTGCCAACCCCGTCAACCGTTGCTACTTTTGTAAAAGCGAACTCCACGACACCCTAAAACCGCTTGCCCTAGAGCGAGGCTATCCCTACGTCGTCGATGGAGTCAATGCAGACGACCTCAAAGACTATCGACCGGGAATTCAAGCAGCAAAAGAAAGAGGCGTGCGATCGCCCCTAGCAGAAGCAGGAATCGCTAAAGCAGAAGTTCGTCAACTGTCTAAGCAATTGGGACTGTCTTGGTGGGACAAACCCGCCCAACCCTGTTTGAGTTCTCGCTTTCCCTATGGCGAAGAAATCACCATTGCCAAACTGCAACGAGTCGGTCGAGCAGAAGTTTATTTGCGCAAGTTAGGCTGGAAGAATCTGCGCGTTCGTTCCGAAGGCGATACCGCCCGAATAGAATTACTGCCAGAGCAAATCAAAGAGTTTGTTCTCACTACCGACTTACCTCAACTGGTATCGACTTTTCAAAGCTATGGATTTGTCTACGTTACCCTAGACTTGGAAGGCTATCGCAGTGGCAAGCTCAATCAAGTTCTTAATCCCTCTGTTCTTCAGTCGGCTACCCATCAAGTAGTTAGTGGTTAGTAGAAAGTAGAAATACTATCCACTAACAATGAACGACTAACAACGAATTTTAATAATATGATAATCGACCTTAGAAGCGACACGATTACCAAACCCACCCCCGCCATGCGCGAAGCAATGGCGAAGGCAGAGGTTGGGGATGATGTCTTTGGCGACGACCCAACAGTTAATGCCCTAGAAGCCTATGTCGCCGAACTCTTGGGCAAAGAAGAAGCGGTTTATATGCCCTCTGGCACCATGACCAATCAAGTCGCCTTGCGAGTTCATACCGAACCGGGAGATGAGGTTATTCTGGAGTCTGAAGCCCATATTTACTACTATGAAGGTGGTGCGCCAGCCGCATTGTCGGGGGTAATGTGTCGGTTAATTAAGGGCAATAAAGGGATCTTTTCGGCAACTGATGTAGAAAGGGTGTTGCGTCCCGATAACTATCACTTTCCCAAGACCAAGTTGGTGTGCCTGGAAAATACGCACAATCGCGGGGGAGGGCGGATTTTTCCCTTATCCGAGATTGAAGCGATCGCTCACATTTGTCAAGAGCGCAATCTCAAGCTGCACCTCGACGGAGCGCGCTTGTGGAATGCCTGCGCGGCAACAAGTATCTCAGAAGCCGATTATGCCAAGCCATTCGATACCGTCAGCGTCTGTTTCTCAAAAGGATTGGGAGCACCCGTAGGTTCGGCATTGGTAGGTTCTAAAGAGTTAATAAAACGAGCGCGGCGGTTTCGCAAGATGTTTGGCGGCGGAATGAGGCAGGCAGGGATTATTGCGGCGGGGGCATTGTACGGGCTAAAACACCATCGAGAACGATTGCTAGAAGACCATGTTAACGCCAAGATTTTGGCGAAGGGATTGCAACAAATTGATGGAATTGCGATCGATCCCGAAGATGTGCAAACCAATATTGTTATTTTTCAAACTAAAGCGATTCCAGCAGAAACCTTAGCGCAGAACCTTCAAGAGAAGGGAGTCGCGCTTTTAGCCATTGGTTCGCACTCGCTGCGAGCAGTTACGAACTTGATGGTGACTCAGGAGCAAATTCAAGCCGTTCCCGAATTGGTTGAAGCAGCCATGCGCTCCTAATTAATGATTAGTATCATTAAGATTGCGCGATCGCTTCAGCCCCTGCGACAATTTCCAGGATCTCTTGAGTAATTGCGTCTGACGCTCGTGCTGAAATTGAGCGTTCAATCGTGCCAGTCGCTCTTCGATGTTTTGCTCGGCTACCTGCATCGAGGCGAGACGGCTAGCGTTTTCACTCTTGAGCGATTCGGCGAAAGCGCGATACAAGCAGACGAAAAAATAGGGAGCATCCAGTTTTGGAAGATTTACCATTTATGGGAAAATGTAAAGGGAAATAATCCTGTGCGATCGCTGACAATGAACCAAGAGAAACAAGAACGGATCAAAGCCTGCTTACAAGAATTGTCAACACTGCTGTATGAAGAAGCAGACAAAAGTAAGCTGACAGACCTTGAAGGCATAGAAAAAACAGTTCGCAGTCAAGTATTAGAACTAGTCAGCCCAGAAATAGCCCTTTTTTTATCGAACAAAAACTGGAACAAAAGTAGGTAAAACTAGGAAAATAAAAAGCCTAGTAGGGGAACTGAAATTAAAAGCCAAACAGCTTATTAGACTAGGTTTAAAGCCAAGAACTCGCCTAAGTCCATTACTTCAAAAGTGCTGTTTGAGGTTATCAGCTAACGAATCATACCAAAAAGCAGAAATCGAGATTGAGGCATTGACAGGAGTAAAAGTTGGTCATTCAACACAACAACAACTAGTGCTGTCACAAGATTTTCAACTACCACTTGCTAAACAATCAGTTTCAGAAGTCAGCGTAGATGGAGGAAAAGTCCGACTCAGGGGTAAACCGAAAGCAGGCTGCCACTGGCGAGACTATAAAACCGTTCGTCTGCAAGGGATTTACTATGGTGCATTTTTTGATGACAACCAATCATTAATTGATTATGTCAATAGCCAACAGTTGTTAGACCCTCTTGTTTGCTTGGGAGATGGACATGATGGTGTCTGGAATCTGGTGAGAGAATTTGGACAAGACCAGTTTTCTCGCTGTGAAATTTTGGATTGGTATCACCTGAAGGAAAATCTTTATAAAGTTGGTGGTTCTTTAAAGCGACTCAAAGCTGCGGAAACTCTGTTGTGGCAAGGTCAGGTAGAAGCGGCCAAGACCCTATTTAATCATTGCCGAGGTAAACAAGCTAAAAATTTCATCGCTTATCTGGAAAAACATCTCCCTCGCATTGTCAATTACAGCTATTATCAGGCTGAACAATTATGTTCTATCGGTTCAGGGGCAGTTGAATCTGCAATTAAACAAATTGGTTTAAGGATCAAAATTTCTGGCGCACAGTGGAATGTTGAAAGTGTCAATCACATCCTCTCTGTTCGTTGTGCTTATCTTAATGGTTTACTTGCTGTCTGATTGGGTGTTTCTTCCAAAAGTGGATGCTCCCAAAAAATATTGGCGGATTAGCGCAGCCAATAACTGAGTCCAGTCCATCGTAAAGGTGGGTAAGGTACGGGAGTGCCATCGCTCCTGCTGCAAATGATCCAACCAGGCGCGATCGAGGGGGAATAAATGATGGAGGTGAGGTTCGCAAGCGGTGTTAGAGCGAGGCTGGTTGTAGAGGAGGACAATACGACCGATTTGCTCTTGGGAGCGCCAGGCTTCGAGGTATAGTAACAGTTCTTGAACCATTGGGGTAATGCCTGCCAGAGAACTGGGCATGGGAAAGCTAGCAGCAATCGCCACTCCCCGCGCTTCCAGAGGCGCAACGATCCGAGTGCCGACGACTAAGACAGTTCGCTCGGCTGGCTGGGGAGCGAGACGGTTGAGGCACTCGACGCTGTAGCGGGCAATTTGTTCGTTGAACTGACCGCACATTCCCGATCCGAACCAAAGACGATCGCGCCCAATCGCTGTTGCTTTTCGGCTGCCGCCCAGTCAATCCCTTTGAAGCCAGCATTTTCCGCCCGGGCGCGTTCTTTCAGTACCACTTGCAACCCCAAATGGATGGTACGGGAGTATCGCGGTTTTTCCCGTCTGGCGATCGCCCAAAATCAGTTCCCGCTGTCCCCGACCGATGGGAATCAAGGCATCTATGACTTTCAGCCCCGTTTGCAAGGGCACGGTGACGGGAGCGCGATCGCGAATGGCAGGGGCTTGCCGTTCTGCCGGATAGCGTTGCGCCACTCCCACGGTTCCCCGTCCGTCTAGCGGGCGACCCAGCGGGTCGATTACCCGCCCCAGCAGCGTCTCGCCTACGGGTACGTCTAGCACCCGTCCGGTACGGCGCACCTCGCATCCAGCTTTCAAGCGATCGCTTTTGTCGAGTAAAATAATGCCTACCTCGTCGGGATCGAGGTTGAAGACCATGCCTAACCCATCGCCCTCGAACAGCACGACTTCTTCCGACTGCACCCCGGGCAAACCCGATACGCGGGCAATGCCGTGACCGACCGAGCGAACAATGCCGATTTCCTGGGATTTCAGTTCCATTCTCAGACCTGCCAGGACGCGATCGAAGGTGCTAAAAGTATCATTTAGGAGTAATTGCAGTATGTTGTCATCTGGATTCATTGTGCCCGTTCTCTCGTGTAGAAAGTGAATAATGGTTACTTTCTTCTGTCCTAATTGTTTCATCAAGCTTCCTGCAACAGCAGTAGTTTGTCCCAATTGCGGAATTAATATTGAGTCCTGGCAGCAGCAACACAGTTATTTAGACAAACTCATTCAGAGTCTAAAACATCCCATTTCCGAAGCCCGGATGGGATGTATTATTACTTTGGGAAATCTACGAAATCCCAAGGCAGCGATTCCGTTAGCTGAATGTGCGCTGACATACTCAATTGATGTCTGGCAAGCAATGGAAATTATTCGGAGCTTGAGAAAACTACCAGATAGTCCTGAAAAGGAGACTGCTTTCAAGATGCTGCTGGAACATCCTAGCAGTGTCATTAGACAAGAAGCTGCCACCAGTCTTATGAAGTGAAATTAGGCGCGTGAGTTGTCAAAAAGAGGTTAAGTATGACAGCGATCGCATCTATCGCAGCAATCCTACCGTAGAAAGTGTCAAAGGTGCGATCGCCAAAATTCGGGTTTCGGTAAAAGTGCGGATGGATATAGATCGTTTTTACGGGAAAAATTCCGCGAAAATAAGCAAATAATTCGGAATTTGAACGGGGAAGTCTATATGTCCTCCGCAACTGTATAATTGTCGATGAGGTGCATACAGCGAGTTCGACGGGAGATCGCGCCACCCAACAGCAGCGCTATCAGTTAGTTAAAGAAATTGCCCAAAAAGGCGATCGCCATTTGGTGTTACTCACTGCTACGCCCCATAGCGACATCGAGGCTTCTTTCACGTCTATTTTAGGGTTACTCAAACCCGAATTTGAAGAGTTGGATTTGAATGCTTTAACGGAACCTCAACGTATCGAATTGGCGCGTCACTTCGTTCAACGTCGTCGGGCTGATGTCAAAAATTGGTTGGGCAACGACACACCTTTTCCGCAACGAGAATCATCGGAATCCCCTTACCAACTCTCTGCTGAGTATCGCGCCTTGTTCGAGCAGGTGTATGACTTGGCACGAGGATTAGTCAACACAGCCGATGCCAGTCTCAGCTAGGCCCAACGGCGAGGACGCTACTGGTCGGCACTGGCAATTATCCGGTGCGTGATGTCATCTCCCGCCGCTGCGATCGCAACTTTATCTCGTCTGAGTGGCAAAGGTGCAGGTGCAGATTCTTTAGCTGGGGAGTTGGACGAGGAATTAGCAGCGACTTACGTTTACAATCCTACCGAGCAAGAAATGGCGATCGACGTGTCCCCCACTGTCGTTGTCGAACAAGGACAACAGAGTTATGGAGAATCCCAAAAACGGAAGTTAAGAGAATTTGTCAAAGCTGCCGAGCAACTAAAAGGAAGCAAAGATGCTAAATTACAACAGCTTATTGCTCTTGTTAAAGACTTACTCAAAGAAGGATTAAACCCGATTGTCTGGTGTCGCTACATTGCCACTGCTAACTACGTCGCCCAATCGCTTAGAGATGAACTAGAGAAGAAGAAAGGCAGCAACGTCCGAGTCATTGCCATTACTGGAGGACTTTCGAAAGACGAACGAGAAATCCGCTTGGATGAATTAAAAGCCTCTCCCCAACGGGTAATGGTAGCGACGGATTGCTTGAGCGAAGGGGTGAACCTACAAGAGCATTTTACCGCAGCCATTCACTACGATTTACCGTGGAATCCAAATCGTCTAGAACAACGAGAAGGACGGATCGATCGCTACGGTCAACCCTTGCCCACTGTCAAGTGCATCTTGCTCTACGGACAAGATAACCCCGTCGATGGGGCAGTATTGGAAGTCTTGATCCGCAAAGCCGTCACCATTTACCGCACGTTAGGAATTACTGTTCCCGTGCCGATGGATAGTGCCACGGTACAGGAAGCCGTCTTCAAGTCTTTATTTGAGAAAGTCCCCGCTAATTGTCAGCTAAGTCTGTTCGATTTGCTGCAAGATACTCAATCCCCTGTCGCTACCGTACATCAAAACTGGGACAGGGCAGTGGAGCGAGAGAAGCAAAACCGCACTCGCTTTGCCCAGCGATCGATTAAACCCGAAGAAGTCGAACGGGAATTACTCGAATCCGACCGGATTTTAGGTAATGATGCAGATGTAGAGCAGTTTGTCAAGCAAGCTTGCGATCGCTTGAAAGCTTACCTAATCAAACAGAAAAACGGCTGGTATTTGCCCAATATTCCTCATTGCTTAATTCCTACATTGGGAAATCAACCGCGTCTCATTACTTTTTCCCATCCCGCACCAGAAGGAGTTGAGTATGTAGGACGCAACCATCCGCTAGTAGAAGGATTGGCGCGGTATTTACTCGAAGACGCTTTAGAAAACCGGGAATCTCCGACGGCGGCGCGATGCGGAGTGACAGTCACCGATGCCGTAGCCGTACCAACCTCGATTCTCTTACTGCGCCTGCGGTACTTATTAGAAAGCAACAAGCATTCGACCTTACTAGCAGAGGAATGTTTAGTTGTGGGTTTTACGGGTTCGCCTTCTCAGCCTCAATGGTTATCCGACGATGAAGTTTTAACACTTCTGCAACGAGTAGAACCTGTAGACGATTTGCCCTTACAGCGCAAGCGAATAGCGATCGAACGGCTGCTGTCGCACCTGCCAGATTTAGATTCTCAATTAGAACAAATTGCCCAAACGCGATCGCAATCTCTCTTACAATCCCATCGACGAGTAAGAGCAATGACGCAAGAAGGACAAGTTCGCGTCAAGCCTCAATTACCGATGGACATTCTCGGCGTTTACCTGTTTCAACCTTTATAAAATCTCAATTGTGAGCCAGAGAATAAATTCTCTGTCTCATGGCTTAAGTCCGTTTAAACGGACTTCCATTTGGGTTCCAAGATATTCGGATTAATTACTTAAATTGCGGATCGTTATGCTTTATATCGAAGGAAATTTAATCGCTGCCGATTTGACTGCGGATTTGTCTTCTGGCGATTTTAAAGGACAATCCCCAACAGACTTTGGTTTAAAGAAAACCGATAAGTTAGAAGACGAGATTGCTTGTGCCTGGGGCGATGCCAAAGCATATTGGGCAGCTTTTAAGAGACGATTATCGCGACTCGAAGACGGGGATGCGGCTACTAGCCTGACAAGGGAATATTGGGCAGTGCCTTTGTTGGAACTGTTGGGCTACCATCTAGTTTACCAGGCAAAAGCTGAGGTCGTAGACGGGCAAACTTACGCTATTTCTCACCGAGCATCATCAGGAGAAGATAAGCCTCCCATCCATATTATCGGTTCTCGGTTGAAGTTAGAAGAACGTCCTCCATCGGGCAATCCGCGACTATCTGCCCACGCGCTGATGCAGGAATATCTCAACCGCACCGAACACCTCTGGGGCATTGTGACTAATGGTTTGCGCTAGCGGTTGCTGCGAGATTCTTCCTTGATGACGCGCTTGACTTACATCGAGTTCGATCTGGAACAGATTCTTGAAGGAGAGAATTTTGCCGAGTTTGGCTTGTTTTATCGCCTATTCCACCGTTCTCGCCTACCGGAAGGAGTAGATGATGCCGACAAGTGCCTGTTGGAATTTTATCATCAAGAAGCCATTCAGCACGGGGAACGGGTACGCGATCGCCTGCGCGATGGAGTCAAGGAGGCATTAATTTTCTTAGGAACGGGATTTCTCCAGCACCCCAGCAATCAATTGCTGCGAGATGCGATCGCGACTAACCAATTAAGTGCCGCCGATTACTACCGTCAGTTACTCCGATCGCGAAAATTGATTAAAATCGATTAGACAGCCAGAGAATGAATTCTCTGTCTGATAGCGGAAATCGATTGAAATCGATTGGTTGTTGGGAATGGTGTTAAGGTCGAGCGATTCTCTTTTAAGAGAATTAAGCTTTGAGGCTTCAATTCCTCCCCATTTAGCGATCGCAGAATTCGTTAAAAAAATTAAAGGTAGTAGTTCTCATTATTGGAATCAGAATTTATCGGCTGACAAGTTATACTGGCAAGAAGGATATGGGGGATTTTCTTTGGGGAGCAAACAGCTCCAACAAGCGGTTGATTATGTCAAAAATCAGAAGATTCATCACGATCAAGGAACTGCGATCGCGTCTTTAGAAATAGCAGACCATTGAGATTCAATAATATTTGAATATTCGACTTGCTAATCGAGGGTAGAAAAAAATATGACAGCGATAACTCTAAATTTTCCACCTACGGCTCGACTTAGCGACGAACAATTTTATCAACTTTGTTCGGCAAATCGCGACCTCAGATTCGAGCGCGCCGCGACAGGAGAATTAATTATTATGCCGCCAACCGGAGGAGAAACCAGCCGCCAAAACTCAGAAATAATTATTGAATATCGTATCGGACAAGATAAAGAAGTTTTAGACAATCCTGCTACCTTATCGGGGGAAAATGTCTTGCTCGGTTTTGTTTTAAATTTGCAAGCCATCTGATAGTTCTTCAAATCTCTTGGGAATACTAAAACTACATTAACGTTTGCGTTTTCCCTATCATGACCAGAACAATCTTTAATTCCCCACTCCTACTCCCTTCGCTCCGTACAGGACGGTTGTGAATTGCAAATTGTAAATTGGAGCGAAGCGACATGACAGCCAGGGCTGTATTGGTTACTGATACCTTTCTCAACGAACTACTCAACCTGCCCCACGCCATTAGCAAAAAAGTGGCAGGAAAAATCAAAATTCTCGAAAAAGACCCAATTTCTGCCCAAGGGGACGCGAAAAAGCTCAAAGGATACAAACAAAACGTCTATCGCGTTCGTTTAGGCGACTATCGGCTTTTTTACAGCTTTGGAGATGGTTGGGTTAAGCTGTTAAGCATTCGCAAGCGGGACGATCGCACCTATGAAACCAAAGTTCCTGCCTTCGCTCTTCCCGTTGCCTCTCCTCGTGCGATCGAAAACTGGGAAGATTCTACTGCTTCCAACTCTATCCCAACTAGCTCGCCAATCGCCAGTCGCCCTCTTCCCTTTATCTTGACCCAAGAGCAACTTCAACAATGGCAAATACCCCAACAGCATTGGGACGATTTATGCCGAGTCAAAACTGAAGACGATTTAATTGCTTTAGCTATTCCCGATAAAATTCTCAGTCGCATCCTCGACAATCTCTTTCCCCGCCCCATTGAAGAGATTCAAAATCAACCCGAATATCTCCTGGCACAACCCGAAGACCTCGATCGCTTTTTCAGTGGCGATATCAGCGCTTTCCTGCTCAAACTCGACCCCGAACAAGAGAAATTGCTCTCTTTTGGCAGTAACGGTTCCACACTCGTCAAAGGCGGTCCCGGCACGGGAAAATCTACCCTCGCCCTCTATCGAGTGAAAACCTTGTTGGAATGGGGAATAAAACCCATTCTCTTTACCACCTACACCAATGCCCTGGTGACTTATTCCCAACAACTCCTCGAACAACTGTTGGGAAACTCTCCCGAAGCAATGGGCGTAGAAGTGGCGACAGTTGATTCGCTCGTTTATAAATACTAGACCTCCAGCAAAAGTCAGAGTAAGTTAGGTAAAATAAAACCAAATTACAATTCGAGTTATGACTTACTCTCAAGTAAAAAATTTAAAACCGACAGAGTTTAAACGGCTTTGTGGAGTATATCCAGAGACGTTTAAAGAGATGGTAAAAGTTCTAGAAGCCGAAAAAGTCTTACAAAAAAAACAGGACGACCAAATAAATTAAGCGCAGAAGACCAAATCTTAATGACTCTTGAATATTGGCGAGAGTATCGCACCTATTTTCATATCGGAACTAGCTGGGGAATAAACGAGACAACGGCTTTACGAATCACCAGAAAAGTAGAAGATATTTTAATGAAATCGGGACTTTTCAATCTGCCTGGGAAAAAAGCTGTTCAACCCCAAAATACAGAAATTGAAATTGTCGTAGTAGATGTAGCAGAACATGAAATAGAAAGACCGAAAAAAACAAAAAGCTTACTACAGTGGTCGGCAAAAGTGTCACACGATAAAATCGCAAGTTTTAGCTGACGCAAAAACGAGACAAATTCTTTGTATTGCTCATGAGAAGGGAAAAAGTCATGATTTTAAGATTTGGAAAAATAGTAAAATAGGAATCGAACAACAGATAGAATGTTTGGCTGATAAAGGATATCAAGGAATTCAGAAACTTCATCCCAACAGTAGAATTCCCAACAAAAAAAGCGCAATCAACAGTTAAGTCTAGAGCAAAAGAAGTTTAATCGTAAGTTAGCAAGTGAAAGGATTGTAATTGAAAATATTCATCGCAGTCTAAAAATATTCAGAATTCTTTCAAGTCGATATCGCAACCGAAGAAGACGGTTTGGGTTGAGATTTAATTTGATTGCTGGCATTTATAATTATGAACTTCTTTCCCACTCCAATTATGCGATCGCGTAACACTTTTGCAGGAGGTCTACTATGTCAAAACCTATGGAAAGACGGTTTTTGCCAGCGAAGAGCAATGTTTGGATTGTTTGGCGATCGCGCTCAAAACCGTAGAAATTCCCGCTAAAAACGTTTTCGATCGGCAAGTTCGCTGCCAAAGTTTAGAAAAATTAGGACTTACCTATCTCCTACAAGAAATTTTAGAAATTATCGAATCGAGAGGGCTTAACAGTTTAGAAGATTATCAAAACACCTCTCGCAACGGACGGGGCATTCCACTCAAAGCCAACCTCCGCGAAGCCATTTGGGCAGCCTATCAAACCTGGACTGATTTGATGGAAAAAAACGGCGCGCTGACTTGGGAACAACTGCGCCGAAAAGCTTTGGCTGTCGTCTCTTGTTCTGATTTTACACCGCCTTACCAAGCTGTCATTATCGATGAGGCACAAGATCTCTCTCCTGTTGCCTTGCGATTTCTTTTATCTCTAATCCCCTCGGTTGACAGCGTATATTTGACGGCTGACGCTTCTCAATCGCTTTATCAAAAAGGGTTTAGCTGGAAGCAAATCCACGCCGACTTGAAAGTTGCCGGACGCACTCTCTTACTCAAACGCAACTATCGCAATACCCAACAGATTAGCGCTGCCTGCGCTCAAATCCTAGCAGGTACAGAAGCGGGGGATGAAGACTGCGTTCGCCAATATCCCTCGCCCCACCACGGCGATTTGCCTTTAGTTTGGCAAGGAGACGACGAACGAGAAGAAATCTTGAAAATTCGCGACTTTTTTATTACCTGTGCCAAAAGATATCGCTTGCCCCTACACGGCAGCGCGATTCTATGTCCCAGTATTCAAGGAGCAAAACAATATGCCCAAAGACTAACCCAGCTAGGACTCAAAGCCAAGTTTGTCGGGAGCAAGGAAATCGACCTGAGAGCGCCTTATATTAAGACAATGACGCTACATTCGGCAAAAGGGTTGGAATTTCCTTTTGTCGTCGTCGGACTATCGGAAAGTACGTTTCCACAAATAGAGGAGAATCTGCCGCCCCAAGAAATCGCGATCGCGCTCAATGCCCAGCGCCGTCTCTTCTACGTCGGTTGTTCTCGCGCCATGCGCGCTTTGATGGTTTCTGGGACGAAAACGAGTTGTCAGTTTTTAGAACATCTCGACGAAAATTATTGGCAATTGGCTCGAACAAAGGGAGATAGGCAGAAATAAATGGCAGTTTTTAGGTTGCAAGATTTACTCAAACAAGACAAAAAAGCAATCGCGGCGACTAGCACTCTCATGGGAATGGGAATAGCCAAACTCGACTGTCAAGAAGTAGAATCTCTCAGTAACGAACAGCTTGAGGCTTTATTTTCTGCCATTCCCCAGGATTGGGATTTTGACAAGTTCGGAGACATTATCGACCCCGATACCGTCAGCGAGTCCCTTGCCCAACAACTGTCGATTGGATCGATCGCCGTTTGGGAAGAGAAAAACACCAAGCAAGCATCCACCCTCAAGAGAAAAAAGCCGAAGCCAAAAGCGATACGCTAGATATATTCAACCTCCGAGACGAAGTAATTAGCGACTACCGCCGCTACCTCGAAAGTTTTCTCAAAATTCGCGATCGCAAAGTCAGAGAGTTTGTCGCCAGCGAACTCGACCAAGGGCAACTGTGGAAAGATCCCCTCATCCAAATCAATCCCGCCTACAAACGGAGTGCCGATATCGATACTCTCGTTTCTGAAGGAATCCTGCATCCCGATTGCCGATCTTATTTTCCTAATTTTAATTTCTATCATCATCAAGAAAGTGCCTTTCGCTGCGCCCGACAGAATCAACCTTATGTACTAACCACAGGAACGGGTTCGGGCAAAAGCTTGAGTTACGTCGTTCCCATCGTTGACGACTTGCTGCGAAACCCAAACCTTAAAGGCGTGAGAACAATCTTGGTTTACCCCATGAACGAGAGTGCGGCAGTCCCCAAATTCGCTTCGCTGAAATTGGGGAAGGATAGCACGGATGTGTAGCGAAGCGGAACATCCAATTAATCTACTGGCTTTTCCTGAGACTTAATGTACTCTTTAAGCTTATCAATAGGTGCGCCACCAGTTGAGGCGACATAATAAGAATTAGACCAAAAAGAAACGCCATCATAAAATTTAGAGACTTCTTCTGGAAAATCTTTTTTCATAGTTCTAGCAGAAGAACTTTTGAGAGAGCCAGCGACAGCAGAAATAGAGTTCTTAGGGTGGAAATCTACTAGGGCGTGTACGTGGTCTGATTCACCAGAGAATTCTATCAATTCGCAATCCATCTTTCTACAGACCTGCCAAAACATTTCTCGTAACCTCTTCAACATCGGAGGGGTTATTACTTTCCTACGGTAATGAGTGACCAAGACAAAGTGTAACCGTACACTAAAAACGCTGTGAGAACCTTTTCTAGGCTTTATTTTGACATCTTACATTCGCTCAAATAGATTCTTAGTATAGTTGGTCGATACATACATGGCAATCAGGCGAGTAACATTTAGACTCTATCCAAATAAAAAACAGGAGAAAAAACTCCACTATTGGAGGAAGCTCCATAAGGAACTGTACAATGCTTGCCTCTATCAAAGAAAGGTAGAATACGAGCGGTTTGGAAAGTCAATTAATTATTTCGACCAGCAAAATGTTCTGCCAGCTTTTAAAGAGTGTTGGCAGGAATATAAAGAGCTAGGTAGCCATGCTTGACAAGCGACTGTAAAAAGAGTCGATTTTGCCTATAAACGCTTTTTTCAGAAATTAGGGGGTAGACCAAAATTTAAGTCATCTCGTGATTACCGAGGCTGGACATATCCGTGTAAATCTGGTTGGAAAGCTTCAACAAATGGAGAAAACGGTTATCTAGTTTTAACTAATTTAGGAGCCATCCCCCTTCGAGGCAAAGCTAGGACTTGGGGGCTCCCGTCAACTTGCACAATTATCTGGAAGCAAGAAAAATGGTACGCTTCTATCACGGTCGATTGTCAGCCAGTTAGAGAAACAGATATTAATTCAGTTGGTTTAGATTTTGGAACTTATCATGGGGTTGCTTGTAGCGATGGCACGATAATAGATAATCCTAGATTTCTAGGTTCAATCCAACAGAAAGTTAGAAAAGTTTCTAAGAAGTTAAGAAAGAAACGTTCGCCAAATTTCAAGAAAAAAATCAAGGCATCGAAAAGATGGAGGAAAGCTAGAAAACAAGTTAGTAAACTTCAACAAAAAGTAGCCAGACAGAGAGAAGATTGGCAACATCAAGTCGCCGCACAGATAGTCAGCCGTAATAGCCTGGTGGCGACCGAAAAGCTCAACATAAAAGGAATGACCGTTAGAGCTAAGAAAGGCAGTAAAAGAAAAGCTCAAAAAACTGGTTTAAATCGCTCTTTGTTAGATGTTGGAATCGGAAATATCTTGTCGCTAATTAAGTACAAACTTGATGAGGGTCAAGGGGTTTTTGTCGAAGTTCCAACTCATCAAGTTGCACCCAGTCAAACTTGTCCGGTTTGCGGTCATAAAAAGAAAAAAGAATTGAGCGAACGAGTGCATCAATGCTCTAACTGCGGTTATATCTGCGATAGAGATGTTGCTGCGGCTCAAGTAATGCTTAATTATGCAAAGGGGTTGGGAACCAGCCTCTATAATCGTGGAGTAGAAGCCTCTACTTCAACCCCTACATTTTGTGGAGGGTTCAAGCAAGCATCTACGATGAGACGACAGAAACCCCGACTGAGGTCGTAGACGGGTCGGGTGTAGTTCATTAACTTCATAAGACCAACCATGCTCGGCACAGTAAGCTTCTAACACCAACACTTGTCTTTTTAGGTCTTCTTTCTGGTCAGAGCTAGAAACTAAGCGCATAAGCCACTGTTAAAGAAGCATCGTGCTTATTACCTAGTAATGAAAAGACTTCAAAGCGTCTATGTCCTCCTTCGGTTCTAATTGCTTTGATTTTCTCTTCATTCTCCCAACGCCTTATTGTCTTGGTAGACACGCCAAGTAGTTGAGCAGCTTCAGTAACCGTTAATAAATTGGACATAATCGGCTTATAGCCTAAAATTATGTCTAGGATTGTCTAACTATGTTCGATTATTTAAGTTCTGCTCTAAGCCCCAGGCAAACAGACGTTTTAACCAGTTTGAGGTGGTTTGTTTGTGCGCTGCCATAGAAATTTAACTCCTATAATTAAATCGCGCGATCGCTGTTTCGACTCTGCCCAGAGCGCCGCCTAAAACCAGTATTTTTTCATGTTCTTTCTCTCGGTTAACGCGATCGATTAGATGAGATGGGTGAAATTACTTGCCCGTGCGAGTCTCTAGCCCCAATCGCTGCCATTCCATCATGCCGCCAGTAATATTAAACACTTGGCTAAAACCTGCTTTGACTAGAGCGTTAGCTGCAATGAGACTGCGGTGAGAGGTTAAGCAGATGACGGCAACCGCTCGCTCTTTGGATAAATCTCGAAACCACTGGGGCAGCAGCCAACGGCGAAACAGAGGCATCGTTCCCAAGAGTAGGCGCGGTAAGCTGAGATTGAGAGCAGTGGGGGCATGACCGATGGCATATTCCCATCGGCTACGGACATCGATGAGCAGAGGCGGGTTCGGTAATTTAGTAAATTCCTTCGGGGATAGATGAGTAATGCGCGATCGCGCCGAAGCTGAAGTAGATGTCATAAAAACCTCTTGGAAATAGATTGCTTAGATTGAAATCAACTAGAACCCGACCTTCTTTTTCCTACTAAACCCACCAGGGTTTTTGTCCCGTGCGGAGATCGATTTCTTTATTTATAATAAAACTAAATAGTGATTTAGTTATTTAAAGAGAACCTCGCTATAAGGATCTAGGACTCGCCATAGGATTCACCGACAATCTTGCCGCGGAATACAACGTAGTTGTAGATGTTGTAGACCAACAAAATAGGAATCAAAAAGCCAACGAAGGTGAGCATAAAAACAAGCGAACTAGGAGATGCTGCTGCTTGGTAAATCGTGACGCTAGGAGGAATAATATTGGGGAAGATGATAAACCCCAAACCGATGAATGAAAGGGCGAAGATTACAAAAGTCCAAATCAGAGGCGTATTTTCTTCCCTTCGTTTGAGACTTCGTAATAACAATGCGATCGCGCAGATTCCCAAGATAGGAATGGCTGCGAAGATATAGACCAGTGGGGCGCTAAATAGTTGAGATCGCGCTTGTTCGGAAAAGATCGGCGTGCTGACGGTGATAAAAATCGCCCCAGCTAACGTTGTCCAAGTAGCAATGGTTGCCGTTTTGTAGTGAGTATTTTGCAACTCCCCAGTGGTCTTGAGAATTAAATAGGTGGAGCCAATCAACACGTATCCTTGAATTAAAGTAAGAGCGACTAGAATCGATCGCCAGGTTAACCAATCCCAAATCCCCCCAGCAAAATGTCCGTCGGCATCTACCTTAATGCCTTCAAAGACGCTTCCCAGCGCAAATCCTTGCCCCAAGGCTGCCAAAAAGCTGCCCACGCCGAAAGCGGCATTCCAGAGCCACTTGCGATCGGCATTTTCCCGAAACTCAAAAGAAACTGCCCGTAGAATCAAGCCGACCACCATAATAACCACAGGCAAGTACAGTGCATTGAGAATTGTGGCATAGGCTAAGGGAAATGCGCCAAAAAGCGACCCTCCCATCAATACTAACCAGGTTTCGTTGGCATCCCAAACGTTGCCGAGACTGGTCATCAAAATACTGCGGCGTTCTTCACTCGAAGCGGTTAGAGAGAGAATGCCAACTCCTAAATCAAAACCGTCGAGTAAAACGTAGAGAAAAAGAAACAGTCCCAGAATGAAAAACCAGACTTGGGGGAGGAACTGTTGTAACGGTTGTAAGGGTTCCATTGCTACCTCCTATACTTGAGTTTCCTGCTGGGCTTCTGCCGGACGGCGATCGCGTTCGTGTTGCGCGGGTTGCAGACTGAGAATGGGCTGACTAATCGCTTGCGGAGCTGGCAATTCTAGGTTAGGACCTTTGCGAATGATGCGACTGCCAAAGTAAAGGGCGGCAATCAAAAAGACGATATAGATACTACTCAAGCCTAGCAAAGAGAATAAGACTTCTCCGGCAGGGAGATGGGAGGCAGAATCGACGGTACGCAACTCCCCATAAACAATCCAAGGTTGTCGTCCCACGCAGCGAACGATCCAGCCCGTTTCTACAGCAATGTAGCCTAGGGGCGCAGCAAAAATCCAGGCACGCATTAACCATTTTTGCTCGGTAATGGCGATCGCTGACAACTTACCCCGCAGCCATTGCACCACGCTCATCAGCATCAATCCAGCTAAGAATAAGCCAATGCCGACCATAATGCGGAAGGAGTAGTAAATTAAACCCACCAGGTGAGGGCGATTAGCGGGTTCCCATTCTTTTAAGCCTTTGACTGGCTCATCTAGGGTAGGTTTTAGTTCCAGTAAGTAGCTCAATGCACCGGGAATTTTGATTTCCCAAAGATTTTGTTCGTTTTTCTCGCTCGGAAGCGCTACCAAACTCCAATCTGCTGCTTGTCCAGCCGGAATGGTTTCCCACTGAGCTTCCATTGCTGCTAACTTAGCGGGCTGATAGTGATAGACTTGTTCGGCACTCAGGTGTCCCACGAAAATTTGCAAGGGAGCAACTGCGATCGCTAGGGCTAGTACGACTTTCAGGGAGCGAGAAAAGAACTCGGCGTGACGCCGATCGAGTACGTACCAAGCACTGATTCCCCCGATGACGAACAGAGAGGTTTCTAGAGTAGCAAAGAACATATGGAGAAAGCTATTGACCATAAAGGGATTGGCGATCGCCTGAAAGTAATCTTGAACCACAAACTTGCCATTGACAAACTCTCCCCCCGCAGGCGTTTGCAGCCAGGAATTCGCCGATAAAATCCAAAACGTCGAAAGGTTTGCCCCAAATGCCACCAATATGGTAGATAGCCAATGAATCAGGGGCGGGACTCGCTCCCATCCAAAGAGCATGATGCCGAGAAAACTGGCTTCTAGCATGAATGCCATTGTTGCTTCAAAGCCTAGCACTGTCCCGAAAAAATCTCCCACCGATTCAGAAAACGGCGCCCAGTTCAAGCCAAACTGAAACGCCATGGGTAAACCCGACGCAACGCCAATGCCAAAGTTTAAAACATATAACTTCGACCAGAAGCGAGCATGGTGGTAATAATCGAGGTTTTTAGTTTTCAGCCATAACCCCTCGATGATGACCAGATAAATCCCCATTCCTGTGGTTAAAACGGGCCAGAGCATATGAAAAATAGCAGTGAGCGCGAATTGCAGGCGCGACAGAGCTACAGTATCTGAAAACAGATCGAACATATTAATTTTCCAAAATTAACTTGAACTGATGTTGCTGGTTCTATACTGTTTTTAACAGTTTGCCCTTCAATTGAGCTAGCGACTCGCTGTCAAATTGACTTGATTTAAAGGTTCTCTTTGGGATCGCATTCCCGCTCAATTGCCCTGGAAAACTTATGCCAAGCTATATGGCTGGAGGGATATGGGCTATTATTGGCAGAAGTAGGATCGACCTCGCCGAATGACATCCTCTTGATTTATAAACGCGATCGCCCTTTATGAAAACCTTTCCCACGCCAGAAGCTTTACGACGCTTTCCCTTTGGATTAGCAGATATAGCGGTAATCTTCGGGACTTTAGTTCTACTAGCCGTCGTTTCTCGGATTGGTGCCGGAGCATTAGTTAGTTTCGAGCCACCTGATGTAGTGCCCAGTATTGAACTCGATATACGCAATTTACCCTATTATGCGGGGCGTTCTACCCTGCGGATGTTTATTGCCCTATTCTTCTCTTTTATTTTTACTTTAGTCTATGGATATATCGCCGCCCACAGTCGTCGAGCGGAACGAGTTTTAATCCCTTTATTAGATATTTTGCAATCCGTTCCTGTCTTAGGATTTTTATCGATTACGGTAACGGGTTTTATTGCTTTATTTAAAGGCAGTTTATTGGGGTTAGAAGCTGCTTCTATTTTCGCGATTTTCACATCCCAAGTCTGGAATATGACCTTTTCTTTCTATCAGTCGTTGCGGACTATCCCTCGCGAACTCGATGAAGCAGTCACTTTGTATCATCTGTCTGGTTGGGAAAGATTTGTCAAGTTGGAAGTCCCATCTGCCACGATTGGGTTAGTGTGGAATGCCATGATGAGTTTTGGCGGTGGTTGGTTTTTTGTGGCTGCTAGTGAAGCAATTAGCGTTCTCAACCAAAGCTATACTTTACCCGGTTTAGGGTCTTATGTTGCAGAAGCGATCGCACGGGAAAATCTCTCAGCCCTGGGTTGGGCATTGTTAACCATTGCTATTATTATCATTTTGGTAGATCAATTGTTCTGGCGACCGATTATCGCTTGGTCGGACAAATTTCGACTAGAACAAACTCAGGCAGCCGAATCGCCCGAATCTTGGGTTTTAGATTTACTGCAAACGGCACGGATACCTCGGTTAGTAGGTAAAGCTTTGACTCCCTTGACTGATACGATTAACCGTGTTTTAGCAAGTTTGACTCCGCAACGCTCTGCGATTGTCGTCGATCCTATGATGCAGAATCAGAGCGATCGCATTTATAACTTTATCTTACTGCTGATTGTCGGCGGATTAATTGCTGCGGGACTCCACTTCATTTTAACCACCGTCGGATCGGGAGAAGTTTTTACAGCCTTTGAACTAGGCTTATTAACCCTTGGACGAGTTACAATTCTTCTTATTGTTGCTACCCTTATTTGGACACCCATTGGCGTGGCAATTGGTTTTAATCCAAAATTAGCCAGATTATTGCAACCAGTCGTTCAATTCCTCGCTTCTTTCCCCGCTAACTTTATTTTTCCCTTGGCTACTCTCTTATTTATCAAGTTCAACATCGATATTAATTGGGGCAGTGTTTTACTGATGTCGTTGGGAGCGCAGTGGTACATTTTATTTAATTCTATTGCAGGCGCACAAAGTATCCCCACCGATTTACGAGAAATGGCAGACGATGTGGGGTTAAAAGGTTGGAAAAAATGGCAAAAATTAATTATTCCTGGCATTCTTTCGGCTTGGGTGACAGGGGGAATTACTGCTAGTGGGGGAGCATGGAACGCTAGCATTGTCTCAGAAATTGTTTCTTGGGGTTCAACAACTTTGACTGCCAATGGCTTAGGAAGTTACATCGCCCAAGCAACTGAAGTAGGGGATTGGGCAAGAATTACCCTCGGCGTTGGCATGATGAGTTTGTATGTGGTTGGACTCAATCGCATCTTTTGGCGACGATTGTATGAACTAGCAGAAACCAAATATCATGTTTAATCGGGAGAGAAGTATGGTAATCGCTCGAAATGTGTCTAATACCCTCATTGCCGTCGAACAAGTTAACAAAAGCTTTCCTCTACCCGATGGCAAAGGCGAATTTACGGTTCTTGAAGGCATCAATTTTACGGTTCAAAGGGGCGAAGTGGTAGCCTTATTAGGGCGCAGTGGTAGTGGCAAAAGTACCCTCTTACGCATTATGGCAGGTTTAATTCCTCCCAGTAGCGGACAGATTATTAGCAATGGCAAACGGTTGCGGGGAGCCAACCAGGATGTAGCAATGGTCTTTCAAAGCTTTGCCTTATTGCCTTGGTTGACGGTACAAGAAAATGTCGAATTAGGTCTAGAAGCACGGGGTATTAGCCGAGCAGAAAGACAACAAAGGGCACTAAAAGCAATCGACCTCGTGGGGTTAGACGGCTTTGAAAGTGCCTATCCCAAGGAAATTTCTGGAGGGATGAAGCAGAGGGTAGGTTTTGCTAGAGCATTTGTACTGCAACCAAAAGTCTTATTTATGGATGAACCCTTCAGTGCGCTGGATGTGTTAACTGCCGAAAACCTGCGGGGGGAAATTGATGACCTTTGGAATGACGGAAAATTTCCGTCTGAAAGCATCGCGATCGTCACTCATAACATTGAAGAAGCAGTATTTTTAGCAGATCGAGTGGTCATTTTAGGCTCGAAACCTGGAAGGATTCGCGGAGAAGTAAAAATTGACTTGCCTCGTCCCCATCCTACCAACAGCGATCGCTTCAAACAACTGGTGGACTATATTTATACGATTATGACCAATCCCGAAAAGGAAATGACAGGGGTTGCTGCTGCACCTCCCAAAGTTGCTCGTTCTCCCTTTGCTCAAGCACTGCCTCACGCTAGGGCTGGAGGAATTAGCGGTCTGTTAGAGTTATTGGTAGAAAAACCTGATGCCAAAGAGGATTTGCCCAAGTTAGCGGAACGGTTACAGTTGGAAGTTGATGATTTACTGCCCATTGTCGATGCAGCGGTATTGCTCGGTTTTGCTAAGGTTGCTCAGGGGGATATTACCCTGACAGAAATTGGTAAAGATTTTGCGACTACTACCATTCTCCGCAGTAAAGACTTATTTAGGCAACAAGTTTTAGCTAATGTACCGATAATTGTGAGTATGGTGCAATCTTTGCGAGAAAAACAAAATGGGTCGATGCGTGCGGATTTTTTCTTAGATTTACTGGACGAACATTTTCCCCATCAAGAGGCAGAAAGACAGTTTTCTACGGCTGTTGATTGGGGACGCTATGCAGAGTTATTCGAGTATGATGCTACCGAAGAGCGATTGTACTTGCCAGAAGCTTCTGTGAGTCTAGAAGAGGCAACTTTATCCTAATTCATTCTCTCCACAAATTTAGTGGCTCGCCATTAATTTTAAGTGATGACTGACGCTTCGATTACTCTTCCATATAACCACGAGTTCTTCTTCGATGCATTGGATGCTGTTCGGAGAATCATTGCCGATCGTTTTCTGGATATTGGTTATTATTATCGGAGTTGCTGCCATCGTTTGGGGAGCAGAGACTTTTGTCAAAAACTTAGGAGAAGCTGCCGTGCGATTGCAGGTGAGTAACTTTGCTTTAGCATTATTATTAGCAGGAGCAGAACCAGAAGAACTAGCAACCACTATTGCAGCCACCTTGAAAGATGCTCCAGCGATCGCGTTTGGTGATGTCATTGGAGCAAATATCGCTATCTATCTGGTAGCGTTGGGCGTGGGTGCAATTGTCGCCCCTCTCCCCTTTGGCAAACAAGCGATGCGCTATGCTCTGTTTGGGTTTCCGATTGGGGTAGCAGCCGTTGGCTTTATTTGGGATGGTCGAGTTAATCGCCTGGAAGGAGCAATTTTACTGACATTCTATCTCCTTTATATCGGCATTATCTGGATGGTGGAACGCAAACCCCCAGCAATGGGAGAAACAGGGGTTTTAGAAGAAGCAGCCGAAGAACTTTCTGATCGCGGAGAACTAAAAAGTCGCCTCGGAACGGAATTACTATTAGTGGGTGTAGGTTTAGTGACAATGGCAGTTGGTTCGGTTATGTTGGTGGAAGCCGTGCGCCAGATTAGCAATGTTGAAGAAATGCAAACGACCCTATCCCTGACTCTCATTGGGTTTGCCACTGCCTTTGAACTCGTAATTTTATGCTGGTCTGCTGCTAGGAAGGGCGTTACAGAGGTAGTAGTCGCTGGAGTTGTAGGTTCTTTTGCCTATAACGTTACCATGACACTCGGTGCTGCGGCGATGATTCGTCCTCTCTCCATTGTTGATGCCACACTTTTACACAAGCCCTCGATCGCCATGCTACTTGCATTAGTATTGGTCATTTTGCTAGCAATCCCGAAACAGCGAATCAGTAGAAAAGCAGGTTGGTTGCTAGTTGTTGCTTATCCAGTATTTTTATTGGGTTCAAGATGAATGGGTTAATCGCTTCCAAGCTGAATCGATCGCTTGTTTCATTCGTTTTCCAGTGCGACTGAGGCTATGCTGAAAGTCCTCCCATTTGTCTTGCAAAAATTCACTGGCTTCTTCTAAGGCATTTTTGTCATGTTGCCCCGACTGAGCTAGTTCATCCCTTACTTCTTTGATTTTGACGCGGACAACTTCCGGTCGCTCCTGGGGAGAAAGGAGCTTTGCCAAGCGATCGCCCATGCGTTTGACCAAATTCTTCACCTGTTGAGATTTTTCGCTCAAAAAGCCTTGTAATCCTTCCGATTCACTTTGCAGACGATCTCTGGCTTCCTCTTTAATCACGATTACTTCTGCATCGATCGCTTCCACATCATCGGGAAATAAAACCGCTCGACCACCAAACGGTGCTGCAATCTCCCCAACTATGATATAAGCAGCAATATCGCCCGTTTCCCAATCAAAGAGAAAATCCTCTACCCAACCCAAGGGAGTACTTAAAGAAGGCGTGCGGATTGCCATCCGGTGAAGGCGGCGCAGGGATGGCGGTGGTGCAAGTGCTAATTCTGAGTAGGTGAGCAAGGCATCAGGCCCGATGGTAGCAATTTGCTCAAATGGCGTATAGCCTGCATCGCTAGCAAAGTAGACGACTCGACCGCTATCGTCGATCCAAACTTCTTCCACAGTACCATAGCGGGTGGCAGTGCTACTATCCATTGCCATTAAACCAACGATTTGACTGCGGCGAATGACGTTGAACATATTCAATTCCTCCTCAAATCAACGATCAAGTTAACAACAGGGCAAATAATCCACAAAGGGCAATGCCATCAAATACTCCGGCCCCGCCAATACTCAGCACGCCAGGAGTCATGCGTTCGATCTCTCGCAGATGGAGGAGATCGGCTCCAATTAAAGTGCCTAAGACCCCTCCAGCAAAAGCAATCGGTGCTGCGCCATCCCCATTGGTCAATAAGAGAGACATCATGGCGGCGGTGAGGGGAGCAGCGAGGGCATTCATTTGGATCCCGATCCCAGGAACGATCTGGGCTGAATAGTAGCTCACTATGGTGACGACCGTGCTTACTGCCAGAATCAACCAAGGGTTGGAGCGGGTAAATTCGTAGAGTGCCAGCAAAGTAGGAATCAGTCCTCCACCGACGTTTAAGGCAACGATAGTTTTTTGCTCTATTTTCCGTAGGGGAATGCCCCAAAATCGGGCAATCCAGAGTTCTGCCAAGTCTGGCATGATGGAGACGCGAGAGACGCGCTCATAGAGGGGAATATTGATAGTACTGCCCAAAATAACGGCAGCAAATAAGAGCAAGGCAAAACCAGGAGAAAAGCCCAGTTTAGCAACCGCCACTTCAACTACATCTATAGCGATCGCTAGCCAGATAAAGGGAAAGATGAGCAAGAAGAGTAAAAAGAGTAACAGGGTAACGGGAAGATAAATCATCTTGGTTGGGTTAATTAAAAGGGATATTGCTCGATAGATGACGAACGACGACGCAATTGAAAGTGCCGATCGTCCGGTCGGTCTTGAGCTTTTGGTTGCGCGAGAGGTTCGCTCCTTACAGTCGCGATCGCTTCAAATCGCTGAAACATCCAGACTCGCAAATATAATAATCCACCCAAGACTACTAAAAAAGCACAGACTCCCAATAAGCGATCGAGGGGAATGTCCACTACTCCCTGCAAAATCACTTCCCGTAATGCGGAAACCAAAGAAACTTCAACTGCCGCCCCAATGGAAATCCGCTGTTCTTGGAGGTAAATAATTAACAGGCGAAAGATTTCTACCAAGATGAGAACAAACAAAATATCGGAAGTGATGGCTTGAAAATTAATCGGCTGCAACAGGGAAAGAAACATTTCACCCAACCGAATCAGCATGACGCAAAACAAGCCAATACATAGAGATACCACGATAAAATTCTGGAAAAACTCCAGATTATTTACAATGGCATCTCTTTCAAACCAAGATTTCCAGCCTCGGTCTGGTGAAGATGGATATTTCATAGCCATGGGAGGATTCGGGACATTAACGACTGGTAATGAATCTTCCTAACCAGAGTAAAACGCTTAAGCCAAGGCTCAAGAGAATGCCAGTGGTCAAGGGAAAGTAGAAGGTAAAATGCTCGTTTTGCACCAAAATATCTCCTGGTAAACGACCAAGGGGAAAGTGTTTGAGCGTTCCGCCACTGAGCCAGAGCAAGCCTCCTAGCAACAGGATACCAGTACCAAGGACGATTAATGTTTTCCCAATTTCCGCAATCATAGTTGTGTCTAGGAATCAGAAGATTTGGGTTGGGTGAGGGCACTCCAAGCCGCTTTGGCAGCTTCCGAGAGGCGATCGCCGAGACGATGAATTTCATCCATAATCGACTGCCAATTTTTTTGAGCTTCTTGTTGAATCAGTTGCACCGACTGTTCGATGCGATCGGGATCGATCAGTTGCGTTTGTTCGATCGCTTCTCTGGCTTGACGAACTGCATTTAAATAGCCTTCGCGAGTCAGATCTTGAGCCGTCTGAATTTCAGACTGAGCGCGTTTTTTAATCGCTTCAATCAGGGCTTTAGTTTCTTGTTTTAAGTCGGCATTTTGGTCTGCCATTTCTTTTTCGACGAGGGCATCAGTTTCAGGACTGATGATGATTTCAGAGGATGGATTTTGATTGGCTTCGTTCATGATTTAATTCCTCTTGATTAATCTATCTATTTAGATGCCATCCGATAGGCACGTAATTGGGCTTTGAGTTGGGCGATTTCCTCCGCCATATCTAAAACCATTGCTGCACCCACTAAATTTAAACCTAAATCGCGACGCAATCGTTGCAACTTTACCACTCGAATTAAATCCTGGCGATGCAGCATAGAGCCAACGGGTTCGATCAATCCTAGACTAGCAAATCTTTCCAGTAAGGAAACAGAAGTTTGGGTAAGATAAGCAGCTTGCTCAAAACTGTAAAGGCGATCGCCTTCTGGAGACCAGACAATCCGAGACAGACTAAAATTGGCACTCATAGGCGCACCTCCGCTAAGGTTCGACGGGGATTGAAACTACTGGTTTCTCGCAATTTTTCATAGCATTCTTTTTCCCTGGGGCTTAACTCTTTGGGGGTGACAATTTTAATCCGCACGATCAGATCGGTGCGATCGCCTTTGGGATTGCGCCAGCCTTTGCCGCGCAACCGTAGTGCCTGTCCGGAGTCTACTCCAGGGGGGATAGTCAGCTTCACCTTGCCATCGGGAGTCGGCACCTCAATCTGCGCCCCTAGTACTGCCTCTTCTGGACTAATGGGAATCTCACAAGTAATATTATCCCCTTCAAATCTAAAAAAATGATGGGGTAGGAGTTCGATGGTTAAATAGAGATCGCCTCGTTGCTGACTAAAAGGACTGATTTGTCCCTTACCCTTGATGCGAAGGCGACTGCCCGATTTGGCTCCTGGGGGAATGCGAACCGTCACCGTTTCATCCCCGATTTGCAAGCGTTTTTGAGTGCCGTGAAAAGCTTCGGAAAAGGTGAGCGCGATTGCAGCTTCGGTATCTTGGGTAGGAATATCGGTAAACCGACTGAAGGGATCTTCTCTGCCAAAATCAACATATTCCCGAAAACCTTGGGGTCCTGTAGTCGTGCGGTAAGTATAAACCCTGCGTCCGGTGCCCCCTCGACCAAACCGCCCTAGCAGTTCGTTAATGAAGTCATCAAAGCTACCATACTGACCGAAATCTATGCCTTCAAAGCCAACGCCACCCGTTGGCGGGGCACCGACAGCCGCTTGCTGCCAATACTGACCAAATTGGTCGTATTTTCGACGTTTTTCCGGATCGGATAGGATTTCGTGGGCTTCGTTAATTTCTTTAAAGCGTGCCTCTGCTTCCTTGTCACCCGGATTGAGATCGGGGTGATATTTTCGCGCTAACTTGCGGTAAGCTTTTTTAATTTCCTCCGTTGTGGCGGTTTTACTCACTCCCAAAACTTGGTAATAGTCTTTAAATTCGCTTCCAGCCATCGGCACCTCCTATCGCATCCTATTGCAAAAGAATTCAGGTCAGTATGGGTCTGAGGAGGTTTCCCGTCTTAGTTGCCTTTACGGTTGGAATAGGTGCCCGTCTCATCGCGATCGAACAGATGTTTAATCCTTTCCCAAGCTTTAATGAGGGCATTGGTTTTATCCTTTGACTCGCCCAAAGTTTGGTTATAGGTTTCCACAAAGGTTGATTGCGCTTCATCCGAGAGACTTGCCCTCATTTCTGGCGAAATTTGCTCCTTACTGGTCAATTCCCCTTCGGGCTGACGAGGAATTTGCATATCGGTAATGGCGACTTCTTCTCCTCCCGCCGCTTGCAACAACAAAAAGATTTCGCCTGATTTATCTGCTGGGACTTCCACCACCAGCAAAAACTCCCCCGCTTGCAGGCGCGTTTGATAAATTGCCGCCTTATCTTGAGGCATTCCCAAGGACATCAGCACAGAACCCAATCCGGCTCCCAAAGCACCATACAAGGCACCGCTGGTTGCTCCCAACAAAGCTGCTCCCAAAGGTCCCGCCGCTACGACAGCGCCCAGAAAGGGAACGAATAAAACGCCGACCCCTGTAACTAGGCTGAGTAAAGAACCAAACAGCGAACCGTAGATCGCTCCGGTAGTCATGCCATCTAAAATGACATCTTTTTTGGTGAGAAAACCAGTTATCCGAGCTTCCGATTGAAAGTTGCGACCGACAATAGAAATATTGTCTTTAGGAACGCCGCGATCGAGCAAGCGTTTAATAGCATCTTCTAGCTTTTTCTCTTCTTTAAAGGCAGCAGAAACACATTTTTCTGGGGGTTTTTCAAAGGCTGAACTCATGAGCATTACTCCCTCTACTGGCTGTTTAAAAAAGGGCAATTGGCAATGCTATTGCAGTAAATAAGCTGAATTTTGCCAAAATTGCCCTTTATAATTCAATGACTATCGAAACCTCCTTTTCTGAGTTAAGGCGATTCACTTGGTTAAAGAAGCATTAGCCCAAATTAACTTTCACAACTTTGCTTTTTTCTTCTTCTGCTTTGGGCAAGGTCAGTTTGAGGATGCCGTCTTTGTATTCAGCCTGTACCTTGTCATTTTGAATGCGAGTCGAGAGAGGAATGACTCGTTGGAACTTGCCATAGCGGAATTCGGTGCGGGTTACTCCTTTTTCTTCAGTTTTGGTTTCCGACTTGCGTTCCCCGCTAATACTAACTGCCTCTGCGGAAACTTCGACATTCAAGTCTTTGGCATCTATACCAGGAATTTCCAGTTTCAGATGAATCGCATCGGCTGTTTCTTCCATTTCTGCTGGAGGAACAAAGGCGATACCATCTGGCGCTTCTCTGGTGATAGGCAGCAGTTCGTCGAACAGGCGATTCATTTGCCGTTGTATGGCGTCAATTTCCCGGAATGGTTCCCAACGAACAAGTGCCATCGTATTAACCTCCTAAATTTGACTATTTTTTAACTGTTTAAATCGCATTAGGTCGTAATCGACCGAATAAACTGGCTGAGGCATCATCAGAATCAACTTCGCCTTCAGCTTCAGCTTATTTTTCCTGACACCATGATTGTATAATTTGGTACTGATTAGTCGAGATCGGTTTCTCTGGCACGCTAGGTTCCTATTTCCGTACTTTAAACAAAAGCGCAAAAATTTTGGGAACAGTACAAGCACTTGTATAGACTTCGCGATCGTTCGTCATGCCTCTAAAATTAGTGAGTGGTTTGAATAGTTATCGAGGATGGGAATTTTGCCTTGGCTCTGTTTGTAATCAACTGCGTAGCGTAAGGTAAATTCTAACCAGTTATCAGTTGCTATCAGAACGATTGTTTGCTCTATTCTCGCATCTTTAATCAAATACGAACCATTACCTACAAAAAGGAAAGATTACGAGAAGTTACCTCAAATAAATTAAGCGGCTATTTACACTGTGATGACGCGAATTATGTTGCGTCATCTAACCTCTTAAGTTTTACTTTATAAATAAGCTCTAACAAAATCATTCGAGCAAAAGCTTTGCCAAGTTATAAATATTAACTATTTCTTTTGTTTTGGCTTGTTTTAAACTTGTTAGACCACAAAATATAGAGAATTCCTAGAGCTAAAACGAGGTGTACTGTTGTAACAGTCCATAAATAAGTCCTATTTGATAAAAAACGCTCAAAAGATTTAATAAATACTTCGATCCCCTCTGTTTGAAATGGGTCTTTGCCAATTTTCGATAGCGATTGAACTTGAGATTGTACTTCAGCGACGATCGCGCTAAGGAGATCCTCAAAGCTCAGCTCGATTTTAATCGAGCTGAAATTCTTATCGGGTCTTCGTTAGAAATTACAAGAACAGTTGTTGAGAATGATGCAAGATCTCAGTTAAATCGAACTTGACTTTCTGTTTGACTCAGATGGGAAGTATCTCCGTTCAATTCTATCTTCCATTCATCGTGACAGCGTACTATTTTCACCAAACAGCAAAGAGAGGCGTTAACGATTGGATTTCCGCTTACCAATCCCCTTGTCATTCCTAATACTGACGCTCCATGAGCGACTAATAAAATATCTTCAGAAAATTCTGCTACCAGTTTTCTTGCTGTTTCTGCCGCGCGTTTTAAAACAGTTTCTTCGCTTTCTGGATATTGAGGAATTACTCTCGAAGTATAACTCCAGTCGATTCGGTGGTAGCGTTCGGCTAAAAATTCTTGTGGATGAATTTCTGGTGATTCTGTCATCCAATAGGGATTTAGCCACTCACTCAATCCGGCTTCTATTTTAATCGGTAAATTCAGAATTTCTGCAACTTGATTGGCTGTTTGTATCGTTCTTAAAAAGGGCGAGGCAAAAATATGCGCAATATTCTCGCATTTCAGTCGCCATCCGAGTTCTCTGGCTTGGACTACTCCATCTTCAGAAAGAGGTGGGTCGTAAGGGCGTTTGGCTGTTTTAAACCATTCAGGAGTGACAAAATCTAAGCGATTTCCGTGCCTTGCGATCCAGACTGTTTGCGACATGTTACTGTTTTGAATTGATGGTTAGAGAATTGTACGAGGAGCGACGCCAGACGCGCATATTTTAACGCGAGTTTGATGATAGTGTTTTAAAGCGATCGAGGCAAGGGGGAACGCTTCGCGTTAGGGAAAAGGGGAAAAATATATAAAAGTTTTCCCTTTCTCCTTTAACCTTGCCCCCAGGGGCGAAGCCTTTTTCCCTTTCCCTATTTCTGAATGCCTCTCGAACCAATCTGTCGAACTCGCGTTTTATTATTCTCCATAAATCGTGACAATAATTTGACGCTGACGAGGTTTTACATCGCATTCCAGATGAAAAATTTGCTGCCAAGTTCCCAATTCTAGTCTTCCATTTCGCACGGGAACTGTTAGAGAAGGACTTAAGATTGTTGCTTGCAGGTGAGAATGTCCGTTGCCATCATGCCAAGTTTGTTCGTGTCCGTATTCCCGACTGGGTGGGATGAGTTTATTGAGGATTTCTGGTAAATCTTTTTGTAGTCCTGGTTCAAATTCAATTGTGCCAATGGCAGCCGTACTGCCGATATTAAAAATATGAGCAATCCCCGTTCTAATCCCTGAATTTTTCACGATGCGATCGACTTTATCGGTCAGATCGTGCATATCTCCATTCGGTTTGGTAGAGAGAGAAATCTGCTCTTGATGAACCATAATTCCTCAATAATTACTAAATAAATCCAAAGGAAAATGACCGTAAGTTCCGACTAGGGTATCATTTTCGGATTGACAAGAAACGAGAACTCCTCGATAGCTTCCTGTATAGGAGTCGAGGTAATAAGACATTTTTTGTGTATTGAATTTGAGATAAATTGCACCTTGAGTTTCAGGAATGGAAGTGAGTTCAAAATTTGTGTCATAACCCAACGCTTTTAAATAACTGGATAGGGCGGCAAAACCTTCTTTAGCATTATCGGCACAAATGCCTAAATTTTCGTATTCCGATAAGCTAGTCACTAGCAGTAACGCTTGACGAAGTTGCTCTCTATCAGCCTGTGACTCGACTGCTTTAAGCTGAACGCAACTATATTCTTTGAGAATTGTAAGAGCTTCTTCAACAGTTAGATTGGTCGATTGTTGTTGAGCACTCATATAATTTTTTGAGAAAAATAGCTAAAATTAGTCTATCTGAGGAATATTTTGGGAAAAATAAAGCGAGTCTCGGTATAAGACTTGCTCTGGGTGAGGTTGCAGTGCAGGATGCGATCGCAATCGAAATAAGTTACATAAATAACAGTGTAACCTGTGACGATTTCCGATCGCTGGAGAAACTTTTGCTCGCTTTGTCTATCGTCTCACGTTCTAAGAGAGAAGTGTGGGGAGGGTGGGAGACAAGGGAGATAGGGGGACAAGGAAGCAGGGGAAGAAGACAAACTACTAACCACTAACAAATGACAAATGACGAATGACCAATAACAAAAGACAAACAAACGGAACTTTTCAGAATTTTTTGCTTCTAGCGATCTAAATGTCATCATTCCAGCATTGCGAGCAGGCTGGCTAAGGGGTGTGAGGTAAACATGGGAAATAGTGTAGAAAGATTTCCTAGAAATTCTGGTGCGCGATCGCAAAAACAAAAAAATCCCACTCCACCTCAAAAACCGAAGCGATTGTCTCCCTTTTATCTAGGAATCCTCTGGGGAGGAATGGTTAGCTTCATAGCAGCTGTTTCTGCTATCGTGGGGGCTTCGATCGCTTTAGTGAGTCCTTCCTCTCTCAATCTCGTTCGCATCGTCCAAAACGCCAAATTTCCCCTAGCTAAAGCAACCAATCCGTCTCCCGATGAAAGTTGGCGAGCGCTCCTGGAACATAGTTTGTCACGCCCCATCAATATTCTAGTCATGGGGATCGATCGCGTTCCCAATGCCCCCAAGGGCACGCCAGAATCTTTTTCAGGTTATAGCGATACCATGCTGCTACTGCGCGTCGATCCCCGCGATCGCTCGCTACGGTTACTATCGATTCCCAAGGATAGCCGCGTGAAAGTTCCCGACGCTAGCTTTACCAAAATCAACCAGGCGAATCTGCATGGCGGTTCTGCTTTAGCCGCCAGAGTCGTCAGTCGATCGCTCAACGACGTAGCGATCGATCGCTACGTGCGAATTACGACCGATGCGTTGCGGGAATTGGTCGATTGGGTTGGCGGGGTTGAGGTGTACGTGCCTTATTCGATGTCCTACCGAGATACAGCGCAAAATCTGGAGGTCGATTTGCAAACAGGCTGGCAAACGCTCAATGGCAAGCAGGCAGAAGAATTTGTCAGGTTTCGAAGCGATCGCGACGGCGGCGATCTCGGACGAGTGCAGCGACAGCAAATTTTTTTAAAGGCATTGAAAAAACGCCTTTACAATCCTTCCGTACTCCCTGGCCTTCCCCAGGCGATGCGCATCCTGCAACAGCAGATCGACACCAATCTCTCTCTAGAAGAAATGCTTGCTTTAGTCAGTTTTGGGAGGGATTTAAACGAAGAAAATCTCAGAATGGTTATGCTGCCGGGAAGTTTCAGCCAGCAAAAGAAATCCGATGCCGAGAGTTACTGGATTATTGCCGACAAGGAACGCGATCGCATTGTAGATGAATACTTCGATCGCGCCGCCCAATCTCCACTAGCAGCGATCGACCCCTATAAAGTCAAAATTGCCATTCAAAATGCCACGAACGATCCTGGTTTAGCCAATCGCTTTCTAGACTATCTGGCTCAGAAACAGTTTCAAAAGGTTTATTTGACGGAGGGATCGCCAGAACTGTTGGGAAAAACTGAAATTATCGCCCAAACGGGAAATTTAGAAGCTGCGAGCATCTTGAAAAGTAACTTGGGGATCGGTAAAGTAGAAGCATCGTCTACAGGCGATCTCGACTCTGACTTAACCATTCGCCTTGGAGCGGATGCCAAACAGTTGCTTGTAGGTGACAGCTTCCTCAAGAAATCGGAAACTAATTAGATCGATGACGATCGGAACCCTAATTTGGCGTTTGCTAGAATTGCTAGGACTGTTGCTGCTAGCAGGATTGTGGGTACTGTTGGATGCTAGCCCCGTCTTAGCGCAAGATAAAGCCGTTAACTACACCTACGCTCAACTGGCAAATCAAGACTTTTCCCACAAAGATCTGGCAGGTGGGGTTTTTGCTGCCGCCGATATGCGAGGCATTAATTTTGAGGATTCCGATCTCTCCAATACGATTCTCACTGAAGGAGTCCTCTTGGGCGCTAATTTGAAGGGCGCGAACCTGACAAATTCTCTGATGGATCGGGTGACTTTAGATTTTGCCGATTTGACCAATGCGATTTTTGTCGATGCGATCGCTACTCGGACTCGTTTCTACGACACGACGATTACAGGGGCAGATTTTTCTGGGGCGGTACTCGATCGCTACCAAGTTAAGCTATTGTGCGATCGTGCCGATGGCGTTAATCCCGTCACGGGCATCTCGACGCGAGAGAGTCTGGGATGTCAATAAAATTCGCGAATCAATTTAAATTAAAAAATCGTCTATTTCTTCGTCGGTTCATAGTTTAAGCTTTAGCTTAACGAATTTAAGGAATAAAACTATGGTAAGAAGAAGGGTCGGCGGATTCATGAGAGATTTTCAGGAGTTCGCGCTCAAAGGCAACGTGGTCGAGTTGGCGATCGCAGTCATTATTGGCGGCGCTTTTGGCAAGATAATCACCTCTTTTGTAGAAGATATCATCATGCCATTGATTAATCCACTTGCGGCAATGGCTGGAGCGGACTGGAGAACGATAACCATTCCTCCAGGAATCGCCATTGGTAGGTTCCTTGGCGCAGTCGTTGACTTTATTATTATTGCTTTTGTCTTGTTCTTAGCCATTCGCGCCATTACCAGATTCAAACGACAAGAAGAAGTAGCAGCACAAGAAGAACCAGCGCTAGATCCTGCCCTACAGTCTCAAGAAAGACTGACTAGCGCAATAGAAAGATTGACAAAAACTATCGAATCGCAGGGCAGATAAGCGATAGCAAGTTCTATTTAATTTTAGGAAGCTGCGATCGCGGAGCGAAGTTCGTTATCGCACAAAATGTCTAACTTAGCTTGCCAAATCCGAATCGTCTTGTCCTCACTGCAACTGGCTAAGGTCTGTCCATCGGGACTGACAGCGATCGCCCGAACCGCTCTCCGATGACCCGCGAGCGTCTGAAGCCGTTTCCCAGTCTGAAAATCCCAAATCTGAATCGTCTTGTCCTCGCTGCCACTGATGAGATGCTGACCGTGAGGACTGAGGGCAACAGCGTTGACTGCACCTGAGTGACCTGTAAAAGTATGCAGCAGTTTTCCTGCTGGCAAATCCCACAATTTAATGGTTCCATCGTCGCTGCCACTGACAAACCTTCGTCCATCTGGCGCGATTGCCAGCGCTCTTACGCTGCCTTGATGACCTGTCAGCGTGCGGATTAACTCTCCGGTCGGCAGTCGCCAAATTCTGATACTTCTGTCTTCACTGCCACTGAGAAGAAACTGACCGTCGGCACTCAGGGCGATCGCGTAAACCCAAGCTCGATGTCCAAAAAGCGTTTGAAAGGATTCTCCCGTATGTAAGTCCCAAAGTTTAATTTTATGGCTGCCACTGGCAATAAAATAGCGATCGCTGCCGTTTTCCCAAGGACTGATGGCAAGGGCGCGAATTGGCTGTTTGTGACCCAATAGCGTTCGCTGAAGTTTTCCCGTTAGCAGATTCCAGATTTTGATGTAGCTTCTCTGCTGGGTTTTCTCGCTACTGACGAGGATCTGTCCGTCCCAGTTGAGGGCGAACGCCAACACTTCTCCTTCTTGTCCCGTCAGCGTTTGACTGACATAAGGTTGCCAACTTTTTCGCTCGTGCTGCCACAACTCAACCGTTTTGTCATTACCGCTACTGACTAGATATTTTCCATCAGCACTAATGCCAAGGAACGCGACTTTGTCCGCCGCGCTAATGGGAGATACTCTGCCTTTTGATGGCGGATCCTCCTCCCACTTCGTAAAAGTATGGCTCAGAACAAAACTGGTTTGTCGATTGAGTTGATGGTTATTGCCTTGCTGTGCGATCGCCTTGAAAAGCTCTTCTAGTCGAACACCCCCCCATTCGTCGCCAATATCTGACAGACAGGATTTGAGAGTTTTTAAATAGTTAATGTCTCTCCCCGTCATCGTTGGCGGTATGGCTTCCGACTCTTGGAGATCTTCGAGTCGAGACAATTGATGCAACTGTAGCCATCGTGCGAGGGAGTAACTAATTTGCTCTTTTGCCAAATCGCGATCGCCAAGGTGGATCGAACTGCGAGCAAGCTGTAACGTCAGTTCTGGGATGGTTTCGGGACAATTTTTGCCGATCTCTTCTAAAATCTGGGGATAAATTGAGATTGTTGCTTGGATGGCAGATTGAAAGCTAGGTAGCCCAGAAGCCTCTTGGATTAATTGAGGCAGCCACTCAGGGAAACGGGGGGGAATATCATCTTTGACAAGATAGTGAAGATCGACTACCCATCCAGCGATCGAACAGTAACAAATCCCTAGCAATTGACACAGATCTTCCCAATCTTTTCGATTCAATTGGTAAAGGAATCTTAATTCCCCAAGCGCGATTCCCGCACTTTGCAAAGCTTCCGCTTCTTCGAGAATGGCTAGGTTAATTGCATTATCGCCGCCAAGACGCTTGACTTGTTCGGCATTTTTTCCTAACGCTAGCAGTCGGTTTCTCGTATTTTTCCACGTTCTGGCGCGATTTTTGGCAGACTCTTCTAACAAGGATTTGTAAGGGAGTTTTAGGAGTGTTTTGTAGTAATAGTTTTCCTGTTGCGAACTCCAATAAGCTAGGCGAACGTTAAGAAAATCTCCCTCTACTTCTGATTCTAAAATTAAGCTAGGAGCCGCTCTAAGCATCCAAAACAGCACTTTAACGCTACACTCTCCCCGAACCCCTTGACTCTTCCAAACACCGTCTAAAAATTCTGTGGGTCGATCTTGACTGTGCAAGGGATAGTATTGATTGAGAAATTCTCGCAGTTGTTGCGCTAATTTTTGTTCGATTTCTCGCGCTTCTAATCTATCTGAGGGAAACTGTGGCGGGGAAAGGAAAATTCTCAGGGGAAGGAGACCATTGGGATGAGAAGCGTCAAGTAGTTGGGCGGGCAATAGTCGCAGGGGCCAATGTTCGAGGATTTTGTAAATTTCCGGCAGTTGGAGCATTGTCTGTCGCGATCGCTCGGCAATTTGCAGGAACGCTAGATTTTCTGATTCTAAGCGTTGCTCTTGGGCATCTGAATCAGTAAATTCGTTTAATTTCCTAAAAATCTCGATAAAATCTTCAATTCCTAGAAAATTCAGTAGGTTTCTTACTTGATTTTGCTGCTCGTTTTTGATTTCGGCTTGAACCTTGTCTAACAAGCTACTCGTGCCAGCATAGACTAAGGTTTTGACGACGGGTTTGGCTACTTGCACTAATAGATTAGCCCATTGCTCCATAAAATTCTTTCAATTCAAAGGTAAGACAGAAGGGAGAGCTAGCGATCGCCGCTCAAATTTTCCTCAGCAATTGATAATTAGTAGCAATTACTCGCTCGTCTCAACTGTATCATAAGAGTTAATTGAAATCAATTCTCAAATAGCAAGAGGAATCTCAAAACAAATCTCTCTCAGTTAGTATCTCGTGTGGAACTTGGAGAAGAAATTGTTATCTCAAATCGAGGTATTCCAATTGCAAAGCTAGTCCCATTTCGTACCTCGTTAGATCTCGGTAAATTACTACTTAGAGAGGTTGCAAAAACACTATATTTTTGGTATGCTTATAATATAGATACAGTATAGCTTTTGAATTTGACGAGAACAAGAGCCGCTCGAATTTGAGGAGGCACAGGCGATCTTTCAAGACCTCGACCGGATCGAGATCCCTGCGAAAGTCATCGATGAGCCGCGATTTCTAGTGATTGGCAAGATCGGACGCAAGCACTGGTCGGCCATCATTACTTATCGGGCAGAAAATATTCGCATTATTTCAGTTCGACGCGCTCGCACAGAGGAGGTTGAGCTTTATGAAAGCAAATGAGTTTGACGAGAAGTTTGATAACAACGAAAACATCACCGAGTTCCTCGAACTCAGTCAAGCGCGTCGTCCCGAACACGAGCAACGACGAGTCAATGTGGATTTTCCCGTCTGGATGATCGATGCCCTCGATCGAGAGGCGAATCGTCTCGGCGTGAGCCGCCAATCAATCATCAAAGTCTGGATTGCCGAACGGCTTGAAAAGCGAGCATCATAGCTTCTCGATTTAGGGAAACCCCGAATAGGCGATCGCGAAGTTAGGCTTGTGCGATCGCACTCTACAAAACTTCATCTTTTATAAAAACGATTATTATTACAATAAAGATCGTTTTGCTCGTTCTCTAATCTCAGCAGAAATAACAGCAGCTAAATCCGCCAGTTAGTCGTCAAAAACGCTCTCAATTGCTGTAATGGTGTTGTAGGAGAGGGCGCAAGCCATTTAAGCCAGCCGCGATCGCGCTACCATTGTGAACGACTGTAGCCACAAGCGGGTGCAGTCCGACGGTAGAAGCCAGCGACAAGGCAGCTACATTGGGAATGACGGATAAATTAATATTTTGTCCAATGACTTGCTTGGTTTCCCTAGCAATAGCGATCGCGTCGAGTAAACCGTTGAGATCGTTATTCATCAATACCACGTCGGCGGTTTCCCTTGCCACTTCTGAAGCATTGCCAAAGGAAATCGAGACATCGGCATAAGCCAACCCCACCGAATCATTCAGTCCGTCCCCCACAAAAGCAACCGTCTTGCCAGAGTCGCGCAGCTGGCGGACGATCTCGGCTTTCTGTTCGGGGAAAGCCTCGGCACAAACTTGCGTTGGGGGAATTCCCAAAGCAGAGGCGACAGCCAAGGCGCGTTTGGGGTTATCTCCCGTCAACACGTATACTTCCATGCCATACTGGTCTAGCAGGGTTTGAATGACCTGCTGGCTCTCAGGACGGAGGGGATCGGCATATTGAATCGTGCCTTGGAATTGACCTTGACTGGCGACGTAAATGAGAGAAGCATCGGCAGAAATCGGGCAATCGGGATAGTTCTGGCAATCCTCCAGCAAGCAGGAATGGTCTTCCCAGAAGCAGTCTAGATGAATTCCGGCTTGTTTGAGAAGGCGAGCGCTACCAACCAAAACCGTCTCGCCATCAATTTCTGCGCGTATCCCCAAACCTAGCTCGTAATTCCACTCGCCGCGCGGCAAAATCCGTGTTTTCTGTAACTGAGCATAGCGCGCGATCGCTTCCGCTAGGGGATGGGTGAGGCGCTGTTCTGCTGCTGCCGCCAGTTCTAGGATTCTCATTTCTGACATCCTGCCCGTTACCGCTTTTACCCCGACCACTTGCAAATCGCCTTGAGTCAGCGTTCCCGTTTTGTCGAAGACCAAGGTATCGACTTGGGCTAATTTCTCTAAGGCGCGTCCGCTACGAATTAAAACCCCGTGCCGTGCAGCATGGTTAAGGGCAGCTAAAAAAGTTGTCGGCAGAGACACCCGAATTCCCGTCACAAAGTCCAGGGTTAGGATAGAAGCGGCTCTAGCAGGATTGCGGGTAACTGCCCAAATGCCTCCGGCTAAGAACAAGGCGGGAAGGACGGCAACCTCGGCAATGTTGGCAGCATAATTTTCCATGCGCGTGTCGTAAACGGGAGCCTGCTGAATTAACTCGACGCTAGCTCCCGCACGGGTTTGGTTGCCCACTCGTTCCGCCCGGATATAGATTTCGCCAGAGCGCACCAGGGTTGAGGCATAAACCGATTGTCTTGTCTCCCTAACGACTGGTATCGATTCGCCTGTCAGTTTTTGCTCGTCGATTATGGCTGTTCCCTTGAGGATTCGACCGTCAACCGGAATTTGTTCGCCGGGATAGACGATAACGGTATCGCCGACTCGCACTTCTTCAATGGGAACCTGTTGTTTGCCATTGCGTTCTACCCAGGCAAAATGACCGATACTAGAGAGTAAGTTGGCTGCTCGACGGGTAGAAGAGTTGGCAGTGCGATCGCGGATGAGATCGCCCAATTCGTGCAGCAGTAATAATAGAGCAGGAGTCAGCCATCGCCCCTGCATCGATGACAGGATGAGGGCAATTAAATCTAAGCAGTCAATATTCAGTTTTTTTTTCCCTACAAGGCTCTGAGTCGCTCGTTTGGCAACGGGCAACCCGGCGACAGCCACCGAAGCAGACACCATCGATTGGGGAATGGGCAATCGCCATACTTCTTTGCATAGTGCCAGGAGAGTAGCGAGGGCAGGTAATTTTAACTCAGACCAATCGCCCGATTCCGTCTCTGTTGAGGGAGCGGCTGACGGACAACCTTCATCTACATCTGCGGCTTGAATCAGGCAAATTAAATGCTCTCTCACCTTTGCTTCGGATGCCAATTGAGTTTGATAGCGGATAGCGATGGAAGCGGCAGCAGATTGTAGGCGTACCTGGGTGACGTGGGAATCGGATTCGATTAATCTTTGCAAGCGACGAGCATAGTCGGGATCTCTTGCTAATCTGGGCACGCGAAAGCGCACTCGTCCCGGCATGAAATGAACGATGCGATAGTTAACCGTTCGAGTTCTGGCTTCCTCTCCCATCACCCGTGACCTCCGACTGCTACTAGCCATCACAACGACCCCACAGTCATTCCTGGAAGTCCTATCAACCTAAAGAAGCGATCCACGTAAGGATAGTTGAGACAGGGGAAGGTCTATTGGGCCGTTAATTCTATCATCTCACCCAATTGAGTCGGCTCGCCATGCTTTTAAGCTTTATTGACAAAGTACACGGAAGCCCTCGAATAAATTCGGGGCTAATAGCCAAAGTCATCTAAAGATGACTATCTACGATTATTTCAGTCCATTTTAACGGACTTATACTATCAGCCAGGAAATTAATTTCCTGGCGGTTGACTTTGTCCCCTCATCCCTAAATCCCTTCTCCCCCAAGGGGCGAAGGGACTTCAGGTCAAAGTCTTAAGTGGAAAGCCCTTCTCCCGCTCTGGGAGAGGGGTTGGGGTGAGGGCGATTTGAGTTTTGTCAGTTACAGCAATTGGCAAGTGAATAGAATACAGTATTTTTTCCCCCTTCCCCTCGATGCTCAAAGAAGCTTCGCTATCCCCCCTTGATAAGGGGGGTTGCTCGCTCCCGCGTGTGCGTCGGCTTCCCCTTTCCTCCATCGACCAATGCCCGTTTCTCATCTAACTGAAAACTGCTATAACTAGGATATTGACGCTAGTGTTTTCCCGAACTAGATAAACTAGAAGCTTTTAGAGCGATCGCAAAACTTTTCGGTCTACTGATTATTTGTCTATGCCGACCCACTCGTAAACTTCCAAGGTATCGAGATGGCAACAAATACAGCCATCGCATCTCTGGGGAATCGGTAACTGACGAATTCGTCCTTTTTTAAGCAGCTTTTTGAGCATTGGTCGGAGAGTCTCCTCATTCATGCGGAAATGAAGTTTCATGTCTGCCAAAGAAACTTGGCGAGACTGGCAGATAAATTCCTGAATTTCAGTCAAAATCATAGTTTGCGTCTTGCTATCGACGACTGACAAGCGATCGCTCGCGTTTCTGAGTTTGAGGTATCGGCCAACAAAGGGGTCGCGCTATTCTCAGCGCAGCAATAGTACCGACCATGACGACCGCCAGTCCGACGATCCAAGCTGTAGAAAAACCAGGATGTTGCGAAAAAGTTGCCACTTGATAAAACATCGTCGCACTCCAGTAAGCCAACCCCGTCGTCCAGAACGCCACAAATAGCGTCCACTGCAAGTTGGTTTCCTGATAGACTGTCCCAGTCGCCGCAACGCAGGGAAAATACATCAGTACGAACAAAAGATAGGCAAAAGCACCTACTTTTCCGTCAAAACGCTTCACCATCGCGCCAAAGGTTCCTACTGCCACTTCTTGCTCTTCGGCAGCCACGTTGACATCTTGCACGTCGCCAATATTTAAACCAAGGGGATCGAGTAGCTGGGCAGGAACTGCTGCTAAATTAGTGGGAATTGTAGCGAAAGCTTTGCCGATCCCGCCCCAGATGTTGAAAGTTTCTGCTTCAGGCGCTTGACCGGTCGCGATTGCATTCTGTTGGGCCAGGTTGCCATAAATTGAGTTCAGAGTTCCCACCATTGCTTCTTTTGCCAAAACCCCCGTAAAAATTCCCACGGTGGCGGGCCAGTTGTCTGGTTCTAATCCCATCGGAGCAAAAACTGGCGTAATCGAACGGCTTATGGAACTGAGAAGGGATTTTTCGCTATTATCGTTGCCAAAGGAGCCGTCAGTCCCGATAGAACCTAATAGGGTCAGTACGATTACCATTAAAACAATGACCTTCCCCGCCCGCACCATAAAGGCTTTCAGTCGCTCCCAGGTACGCAAGAGTACTCCTTTGAGTCTGGGGAGATGGTAAGGAGGCAGTTCCATAATAAAAGGCGATGCTTGTCCTTGGAAGAGGGTATTTTTGAGGATTAACCCCGTAAGAATCGCGATCGCAATGCCAATCAAGTAGAGACCAAAGACAACATTTTGCCCGGCAACGGGGAAGAAAGCGGCGGCAAAAAGCGCGTAGACGGGCAATCTCGCGCCGCAGGACATGAAGGGATTCATGGCAATTGTCATCAAGCGATCGCGTTGATTTTCTAAGGTACGAGTCGCCATAATCGCAGGCACGTTGCAACCAAATCCCACTAACATCGGCACGAAAGATTTGCCTGGAAGACCGATAAAACGCATGAATCGATCCATGACAAAAGCCGCTCGCGCCATGTAACCGGAGTCTTCTAGGAAGGAGAGGAACAGGAAAAGGAACCCGATGACGGGAATAAAGGTAGAAACCGTCTGAATGCCACCGCCAGCCCCATCTGCTAGCAAAACTTTCAACCATTCTGGCGTGCCGATTTTGCTTAGCAATGTACCGAAGCCATCGACAAAAATCGTCCCCGCTGCAATGTCGAAGAAATCGATAAAAGCACTGCTGATATTAATCGTAAACAGGAACATCAAATACATGACGAACAAAAAGATCGGAATGCCCAACCAACGATTGAGGACAACGCGATCGATTTGGTCGGAAACATGAGCTTTTGCTTCCTGGGGATGTTCTACCGCTCCTGTCGCAATCTGATGGATAAAGCCATAGCGACTATCGGCAATGATGATATCGATATCTTCTCCCAGTACTTGATGGATCTGGCGGCGGTGTTCCACCACTAGCTTTTCTAACTCCCTGCCTCCGGCAGCGGGGATGGCTGTATTATCGTAGGTCAGGAGTTTGATAGCCTGCCAGCGCGGTGCGACTGTCCCTTGAGGACTGCATTCCATTAGCAAAGGAATTAGAGAAGCGATCGCTTCTTCGATGACGGCTGGATAAGCAACGTAGCGTTCGAGACGGCTGGGATTGTTCGCCTGGCGAGCGATGATTTCCTTGAGAATTTCTATGCCCTCTTCCCGCGAAGCGACAGTAGGGATAACGGGACAGCCTAAACGCTCTGATAGCACTGACGGATCGATCCGTATCCCTTGCTCTTTGGCAACATCGAGCATATTAAGCGCGATTACCATCGGCACGCCCATTTCCAGCATCTGAGTAGTCAGGTAAAGATTGCGCTCTAAGTTAGAAGCATCAACGATATTGACGATTAAATCGGCTTCTCCAGACAAAAGATAATCTCGCGCCACCAATTCATCTAAACTCGTCTCTTCATCTTCTGCATCTAAGGAATAGACCCCAGGTAAGTCAACAACCGCGATCGCGTTGCCGTTGTAGCAATAGCTCCCTTCTTTGCGTTCGACCGTTACCCCCGGCCAGTTACCTACTCGCTGATTGGCTCCCGTTAAGGCGTTAAAGAGGGTCGTTTTACCGCAGTTGGGATTGCCCGCCAGTCCGATGGTCAAGGTCTTTGTCTCAGGCATTGTCTACCTCCTCTACAATCAAAGCATCGGCTTCTTGTTTGCGAAGGCTGAGTTTAAAACCCCGCACCTCGATTTCTACGGGGTCGCCCAGGGGAGCGTGACGAATGACTTTAAATTCTATCCCCGGTGTCAGTCCCATTGACAGCAGTTTTCTTTTATAGCCGCCACCCGATTGCTCGTAACCGACGACGCGACCTCTCGCCCCCACTGGTAGATCCTGTAAGTGGATACTGGTGTCCGCACTTATTTGACGTTCCTTCCTCCGAGTTTTAAAAACGGGATTATCCGTAACCAGGACTCGATTTGCCATCCCTGCTCCTAAACCGAGACGATTGTTCTGAAATTTGACAATGACCGATCCGCCTGGAGTACAACTAATTACCTCCACTTCGGCTCCTGGAATCAATCCCAAACTGAGCAGGCGACTGATTCCACCTTTGCCGCTAAAGCCTACAATCCACATGCGATCGCCGACTTGGGTGGTCGTTAACGGAAAGACTTGCTCGACCGCTGAGTTGCTCTCGCTAAACTCCGGCGCAAGTTCTACCGACTCACTTGTTTCGGATTCAATGTCTAAGGTTTCTTCTATGAAGGTAAATTCCCAACCGTGGCGATTTTTGTGCGATTTTCTGGGTCGGTTGTTTGGGTCGTCGTCCATGCCAGACCTTACTTAACAACTACTTGCTAATAATTCTAAATAAGCTATATAATTTTTCTAGAAAATCTTGAGATTAATTTAACATCTCGATCGCAAAACTTAGAGAGAATCGGTACTCATTGCTTTAAACAACCTTTTTGTTGTTTAAAAAGCTTCTCATCTAGTTGTTGTGCGAGATGCTGGGTTTGGGTTAAGGAAATTTTTAGCGCGATCGCCCTTTGGGCAGCGGCAGAGCCTATCGCACGGTTATAGCTTGGCGGGAAGGGCGGCTAATAAAATAATTAATAAATTAAATTAATAGCGTTTCTTGGGTAATGCCTAGATTAACCTGGATTTTATTCATGACATCTTGCCAATTTGTGCCTAGAAATCAGGATTTCTAGGCACAGACAATCTATAGTTAGGGTCTAAAAGAAAGCAGCACTAATGAGATAACTAGGATAGCGAGTCCGAGAAAACCTGCCAGAAACGCATAAAAGTTATCGCGCAGATCGATAGCTTGCGATCGCGCTTTGAAAGCGTGCCAAATGTGACCTCCCAAGAAAGTGAGACACAGTGCAAACTGAACGAAAGCAAACTGAGTGCGATCCGAACCGTAAAATACAGGTGGGAAGACGGTATCGTTAAAAGCCACAAAATAGCAAGACGTAAACGCCATCAGCGCTACTCCTGCGAGACTGTAGGAAAGAATTCCGTGTCCGTTAAAAGTAAAAATGCCTTTAATCCACTTAAAAGGTTCGGTTGTAATGTGCCATGCACCACCAGCAATACACATCGCACCGATCCAAATATGACCGCCGATGACATCTTCTAAATTATTGACCGCCGCCATTCCTAGCGGATTCCACCGTCCATCGGCAAAACCAAAGAGATAGCCGAAAATGGTAAACGGATCGATAGTTGGGTTAGCGACAAGACGAACTTCTCCCACAGCAGGATCGTAAATTCCCCCAAAGAACATCGCTTTGGCGACAAACAAAAGCGCCGCTATACCGAGAAAAATGAGATGATGCCCTAAAATTAAGCTTAATTGCTTGGGATCGCTCCATTCATAGTGAAATTTCTTAGCGTTTGCTCCCCCATTTTTTAAGATAGATGGTCCTCTAAAGACGTGAAAAAGACCGCCTGCTCCTAAAACTGCCGAGGCAACTAAATGAAGAATTCCAATAACGAAATAGGGATAGGTGTCTGTAATCACCCCACCGGAACCTACTCCCCAACCGAGTCTGGCTAAATTGGGAAGTAAAATTAATCCTTGGTCGGACATGGCTTTGTCGGGAACAAACTTGGTTACTTCTATCAAAGTAACTGAACCCGCCCAAAACATAATCAAGCCAGCATGAGCGATATGCGCGCCCAGCAATTGCCCTGACAGATCGATGAGACGGGCATTACCCGATAGCCAACTCCAATCGCGCGCTCCGGATGCACGCATTCCAGTTGTTGTCACAAGTATATACCTCCTCGCGTTAGTACTTGTTTATTGATTGCTAGAAACGGGGGCAATTTGCCCCCTTGACTTAGGATGTGAGAAAAATTGCTTATCGACCTTCAGCCGAAGCCGCGGCTGGAGTAGATGCTGGCTTGCTAACCACAGGAGAACCGGCTTGGGGAGTTCCCATATTATCTAGCGCCTGAGTAATTCGTCTAAAGTCGAATCCAATCGCCCGCAGTGCGTGCCACAGATGTCCTTGCAGGAAGAAAAATGCCAGGAAGAAATGAGCATTTGCTAGCCAACAGCGTGCCGTATGAGTGCCCAGAGGCAAGTCCACTGTATCCGCGAAATAGGGGACGACTCCCAATTTGATTTGGAGAACGGGACCATAAAATTCGGGCGGATAGGCTAGAGTATTGACCGCACAGAAGTAGGCAGCTACAAATCCAGCTAAAGCAATGCCGCCGAGAGAATAAGACAGAATTGCCTCGCCAGAGAAAATTAATAGCTTCTTCGCCCATTCCAGAGGAGGAGTAATGATATGCCAAACCCCGCCAGCAATCAAAAGAATGCCGACATAGATGTGACCGCCAACTAAATCCTCCAGGTTATTGACTGATGCAAAATGGGTCTGATAGCCGTAGATAGTTAAGGGGTTGAGAGTCGGGTCGGTGACGACGCGAACTTCTCCGATGGTGGAGTCGTACAGTCCGCCCCAAAACATGGCTTTAGCAACGAGCAGCAAGGCACCTGCGCCGAGAAATAATAAATGATGTCCCAAAATCAAACCAAGTTGTTTGGGGTCGTTCCACTCGAAGTGGAATTTACGCGCATTACCAGAGGCTTGCTTTAAGTCGCTTTCGCCTTTAAACGTGTGGAATAGTGCCCCTGCACCAAGAACGGCAGATGAAATGAGGTGTATTGCTCCTACAACAAAATAAGGATAGGTATCAACTACCTGACCTCCCTGACCGACACCCCAGCCTAGAGTCGCCAGGTGAGGGAGAAGAATCAATCCTTGTTCTCCCATCGGTACGTCGGGAGAATATCTGGAGATTTCAAAGAGAGTAAATGCCCCAGCCCAAAAGACAATTAAAGCAGCTTGTGCGGCATGGGCAGCGATAAAAAGACCAGAAAGATTAGCAAAGCGGGCGTTACCAGCCCACCAGTCATATTTGACATTGGGATTTCCGTATGCCTGCAAGAGTGTACCTCCAATTTGGTTAAATTTGTTACAAACCTTCAACAAGAAGGTTAAGTTACATCGATCGATTGTGCCTTATTGCAATTGAAATCGAAAGTTATTAGTAACTATTCTTAATAAGGTATCAGAATTTCTAGGAGCGCGATCGCTCGTAGAGGTAAATTCGATCGTCTTTTTACAACCGACATCTTCTGTGATATCTGTGATAATTGTTACGCGATCGAAGTTAGCGCTATTAATTTGTCTTGTTAATTAAAGTTAAGTTTATCAATTTTACTAATTTAAACGAAAATAACTTTCAATAATTAATAGAATGCCATAAGCTTAGAAGAATAGAGTTATTGACTATATTTCTCAATTAATACCGAAAAGGAGATCTATTGCCGTGACCGCAGTTTCTGAGAGTTCGCGCTTGCTGAAGCAGATTAATAACGATATTCCCTGGTGGGCGGGAAATGCTCGTTTTGCCGATATTTCGGGTCGATTGCTAGGCGCTCACGTTGCCCATGCAGGTTTAATTGTTTTCTGGGCGGGAGCGATGACGCTATTTGAAATTAGTCGTTTTGACCTCGCACGACCTATGTACGAGCAAGGATTAATCCTTCTTCCTCACCTGACTACATTAGGTTTCGGTGTTGGAGAAGAAGGGCAAATTGTCGATACTTATCCTTACTTTGTCATTGGTTCGTTACATCTAATTTCCTCCGCCTTTTTAGGATTTGGCGGGATTTTTCACGTTTTGTTTGGACCAGAATATCTAGAAACCCAATTTTCGTTTTTTGGTTACGACTGGAAAGACAGCAACAAGATGACTACTATTCTTGGCATTCACCTAATCTTGTTGGGATTGGGGGCGCTGCTATTGGTAGCGAAAGCGATGTTTTTTGGGGGCATCTACGACCCAGCAATTGAGAACGTGCGAGGAGTCACCAATCCCACTCTCAATCCAAGTGTTATTTTTGGCTATCTCTTCGGCGTGGTTGAGAGAAACTGGATTGCTGGCGTTGATAACTTAGAGGATGTTATTGGCGGTCATATCTGGATAGGTGCAATCTGCATTACTGGGGGTATCTGGCACATCGTTACTAAACCTTTTCGCTGGACGCATCGGCTGTTTGTGTGGTCGGGAGAGGCTTACCTTTCCTATAGTTTAGGTGCGCTGGCACTGATGGGGTTTATTGCTGCTTACTTTGTTTCTATCAATACGACGGTTTATCCAGAGGTATTCTACGGTGCGCCACTGTCGGTTAAGTTGAGTCTTTTTCCTTATTTTTCTCTCGACAATCCTGAAGTTGTCTCATCGCGGACTTGGCTGGCAAATGCTCATTTTTGGTTAGCGTTCTTTTTCCTGCAAGGACATATTTGGCACGCTTTGCGGGCGGCTGGTTTCGATTTTCAGAAAGGTCGAGTCAATCCGACGATGGTTAACTATGAACCGACGAATTAATGTCAAATCCTCTTTTATCTCACCCTGCCCTAATGGGCACCCCTCTCCGAAGGTGAGGGCTAAATCGTTAACAAAAGCAGATTTATTACCAATCGCAGAAGTTTACACGAAGGAGGTTAAAACAAATGACGGCAGTGATTGAGGAAAGTCCCTATCGCGGGCGAATTCCCAATGTGGGCTGGTGGGCTGGAAACGCCCGTTTTGTGGATTTATCGGGTAAGTTGTTAGGAGCGCATGTCGCTCATGCAGGTTTAATTGTTTTGTGGGCAGGAGCGATGACCCTATTCGAGATATCTCACTACAATCCTGACTTGCCGATATACGAACAAGGGTTAATATTATTGCCTCATCTAGCGACTTTAGGCTTTGGGGTAGGTGTAGGAGGTGAAATTGTTGACACCTATCCTTATTTTGTCATCGGGGTATTGCATCTAATTTCTTCGGCTGTATTAGGTGCTGGCGGCATCTACCATGCCTTGTTGGGACCAGACGTGCTGGAGGAAAATCCCACCTTTGCCGGATTTTTTGGTTACGATTGGAAAGATGGGGATAAAATGACGACCATCATTGGTATTCACCTCATTTTTCTCGGCATCGGTGCATTTTTGTTGGTGTTTAAAGCGATGTTTTGGGGCGGACTATTCGACCCCTGGGCGGGTGCTGCTGGCGAGGTGCGAATGATTGCTAACCCGACGATTAATCCCATCAAGATTTTTGGCTATTTGTTTAGTGCATCGGGCGCCCAAGGTATGGCAGCCGTCGATAATCTTGAAGATGTCGTCGGGGGTCACTTCTGGGTTGGTTTGCTTTGCATCCTGGGTGGCTTCTGGCATATTGCAACGAAACCGCTAGCTTGGGCGCGTCGAGTGTTGATTTATTCTGGAGAAGCTTATCTATCTTATAGTTTAGGCGCGATCGCTTACATGGGATTTTTAGCCGCCTACTTTGTCAGTGTCAATAATACCGTCTATCCTGAAGTCTTTTATGGATCTGTTGGCATAATTGAAACCAGTACTGGAAATATCTCGGCACGCGGTTGGTTGGCAACGTTTCATTTCGTTCTCGCAGTTCTGTTTCTTTTTGGTCATATTTGGCACGCTATTCGTGCCAGAGGGGAAGCAGCAGGATTTGATTTTCAGAGGGGCGATACGGTAATTAAACTTGCAGGTAGTCCCTATACGGGCAATCTTTCAACTCCAGTGAATTCCTCCGATTTTACGCTCTTTTTGCTGAAGAATTTACCGATTTATCGGGCTGGTCTTTCTACTCTCGCTAGGGGATTAGAAATTGGCATGGCACACGGATATTTTATCCTCGGTCCTTTTGTTAAGTTAGGACCGCTACGCGATACGGAACAAGCTAATTTAATCGGTTTAATTTCTGCTTGTACCTTAATTGTCATTATGACAATTTGTTTGTCTATCTATGGCACGGTTTCTTTTAAAAAAGAGTTATCAAAAGATAGATTAACTTATTCAACCTCTGTTCCAAACGTCCCCGATTCTCTTAAGACTGTCGATGGATGGAGCCAATTTTCTGGTGCGTTTTTAGTCGGGGGTGTTGGTGGGGCAATTTTTGCTTATTTGCTGTTAGATAATTTGGGAGTTTTGCAAACAATAGCAACTGGAAAAATCTAGCAACAGAGAATAAATTCTCGGTCTGAGAGGCTAAAGTCCGTTTAACTAAGATCTTGCACCTTTGGCATCAAAGCCTAGAACTTTAGTTCTAGGCTCAAAGCTCAAATCTATTAAAATAGACTGATATCAAGTCTCCCCGTCCCCATGTCAGGAGCGTCAACCTTATTGACGACTATTCAAGCAGACTTGATATGAAATTTCTATTTAGTCTTCTTTACAAGAGCGGTTGTTGAGAATAGTGCCAAAACTGAATTGCAACAGACTTTAGTTTTGAACCAAATTGATTTCTTGACGAAATTAAGTTATTTAAGCAAGAAAATTTCAACTGATAGCTGACAGCTAATTGTTCTTTTGTTAACAAACTATCTTTTTTTTGAAAAAAATAGTTGACAATTAATCTCAATTATCTTAATCTAATTTTATAGCATTTTCCTCCTCTTGCGATCTTGGGGTTAGGAGTTTCTCGTAGCCTAACCCATTATTTATTAAGAAAGGTAGCAATAAGAAAAAGGAGCGACGATTGGTGATACCTTTCTTATTTTCCTAAAGATATTAGCCATTACTTAGTTTTTCTGAGATGAATTAATCCATTTCTCAATAATTGTAGGAGCAGTGACTAATTATGAATTATTGCCCTTGTTGCAATGATAAGCTACTCCGTCAAATTAGCCGAACGGGCATTTACTGGTTTTGTCCTTATTGTCGGCAAGAAATGCCAGTGATTTGTCAGTCGTTAGAACACAAGATATCAGTTATCCATTCAAAATATTTTTGTCAAGATCCAAACAATTAATAGGAGAAAATATGTCTAAAATTGGTCTTTTCTATGGCAGTACCACTGGAAAAACTCAGTCAGCAGCAGAAATGATTCAAGAAGCTTTTGGCGGTGACTCTGTTGTTACTTTATACGATATTGCGGAAGTTGAAGCTAGTGATTTTGATAAATATCAGAATATCATTATTGCTTGTCCGACTTGGGATATTGGAGAATTACAAGCTGATTGGAGTGGATACTATGATGAGTTAGACGAGATCGACTTTAGTGGCAAAAAAGTTGCCTATTTTGGTACGGGAGATCAAATTGGCTATGCCGATAACTTTCAAGATGCCATGGGAATATTAGAAGAAAAAATTTCTTCTCTAGGTGGTAAAACAGTGGGCTATTGGTTAACAGATGGTTATGATTTTAATGAATCTAAAGCCGTCAAGAATGGAAAATTTGTTGGACTTGCTTTGGATGAAGACAATCAATCCGAACTAACCGAACAGCGAATCAAGCAATGGGTGACTCAATTAAAGAGCGAGTTTGAAATCTAGAGAGTTTGGCGAGCAATGCTCGCCCTAATAAATACATTATTGAGATAGATCGAGAGGTGTTAGCTAATGATACCACAGCTACTATTAGGCACTTTTGCTTGGCTCTTAATTGGATCGCTATTTTTCAGTTTTTGGAGAACAGCTAAAGAGGGAATAGCGCATCTCAAAAAAATGCACCAAATTCCTTGCAGTCGTTGTGTTTTTTTTACGGGAGACTATCGCTTAAAATGTACCGTCAATCCTTTGATAGCTCTGTCAGAGGAAGCGATAAACTGTCGGGATTTTGAACTTAAATCTCATACGCTAACTTGTTCGAGTTGCAGAAGTCATCCTGCCAAAAATCTATCTCAGCTTTTTGAGGAGAGTTAGTATGTCCGTACAACCCCATGCTCTTTGGATAAATATTAGCCCTAGCTTGCAACGCTTCGATCGCTTTTTGATTCGCCATCTATCGCATCAAGTCTCTATTGCACAGTGGGAATATTTCCAAAACCCAGACGAACCGAGTTCTTTAGATATTGCATTAGTACTGCTTCACGACTATTTAAAATCTTGCCAAAGACCCATACATTTAATCGGTCATAGTACCAGCGGATTATTGGGATTGCTTTATACTCGCCAATATCCAGAAAGGGTTAAATCGTTGACTTTATTAGCTGTAGGAGTCAATCCCGCCATTAACTGGCAAGCACATTATTATGTTATGTATCAGCTTTTGCCTTGCACTCGTAACATGATTCTTGCTAAATTGGTTCAGAATTTGTTTGGTCATCAAGAGAGAAATTGCACACAAAATTTAATCAAACTGTTAGAACAAGATTTAAATTTCTCTCCTTCACCCCATTCTCTTTACCAACAAGCAACGATTTCCCCTGGCGGAGTATCTGTCCCATTGATGGTCTGCGGGAGTCAAGACGATCTCATTGTCGATCCGATGGCTTTAAAAGGATGGAAAGCTTGGATGAAAGAAAGCGATCGCATTTGGGAATGTCCCCACGGTTATCATTTTTTCCATTATTACCATCCTCAGTTAGTTGCCAGGCAAATTCTCAAGTTTTGGCATCAAGCTGTTTGTAACGAGGATCCCACACATCATGAAGAAATCAATCGAATATTTTAATTAGAAGGATTAAACTCAGGACAAAGATAAGTGATAGCTGAAGCTAATAACGCATCGTTTAAATTTATTAATTCTTTTTCTCTAGATTCACCGATTTTCATCTCATGGATGTGATATCTGTAGCGATCGACAACTTCATTTAATGTTTTTCCCGCGCTCAACATAGAGCAATAAGCTTTGCCAACTTTAATTTGGTTATCGGGTGTTTTTTTGATTAAATTTGCTTCTGTTAGCTTTCCTTCTTTTACTAAATAATTATAGGCTGCATTTATATACAGATCTTCTTCACTTTTTAAAATAAGAGAAAATTCTCCAGGATTTTGTAAGGCGACAGCTAGCACTTCATTATTAACTCCTACTCCTAAATAAAGTAAGGAAAAAATACCTGCTACTACTTGCTTAATAGTTGTTGCCTTTTTCCTCAATACCATGGTTTGTCATCCTCTTATTAAGTTCTCAGAATATCGTACTTTTCAATGTTTTAGTTATTATCTGTACTACTACTGAACTTGAATGAGAGATTAAACGCGTGTTTCACTACTTCTACGGAAGAAAAACAAATATATAAAGTTCTTATAAAATTCTCAGTTCGCTCTGCTGAAATTCGAGCTAGATCTCTGACTTCATGTCGGTTCTCGCAAATTTCGGAAAATTTACCCGCAGGTAGCAATTTAAGCGTTGAATATAAACAAATATTTATTTATGTTACCGATCGCAGCTCTCTTCGGAACCTTTAAAGGATGCTTTGCGTTCGAGTATTTTAACGCTGGCAGACAAACGGGAGCTTAACTACTCGTTGGCTCGAATCGATAACATCGCGCAAACCAGCGACAGAAAACGGCTTTGAGGAGAAAAAATCGTGAAAGTTCATCCAATTCGCCTTAAGAACTACTGCGAGTTGATACAAATGCAAAAGCATTACCTGACAATTTTGAATGAAGTTTCACCCACAGCCAGAGGGATAGTACACGAATATATCCAGCGCCTCAATCGAGAGATTGAAGCGAGGAGGGAGCGGAAAAAGCCGCGTTCTGGGGTATTGTAAAATTAACTAGGCAGTATAGTCAAATTTTGTACGCCTCGGACATCCTCTAACTATCCCATCTGTCTTCACATCAAATCAGCAAACAGTCCCTCCTGAGAAGCTAGCGCTTCAAAGCTCCCCTGCTGTTCGATCCTGCCTGCCTGTAACACGTAAATGCGGTGAGCGTTGCGAATGGTGCTAAGTCGGTGAGCGATGACGATGCGGGTGACTTGCAGCTTATCTAAATTTTCGCTGATAATTGCTTGGGTTCGGTTATCCAAAGCGCTGGTTGCCTCGTCAAATAGTAAAATGCGCGGCTTCAAGACCAAAGCCTTAGCGATCGAAAGCCGCTGTCTTTGTCCTCCAGAGAGATTGCCACCCCCTTCACTAATCACTGTATGCATTCCCATTGGCATGGCGGCAATATCATCGGCAAAACCGCTCATGCGGGCTGCTTCCCAGGCTTCATCCAGGGTAATCTGAGCGCCACCAGCGAGGTTATCAAAAATGGAACCGGACATAATTTTTCCAGTTTGCAAAACAACGCCCAACTGTCGGCGCACTGCACTAACATCCAATCCAGACAAGTCTTGACCATCGTAATAGATGCTTCCGTCTTCGGGAGTCTCAAATTCCAATAACAATCGGAATATGATCGATTTACCGCTTCCAGATCCTCCGACCAGCGCGATAAACTCTCCTGGTTCGGCATGAATGCTTACGTCCTCTAAAATTAAGGGAGCATCCTCTCGGTAGCGAAAAGATACGTATTCTAGGGCAATTCTACCGATGAGCTTACCCGGATCTGCCTTGCTCAGTTCCACTTCAGGTATAGTTTTGAGAATTGGCTGGGCGCGTTCCCACTGCGGGACGACCTGTAAAGCATCGATAATTGTATTGCTGACATCTGTAGCCCCTTTGATAAACGTGTTAAACGCGGTATCGAAAGCCAGAAAAGTACCAACACTAAATCCGGCTTCTCCTACAGTCTGAGCCTTGGCGAGTAGCTGAATTGCAAACCAGAAAAGCACTCCAGAAGTCAGGGTAGGCATCACCGCGTTAAAAAGTGTCACCGTGTCTTCAACAAATTGCGTGCTGAGTTTGAGTTTAATTTGCCGACTGTAGTTTTTACTCCAGGCGGCAAAAGCCCGTTCTTCAGCGCCAGCCACCCGCAGTTTAGAAATGCCATCGATAATCAATCTATTGGTTTAATCGATGTATCTGAGGCAGTTGGTTATTCGCCAGCTTATTTAACCGATTTAGTAAAACGTCGAACTGGGCAAACAGTCAATCGCTGGATTATTAAACGGCGCATAGTAGCAGCAGAAGCCTTGCTTGAGGATACGAACTACTCAGTAGAACAGATTGCCGAAACAAGAGGTTATCTCAATCCCGGTCATTTTTTCCGTCAGTTTCGCCAATATCATGGAACTACGCCTCAAGCTTGGCGCCACAGGCAGCGAGCTTACCTATGAGCTATGATGACATACTCAGCCCTGAGCATTCCGTCCGATCGCCTGCAAACATTCTTCGACTGAAGCTCGTTTTTCCATTGCCTGAACTAAAGCTTCATAGGATTTCTGATGCTTTTCAAGAAGACTTTTAGCCTGGAGATATGCCCAACGTTCTTTTTGGGGATAAACGCTTTCGGGAAGACCGACGAATCTCAAAACTTCTCTGAGATTCTCGCGATCGCTCTCTCCCCCTTCAACATTGCCATATACAATGGTTTCTGCGGCAATTCCTGCCATCCAAACCGTACAAAACCGCTCTAGAATTATCGGCGCTTCTCTAAGATCCGCACTCTTTTCTAATAAATTTGTGTCAAAAACGACCCCTCCCAATCCTGGCTGTCCTTCCTTAAAAGCTTCCCAAGCGCTAAGTGTATAACCTACAACGGGAATGCCTAAAAAGTAAGCAACGAGAAAATGACCTGCTTCGTGATGAACGACGCGCTGACGCTGTTGAGGTGAGGAAAAAAGATCTAGGAACAGAGTAGTTGCTTTGCCGTTCCAAGTGAGATTATCTAGAGTAGCAAGTCCCATAATCCCTAAAGTCGTCGCCGCTGGAATTACGGGTGAAATGTTCAAAATGGGACCCAATAACGAAGAAAGGGTTATGATAAAAACGCCGATCGCAATCAGATTGAGAGCAGTTTGCTGCATCTGGAAACATCTCGATAGCCTTCTAACTTCATATTACTTTACATTTCGATGACCATAAAACGTATAAGGGAAGGTTTTCAAACCCTCCCTTACGAATATTACGAGCCTTCGCTCGGATTTAATCTTACTCCCACTCGATAGTGCCGGGGGGTTTAGAAGTAATATCGTACACGACGCGATTGACTCCCTTGACCTCGTTGACTATTCGATTGGAGATGGTTTCTAGTAAATCGTAAGGGACTCGCGCCCAATCAGCCGTCATGCCATCCTCGCTGGTAATTAGGCGCAGGACAACAGGATGAGCGTAAGTTCGTTTATCTCCCATTACGCCAACGCTACGAATGGGAAGCAGGACGGCAAACGCTTGCCAAAAATCGTGATACATGTCGCGCTTGCTAATTTCATCGCGGACGATATAATCGGCATCGCGGAGAATGTTTAACCGTTCGGCGGTGACTTCTCCAATAATCCGAATGGCTAAACCGGGTCCTGGAAAGGGATGGCGGCGGACGATTTCTTCGGGCAAGCCAATAGCACGGGCAACCTTACGGACTTCATCTTTGAAGAGTTTGCGTAACGGTTCGATTAGTTTAAAGCGAAGGTTTTTCGGCAAGCCGCCGACGTTATGATGGCTTTTGATTTTGACGGCTATTCGTTCTCCGGTTTTGGGATCGACGTTGCTGTCGGCAGACTCGATTACGTCGGGATAAAGCGTGCCTTGAGCTAAATAATCAAAGGGACCTAGACGTTGAGATTCTTCTTCAAAGACTTTGATAAATTCGTGACCGATGCGGCGGCGCTTTTCTTCGGGATCGGTTATGCCTTGAAGTTGGGCAAGGAAGCGATCGCGAGCATTAACGTATTCGACGGGAATGTGGAACTGTTCGTTGAAAATCTGCATCAATCGTTCTGGCTCGCCTTTACGCATGAAACCCTGATCGATAAACATGCAAGTAAGGCGATCGCCGATGGCGCGATGGAGCAAAAAGGCTAGGGTAGATGAATCTACGCCGCCAGATAGCGCAAGCAATACCCGCTTGTCTCCAACTTTGGCTCGGATCTCCCGAATTGATTCTTCGACAAAGACTTCTGTCGTCCAAGTCGGTTCGCATTCGCAGATATGGTAGACAAAATTGCGGATCAGGGCAATGCCGCCGACGGAATGCACTACTTCCGGGTGGAATTGAACGCCGAAGAGTTTCTTTTCGTGGTGAGCGATCGCGGCGCGGGCAGTATTTTCAGTATGCGCCAGAATTTCAAATCCTTCTGGCAGCATCGTACAAGAATCTCCGTGGCTCATCCACATCGTCGAACCATCTTCAACATTGGTCAGCAAGTCGGTCGGATCGTCGATATACAGAGAAGCCTTTCCGTATTCCCCTCGCTTGGCTCGTTCTACCTTCCCGCCTAACTGTTGCACCATTAGTTGCATTCCGTAGCAAACGCCCAAAATAGGAATGCCTAGATGCCAGATTTGCGGATCGCAGTGAGGCGCGCCCTCATCATAAACCGAATTAGGACCCCCAGAGAGAATAATTCCTTTAGGACTTAAGTTTCTCAGTTGTTCGGCACTGGTACGATAGGATAGAACTTCTGAATAGACATTGGTTTCGCGAATCCGACGGGCTATTAACTCAGAATATTGAGAGCCAAAGTCGAGAATCGCTATCATTTGGCGATTGATAGTGGAATCGAGAGGCTTTGTCGGCAAAGCCTCTAGGGTTTGGGGAGTCAAGGATGTTTGTGCAGTCACTATTGTTGCGGCTCGATCGATAGGAATTAACGGTTAAATCTTCATTAGGAAATCTGGCTTTTAGGACAAATTCCATTTCTTCTGAAATAGAGCAAAAAAGCCATCTTTGAGATATTAGTTAGTAAGAAAATATTCATACAAATATAACATAAGTCAAACTATAAATCGGTTACAGATAAACTTCGAGCCAATATAGCAGTCTTAATCGATCTCAGAGCGCGAGTATCTAGCTCGCGTATAACTTTGAATCGCGGGCGATAAGCTCGGAGACATAACAATGCCTATAAGTCAATTAAGATAGCGAGGAAAAGCGCTTCCTTCTAACTCTTACATAGACAAGCTCTTACATAGACAAGATCCGCCTTTTGAGGGCGGATGTAGCGAAATGGAAGCGTCTCTACCTGATGACTCCTAGTCAATGATATTTATGGAACGATCAAAACCGGACAGGGAGATAAATTAATGACCCGATTGGTAACGCTTTCTGCCATCCCTTCTGCCGTCAATCCCAGTCCTCGACACCCCATCACGATTAAATCTGCGTTAATCTCATCGGCCACGTCGCAAATAGTAAAAGACGGCATACCTTCCCGTTCGATGACTTCTGCTTCAATGCCTTGGTCGGCAAAAAGTTTCTGTGCCGCTTGCAGCAATTTGGCAACTTCTTCAGGCGAAGCCATCGTGCCGCCATGGGGTGGGGCTTCTCCTGCCGGGGTTGTTTCTACGACAGAAAGTAACACCAAGCGGCTGTTGTAAGTTTTGACGATATTGACAACGGTTTTGGCTGCCTCGCGGGCTTCTCGACTTCGATCGACGGGAAACAAAACGGTTTTAAACATAGGTATCTATCCCCTGTACGCGCACTCCTGTAAAATCGGCATGAGAACTATCGCGCTGATTATTGAGCCTATTTCAATTTTCATGGCAGCGGACAATTGTCGTAAGTAACAAAACGCTGATTTAATCATTTGTAAAATAAAAAAGCGATTAAGGAGGAACTGGCTGTGCCCAAAAAAACTGTAGCAAATTTATCAGAAGCTGAATTAGCTGGAAAAAGAGTTTTAGTTCGCGTCGATTTTAACGTTCCTCTCGATGAAGCAGGCAATATTACCGACGATACCCGGATTCGGGCGGCACTGCCAACCATTCGGGAATTGATAAACAAAGATGCTAAAGTTATCCTGACGAGCCATTTTGGTCGTCCCAAAGGTAAAGTGGTTGATAGCATGCGTTTGACTCCGACTGCGAAGCGCCTGGGCGAATTGCTGGGGCAGGAAGTCGTGATGTGCGACGACTGCATTGGGGATTCCGTAGCAGCCGCGATCGCAAACCTGCAAAACGGTCAAGTAGCCTTGCTGGAAAATGTCCGTTTCCATGCCGAAGAAGAAAAAAATGACCCAGAATTTGCCAAACAGCTAGCTGCTAATGCAGATTTGTACGTCAATGATGCTTTTGGAACGGCACACCGCGCCCACGCTTCTACTGAAGGGGTAACTCACTATCTAAGTCCCTGCGTAGCTGGCTATTTGATCGAAAAAGAACTCAATTACCTACAAGCCGCAATTGAAAATCCTCAGCGTCCTCTAGCTGCCATTATCGGGGGTTCTAAGGTTTCTAGCAAAATTGGCGTCATTGAAACCCTGCTGGAGAAGTGCGATAAGCTACTCATCGGCGGCGGGATGATTTTTACTTTCTATAAGGCTCGCGGCTTGAGCGTTGGTAAGTCTTTGGTAGAAGAGGATAAGCTAGAGCTAGCTAAGTCTCTAGAAGCTAAAGCTAAAGAAAAGGGCGTTCAATTCCTCCTGCCAGCCGATGTTGTCGTTGCGGATAATTTTGCAGCGGATGCGAGTTCTCAAACCGTCAGTATTGAAAACATTCCCGATGGCTGGATGGGATTAGATATCGGTCCCGAATCAATCAAGCTTTTCCAAGAGGCTTTATCCGATTGTAAAACGGTTATCTGGAACGGTCCGATGGGCGTGTTTGAATTTGATAAATTTGCCGTTGGAACTGAAGCGATCGCGCGTACTCTAGCCGATTTGACCAAAAAAGGCGCGACTACCATTATCGGTGGTGGCGACTCGGTAGCGGCAGTCGAAAAAGTCGGCGTAGCCGAACAAATGAGCCACATTTCTACAGGTGGCGGCGCTAGTTTGGAGTTGCTAGAAGGTAAAGTTTTACCTGGAATTGCAGCGCTAGACGATGCTTAAACCCCCAATTAATTGGCGCAGATATTTTGTTTGATGTTTTTAGTAGAGGGCGCAGAAACTCGCCCTCTATTAACCTAGAAACTCGTGCCTAAGAGTGATTCGGGAGTAAGCGCGATCGCTGCATTAAATGTGTCATCGTTGAGGGTTCCATAGATAGTTTGTGGTTCGGGTGCAGATGCACCTGAATCGATGACGGGGTTAACGACAAATTCGCTGACAATGGTTGGGGTTCGACTTGTAATTTCAGAAGGATTGACGAGTAATTCTGCCTCTGAGTAGGGTTCGATGCCGTAGGTTGTGACTTTTAGTTGTTGGGTTTGGGGATCGACATCGAACTCCGTCCAGCCAAAGGTGTGGGCAGCAACATAATCTCCTTGCAACAGCGTCGCATTTATTAAACCATCAGCGTTGGGAAGATTATCATTCAACCCAATCGGATCGTAACCGAGGGGCTGTAGTTGTTCGTTGATTATCTGCTTGATGAAATCGTCTTTGTCATTAACGGTGCTGTCTGGGTCGTTGGCAACGGGTAGGGAGTCGTAAAGCGCCCTGGCTTCGGGGTCGATGGCAGTAGTTATGTCTGCCAAAACGAAACCGAGAGGCGGATTAAAGGCAACCGACCCCGTGGAAATTTCAAAAGCGCCAGTAGCAATTTGTTCCTCCCCAGGAGCTTCTTGATAAGTAAGATTGTTGACAACGGTACCGTGAATATCAGCCGCGACAAAAACGACGTTATCGATGTTGTTTTCTTGAATGAAGCGGAGAATTTCCGATCGCTCTTGAGCGTATCCCTCGAAGCGATCTGCTGCCAAGGCAGGACCAAAGTTTTGGATCGGTTCCGGCACCATAACGAATTTCCAGGTGATGCCGTTGTTTTCGGCTGCTAGTAAATCCCGCTTCAAATCGGCAAGCTGCGGTGCCCCCAACATGGTGCGATCGCGAGTCAGAGATTCTCTCAGGAATCGCGTCACATCTTCCGAATCTAACAGATTAGCCTCCTCTAGAGGCGCATCGCGGAAAGAACGATTATCCAGAACGATAACGGCGGCATCGCTGCCATAAGTGTTATAGCGATAGAGTTTGCGTTCTTCTGAGGTGCGTTCCTCTCCCGTTTGCCCATAAAATTCATCGCGGATAGGGTTGTATTCTTGGAACGCCTGCAAGCCGTTTTCAAACAGTTGAGTATCGTTGATTAAACCCGTCGTTTCCCCAAAACGCGGATCGGTATTGGCAGGGGCACCGCCGGAAAAGTCGTTGATAACTTCGTGGTCGTCGATGGTGGCGAGAATGGAGGTAGAAGAACGCAGATCGCCCCATGTATTAAACCCTAAACGATCGCCATAGACTTCCGCGTGTTTTGCCCGATATTCATCTAGAGTTTCTGCTTGTTCCTTGCGGGTGCCGTCGGGATTTTTGACAGCATCGGAAGGGACGTCGGCATAGATGGTATCGCCGTGTTCGACAAACAGGTCGAGATCCCGTTGCGGGGCATTGCTAATCGAGGGATAGGGAGAGAGTTCGCCTCTCCAGTCCCCTGCTGCCCCAAAACGAAAGCCTGCTTGGGCACCTAATTCGGCTGCGGTTTTAAACTGTCCTGTTGCCGTTGTCCCAGCCGCATCGGTGACGCGATAGTAATATTTAGTTCCCGGTTGCAGTCCGTTAATTTGTACCTTCGCGGGAAGGTTAGTATCGGTGACGGTTGCTGTTGTTGTCCCCGCAACAGTGTCGAAGTTGGGTTCTGTAGAATATTCAAATGTTATCTCGCCATCAGCAGTACTGCGTGCCCAGAGAACGGTGGAAGTCTGGGTCGTATCGCCGCTGGCAACGTCGTTAATAAGAGTATTAGAATCCGTATTGCGCTGAGCGGAAGTAGATTGGGAGCTTAACATAGAAATTGCCTCAGTCAACTTATTCAAACCGACATATTTGGAGTTGGTGTTATTGTTCCGAATTTCGATCGCCATACCGAAGATGGTCTCTCAGAGAGCGAAGGAAGTAATATTCCTAAGCTGGCGAGTCGCCGGGTGTCATTTGATTAAAATTAAGTAAAAAAATGAGTGCTAAAATACAGCTGACAGGCTTTGATTTTGTCTCAGATAATTGCACTTACTATCAATAATTTTTCAGGTTTAGTTTAAGGAAGCGTTATTGTATATTTAAGAAAATAAATTAGGAAATTTCAACTTTTGAAAGAGCTAACTTTTATTAAAATTTAATTATCAAAATGCGATCGCGCCGAATATTCATCGTTCGTTCATAATTTTTTTTGCGCTTGACAGCTTGTCTGGAGATTAAATGATGTTCCGTCAAGCTTTCTATTTCGCGATCGCACAATTGACACTTCATCGAGAGCTGCGATCGATAATTGAATTCTGGTTGAACCTTGGTACTCTTGATGGGGTCTAAAATGAAAACACTGGTGAGGTCAAGTGATAAAGGTGTTAGCTGATAACCAAGCTGGTACGACAGACACAGAACTGGTTATACAGTGCCAGCGAGGCGATCGCGCGGCTTTTCGTCAATTGTACCGACGTTATCAGCAGCGAGTCAGATCGACGCTATATCAACTGTGTGGAAGCGAGATGCTAGACGATCTAGTTCAAGAAGTCTTCCTCAGAGTCTGGAAAGGACTGCCTAACTTGCAAAAGCCATCTTATTTCTCTACTTGGCTTTACCGAATTAGCTGGAATATAGCAACCGATCGACGGCGACAACTAGCAAGAGGCAAACCAGAACGAGAACGCTATGAAGATAACTCCGAAGACGATTCGCTACTCGGTAAAATGCCCTCGCGCCCCCAAGATACGCCCGATTTAATGAAATTGCACTATCAAGATTTAGTTCAGCGAGGCTTGCAAGTTCTCAGCTTAGAGCATCGAGTTGTATTAGTCTTACACGATTTAGAAGATATTCCGCAAAAAGAAGTGGCAAAAATCTTAAATTTGCCGCTAGGAACGGTAAAATCTCGACTATTTTATGCTCGTAACGAAATGCGAAAATTTCTTCAGCAACAAGGAGTTATATGATGAATCAATTTCCCGACGATGACGAACAATTAGTGTCTTTTCTGAAGCAATATCGTCCCGTCCCTCCACAAGCAAGGGCAGATATGGAAGCTCAGTTGATGGAACTCGTCACCAGAGAACCCCCGCCACCTCCCAGACACCCCCATCAATTTTTCTGGCTCGTTTCCAGCGCCATGGCAGGAAGCCTTCTTTTAGCAGTAGGGAGTTATCGTTGGCTCAATCCTTCCCCACAGGTGGCTACTAATCAACAAGAGCTAGAAGCTTTCTTGGTCGATAGCTGGAATGGTGCGATAGAAGAGACATCCGTCACTTCCCCGACAACAACCCATACTAGCGAAGCCGACTGGCTTCTGATGACCGAACCGAAGGCGAGATATGCAGTTTCTTATCCCTAACAGAGGAGGAAAAGACAGTGAGACTTACCAATGACCAATCCCTAATCACCTAAAGGAGGTAAGAACGATGTTACTGCGTCGAAAGTCGATTACTGTTGCGATCGCGATTTTTTTATTGGCAGCCCTCGCTGCGATTGCCAATCCCAATCTACATTCAAAACCCCTTGCTAGCAGTTCTTGGCAGCTACCCATAGCGCAAATGTCGAGGCAAGTACCAGTCAAAGACGAGAGTAAAGGCAGATTGTTAGAGCAATTGAACCTCACTAACGACCAAAAGCAGCAGATTGCTTCAATTCGTCAAAAATATCGCGGGCAAATCGAACCCCTCCAGGACAATGCGCAGGCAGCCCAGGAGGAGTTATTTAACATGATGGTAGGCACTGAGTTAGAAAAGGCCATCCGTACCAAACGACAAGAAGTTGTCCAACTGCGGCAAAAACTGGGGGACTTGCGCTTTGAGAGCATGATGGAGATGCGAGAGGTTTTGACCCCCGAACAACGAACTCAGTTACTGCAAATGCTGCAAGCGCGTCGAGACGATTGGCGCAATCGTTTTGGCGATGGCGATCGCCTTAACAAAAATAATTGGTTTTAGTTAATAAAAAATCTCAGAATTTATCTCGCATGCGCTCTTCAAGCTGCTGGATTAAAGTATCTAAATCCCCTTCAATTTGCTCGAAACAGACCGGAGGTGACGGTTCTGGTTGAAAATAGATTAATTTTAACTGTCCTTCGCCAATCGCGATCGCTACGACTTCTGCTTCGGGATCGTAGCCGTCCAAAACACCTAAAATTTCTTGAATTTTACGATTGACTTGGCGATTCAATCGTTCGATCGCCGCCCTGGAACAACGGACAAAATGAGGGGTGGGTTTGAGATCGATTCCCAGCGCATCTTGGCTATCTCCCCACTCTTGCAATAATCCCCAAGCCAAAGCCGCCAAAGCTTGCTCATTTTCTGCGACAAATTCATCCAACGCAGAGCGCCATCGATTCGCTTCATCAATTGACGGATTATTTCCAAAATTAATCATTATCCATCTCATTAACAAAATCATTATAAACGATTTATCGCCGATATTCATCTCCGCAATCGCCGATTAATCGATATAAATCTCGCGACTGGCTAAAAACGGTTTCTAATTGCCGATAATCTTCTTCATCTAAACTGAAATTGAATACCTTGGCATTATCCTCTAGATGTTCCGAGACGCTCAATCTTGCTCCGACAATCGCCCCCGCTACTGTCGGTTGTTCTAAAACATAGCGCGCGGCAACATTAGCAATACTCACTCGATGTTTGTCGGCAATTTGCTTGAGAACGGTCAATAATTCTTGTAACAACTGCCATCCTCCCCAAACATCAACCATATTTTTATATTTTCTCAAGCTAGCCGTAGTAAGACTCATCAATTCCGGTTCGGATTGTCCCAGATATTTTTCGCTCAACAAACCGCCAGCCAAAGTTCCATAAGCTAAGAGTTGAAGATTATTTCGCTGACAAAACTCGACCATTTTAACTAAAGGACGGCGATCGACGAGAGAAAATTGTACTTGATTTGAGACAATTTTAATGCCCGCATCCACAATAATTTTTAAGCGTTCCGTATCAAAGTTTGTTAAAGCTAAATGTTTGATTTTTCCCTCTTTCTGAAGTTCTGCCATGTAGTGAAGGGCATCGAGATAATTGGTATCCCGATAATCCCACCAATGAAACTGCATTAAATCGAGGGCTTCAACCCCCATTCTTTGCAAAGAAATATCGATATTTTTTTCCACCAATTGCCTCGTCATTTTGGCAGGTCGCGGAACCCATTTCGTAAATGCTTGCAAATTAGCTAATGCTTCTTGACCTCGACTGGCTGCTAATTGACGGCGAAATGCGCCAATAAAGTCTTCCGCAGGACCGTAATGGTCGGCAAGATCCCAGGTTGTAAAGCCTGCATCCATGTATTGAAACATCTCCTGGATGGCTTGGTTGGGGTTGATGCGTCCGTGGGCGCCAGAGACTTGCCACATTCCATTTAAGACGCGACAGATGTTTAAATCGGGCGTAAACTGAAGTCGGCTCGTCGTTGGTAAGGGCATCTTTGGCAATCTCGCAAACAGGTATTCAGTTACTGATAATACTCAGTTTGGAGCCAAAGATGGTTGTAAATATCTATAATCTATAGGGTGGGATCCTGGTTGACTGACAAATCTTTGTCCCCTCATCCCTAAATCCCTTCTCCCACAAGGGGCGAAGGGACTTCAGTCCAAAGTCTTAAGTGGAAAGCCCCTCTCCCGCTCTGGGAGAGGGGTGGGATCTGAGATTGTTGGAGCGATCGCACAATTTTAGGGAAAAATAGCTTAAGATCGGAAAGAAAACTAAATATGGGGCTGTAGCTCAGCAGGATAGAGCAAGCGCCTCCTGAATCATCGGGCACCATAAAGGAAACTTTATGGGTGAATGTGGTCAAATTCAAGGGAGCCTAAGTCTGGTAACGGATAAGGTAATCTTGAGCCAAGCTCTACTTCCCCAGTAGAGAAGGTGCAGAGACTGGTTGTAGGAAACGATGGGGAAAAACAAACTTATAAGTAAACTTCCTACAACATAACGGCCACCACCTACAGGCAAGATGCCTACGGTGAAGGAATAGTCCAGAGAGTGAGGAAACTCACACTAATCTGAAGCGCTAGGTCGCCGGTTCGATTCCGGCCAGTCCCGTTTCTCAACGGCATGATTTTATCAGTTATTATCAAAATTTTTATCTTTTTCCGGTAAATTTCAGCAAGAAGGTCTAATCTAGCGCGATCGCGATTTTCAGACAAAAAGCGCCAGGTGAATTCCCTCGAAAAAACGGGAGCATAACTGTCCCCGTCGCGTCGTCGTTAAAAGAGATAAGTGCTCTAAGAAAACAGCTCGTTGCCTGTGTGATGTGAGTGTGTCGATGCCTGGAAAAATTTCTTCTATCAGACGAGAAGTGTCTGTCAGTCAACCTCGCAAGACAAAAAAAAGATTTTCTCTTTTGCTCTTACCAATTATAGGAGCTTCACTTTGGTTGGGCTACAAGCAAGGGCAAAGTTACCTGGTTAAACCAGAGGCAGCGATCGTTCTCGGAGGACACGAAGACAGAGAACGTTTTGCCGCTAAATTAGCCGCTCAAGACCCCAATATATTGATTTGGGTATCCTCTGGCAGTCCGCAAAAATATGTAGAAAAGATTTTTGCGGAAGCAGGAATCGATCGCGATCGCCTGCATTTAGATTATCATGCCGTCGATACGGTAACTAACTTCACCACGCTAGTTGATGACCTAAAATCACATGGCATCGACAGCGTTTATCTTATTACCTCTGAAAACCACATGCGTCGCGCTCTCATTATCGGTGAGATCGTCTTCGGGAGTCGCGGAATCGTTATTAAACCCGTCTCGGTTCCTTCTGATGCGCCGTCAGAACCGATTGAAAAAACTCTGCGAGATGGTGCCAGAGCGCTGCTGTGGCTGGCAACGGGAGGCACTGGGGAAACTTTAATCGAGCGCAAATCTCGCAACATACAATCAATAAAGCATTCAGGGCGATTTCCTGAGGATTTTGTCGATCGGGACAAATCTTAGCAATTTTTAGCCCTAAAGTTAAGAAATGTAAAGAGCGTTAAGATATTTCTTAGGATAGTAAGTCACTATAGGATAATGTCAAACTCACACCCAACCGAGCATGAATTACTCAAAACCATTCTCGAACCTCTACTGGAAGATTTTCAGTATTGGTTTTCCCGCGCCCACACATTATTAGAATCCGAACAAATTTCTTTTCTTTCACCAGAAGAACAAGCACATTTGCTAAAAAGAGTTAAGACGGCTCAACAGGAAGTAAATGCGGCTAAGATGCTATTTAAAGCGACTGGAGAACAAGCCGGCATAGACACGGCTACGCTAGTGCCCTGGCATCAATTAGTTGCCCAGTGTTGGCAAGTCGCCATGCGATGGCGTTCTCTTAAAGGCAAGCTCTCGCAAGACTCCGATTCGAGCGATCCAAACTTCGCTCCCTAGAGATGAAAAACCTAGCTATATCCTTGATAAGCTAGTTAAATAACTCTCAGTTAAGATTGCTTTTTCCAACCCCTTATAAAAACTGCTTGGACTGATTTCTCCCAGGAGGACACTCAGATGTTACATTTAATGTACATACTTGCTTTTACAGTTATTGCTTTTCTTGCTATTAGCAATCTCATTCGCAGTTTGGTTACTGTGAGCATGGATTCGCAACGTCGCTATTCGGCGGCAGGTAAATCTTCTTCTGGCACAAAAGAAGTTAATTGGAATCGGACTGGTACAACCGTTCATCCAGAGTTACTAGACGAGAGCGGTCAGCCAATTGACGAACCCCTTTTGGTGATGCGATCTGTTACGGTTGAAGATGCGCGCCAACAACTCGATGCTCTCTATAAGGCTTCTCCGGGTCAAACCCAAGAAACGGAAGAAGACGCTTAAGGAATTCTAATGCAGAATGACGTAGTTGCAGATTTTTGCATAGACGATCGAGACTGCTCGTGAGCGTATCGAGTTATATCTATCTGCACGGCTTTGCTTCTAGCCCTTACTCTACTAAAGCTCAATATCTGCGCGATCGCTTCTGGGAGCATCAGATTTCCCTGAAAATTCCCGACCTCAATCAAGGGGATTTTTCCCATCTCACCCTGACTCGACAACTGGAGCAAGTAGCGTCAGAATTCCCCGATTCCGAAAAAACCGAAACCCCCGTCACTTTAATTGGCTCTAGTTTTGGGGGATTGACGGCTTCTCATCTTGCCGAAAACTATTCTCAGGTTCGGTGTCTAGTTCTTCTAGCACCTGCCTTTGGCTTCATCGAACGGTGGCTGTCCCAGTTGGAAGAAGCTCAAATCCGTCAATGGCAAGAGTCTGGCTACTTATCGGTTTATCATTATGGCGAGCAGCGATCGCTCCCACTTCATTATCAATTCCTTATCGATGCCAGTCAATATTCCGAACGCCGGTTACAAAGACCCGTTCCTACTTTAATTTTGCACGGACGCAACGATGAAGTCATTCCCATTCAATCCAGTCGTGACTATGCCAGTCAGCGTCCTTGGGTAGAATTAGTCGAACTAAAGAGCGATCATGCCTTAACCGACGTCTTGCCGGAAATTTGGCAAGCCATTCAGAAATTCTGCCAACTCCAATAAAAAAGTCCTTAAAATAATTTACCCGCCTTCAAGGGCGGGTTATAAACTGTACAAACGATATGGACTCCTAGATGTTAAGTAGTTAATCAATTAGTTACTAGCTAAGGTGGACACAACTCCCATACAACTCTTTCTACACTTGTTAGACCTCTATTTGCCGACTCAGGCGTTGATTGTGGATTGTCCTTTTTTGTTTAGTTGGGGCAGAGCCTCTGAAATTTATCGGATCGAAACCACCTTTACAAGTCCGTGTCTTAATAGCAATAGAAAGATGTTGGGTTGATTAGAACGGGAGGCACTGGCTCTAATCTTTACTTTCCTGGGAAGCTTGTTTCGATTTACTTCCTCGTGCCTTATTTATAAATTATCATGGGCTTCTTTAGATAGGAACTGTTAGCTAATAAACGTTACAGTTGTTCATTCTTTGCAAACTAATGCGAAAAAGCGCAATATTAACCTGAAAAATAGTTGCCATAACACGCACTCTTATGTTTTCCCGTTTGAGTGCTGAAATCTGAGATTAAGTCGGTTGGTCACATACTCTCTAATCATTGGTATTAGCAGAAAACCGACTGCTGTCTTCTCAATCAGCGATCTCTGCCTCAAAGATCTCAAAACTTCTGGCAATTTTGGTCGCGAGTCCGGTAACAAAAAAGTTAATTGCAGTTCTGCTATGTCAACGGGTTGACGCTTCATCGCCAGCAAATACATTACCTCTTTTTCTAAATCTGATAGCCGATTAAATCGTTGGTCTAACAGGTCATATAGTTCGTCAATGACTAATCTCCTTTATTCTAGAAATTCTAAAAAGCTGGCGATATTTACATCAAATAACTCTTGAATTTCCGCCGCCACTAACTTGAGAGCAAGGGGATTGCCCCCGTAGTATTCAATCAGGGTTCTCCAGCAGCAAGCAGCTCTGATGGACGGTTTTGCCGACACATTTGAACAGTTGTCCATATCCTTGATATCCTTCTCGAGAGCGACCCGCGCGATCGCCACTTTGCAAAATCGCTTCCACACTATCGAGAACTACCAGACAGCGAGAAGCTCGCAAACACTCGATTAAGAACATAATACTGCCGTCAAGAGAACTTGGTAAATCGCTGCGCTCCCTTCTGCCTAAAAATCGAATCAGATCTGAGAGTACCTCTTCTACAGCAGGAGCGTTGCGCAGATTGCGCCAAATAACCAACTCAAATTCGTCATGAACTTGCTCGATTAGCTTGGCCGCCAGAGCGGTTTTACCAATCCCACCCATGCCCAACAGCAGCACCAGTCGGCATTGCTCGTCCACAATCCATTGCTCTAGAGTCGTCAGTTCTTCTGTGCGCCCTAAAAATCTCGATACATCGGGAGCTAAGTCGCAATCTCGGCGTTTTCGAGACATAAACCTCTCATCCCCTAGACTCCCTTCGAGCTGCAAGATTTCTGATTCTTGTATATGTCGCTCTAGAATCGCCTTCAAGCTTTTCTTGCCGACTCTCTCGCCTAATCCGTCTGACAGTTGCTTCCATAAATCGGCTGCCACGTCCTTGATGTGCCCTTCAGAACAGTGGGTCATCTCGGCAATATCTTCATAGGTCTGGTCTTGCCAAACTCCTTTTAAGATAGCTCTTTGCAGACGGTTGAGCGGCTTGCCTCTTTTAGCTGAGATAACTTTCTCAGCCAAGTCGAAAGCTTCCTCATGTTTTTCTGCAAGATTGACATCAATTCTTCTTAACTCGATCGTCATAATATAATCGTTTCTTAAAGTGTAAATTGACTTTTAGCATTAACTGCTATATGGTAAAATCAGTCATTTGATAGAGATATAAACCTCTAAAATTGACTCATTCGCTACAAAGATACGAACAGATTTTAAAAAATGGTTACAAAACCAAATAATGCAATTGAAAGTCGCTAAAAAATTGATTCTCTGTCTAAGAAGATATTTGAAAAGTTTATTTTGTCATTCCCAGTCCAGTAAAACGCAACGAAGAATCCCTGTTTAGAGTTGGTATACTCAGATGTTTCGCTTCGCTATCGCTACGCTCAACATGACGAAGTGCTTTTCAGGCTCCGCCGTCTCACTGCGGAATACCTTGCATATTTTCTACTTTTGGAACAACCTGTAAGAGGCTAAAGTCCGTCAGCGATAGAATATCGCTGCCTCATATTTAAAGTCGTCTAAAGACGACTGCATAAGTGTTTTAGTCCATTTTAATGGACTTGAGCTATGAGCCGGGAAATTCATTTCCTGGCGGCTAATGTTACTTAATATTTAGGTTCCAAGAAATAAATTTCTTGATGGGATTGAGTCACAATAAAATCACCCCGCGATTATGTAACTAAATAATTGCAACAAATCCAGCTTCTGTCAGTCGGATAAGTTCGGAAGTAAGGTCTGGAAAAGTCGGAAAAGTAGGGTGTATTTTGTTATGTTAAAGCAGTTTTAAAAAACTGTTAGAAATACGATTAGGGAATACTGCTTGAGTTAAATCTAATGCTAGATTGACTTAGGCGCGATCGCCAAAAGTTTATCCGAGCATTAAAGCTTTTTCATTAAAACTAACCTGTTCTCAAGCAAAACTTATCTTGCCCCCAAAATCTTTCACCGATCATTTATCTCAATAAACGATGAAGCTAACATAGAATTAGCTCGATAGGATCTAAAGATTACTAGATGTTAAGTAATTAAAAGAATTTTAAATCCCTGTTGGGGATTTAGCAATAGGTACTTTCAATCGCTCCCAACTCGATGGACAGATCCCGCAGACAAAAAATTTCATAATGGCTGAAATAACTACAGCATTGTTCTCAATTATTCATACAAGTGTTATAAACGCTGTGGTTCTTTTTCTTATTAACGCTAACTTAACGGAACGCGAAAGTCCCCACCTTCAACGAAGTAAGACGGGGATGAATAGCGGGAGATGAGGATTGCATCTGATATTTGTTTTTGCTACGCAAAAATTGATCTCAGATGTATGACGAATGTAATCTCAGATAAAAAATCAAAAAAGGAGGTAAATAATTTAGTGGCTACGAGACGAATGACTTTTCGGTTATACCCAAATAAGCAGATAGAGCAGTCTTGACGGTATCACCGAAAATTACATAAAGACCTCTACAATGCCACAGTTTATAACCGTTTTACTCAATATCAGAAATTCAATCATTCGGTTAGTTATCTTGAGCAACAGAATTGTTTACCTGCATTTAAGGAAGTTTGGACGGAGTATAAAGAAATCAATTCTCAAGCTCTACAAGCCACCCTAAAGCGGGTTGATTTTGCTTTTGAACGCTGGTTTAAAGGATTAGGTAAACGACCAAAGTTGAAATCAATTCGTCATTATTCAGGTTGGACTTATCCGGCAAAAAGCGGATATTCAGTAGAATCTAATGGGGAAAATGGTTATTTGAACTTGTCTAAAATTGGTCGGATTCAAATGCGCGGTAAAGCTAAGTATTGGGGAGTTCCAACTACTTGCACAATTGTTTACCGTAACGATCGATGGTACGCATCTGTTACCGTTGAGGTGTTAGACCAAGTTCTTAAGCCAGATAGTTTACCAACTGGTGCTGTTGGAATAGATTTAGGATGTAAATCAGCACTTTCAATTACTGATGGCGAGACCAGTAAGGCTAAAAAAGGTAAGCGGAAAAAGCAAAAAGCAGGTTTGAATAAGTCGATCCTAGACGTTGGCTTTGGAATGCTACGTAGCGCCATCAAGTACAAAGTAGAACAAATTGGCGGTGTGTTCGTGGAAGTTCCAACCAAGAAAGTAAAACCTAGTCAAACTTGTCCTCAATGCGGTCATCAACACAAAAAAACTCTTGATATAAGAGTTCATGGATGTACCGCTTGCAATTATGTTCGAGACCGTGACATTGCTGCTGAAGTTATGCTTTATTGGGCTAAAGGTAATCTACCGGGGGTAGGAACTATCCTCGAAGAAGCTGATGCTACTAGCTCTACTTTACGCATTCGTAAACAAGCGGGCGATCTTGAAGCAACTAGGGCAAACGAAGCGTCAAAAACTCAACTCTACTGGGGTGAATGTAGAAACTCACCCCTCAACGAAGTAGGGGTGAGTAGTTCATACAGTTGCAAATTACGACGAACTCAGAGCTGCAAGAAGCAATGGCATCGATGAATCTAGCGGCTGATGAATTAGCTCGATATAAGAAGCTAGAAGACACGGGAGCGATTTCTAAAATGCAAGTTATAGAAAAAGAAGCCGCTCTCAAAGTCGCTACTTCCAGAGTTCAACGGCTCAAAGCTGCCATCAATCCGACAGATGCATCCATTGCCAGGGCCAGAGAGCAAGTCGCTCAAGAAAAAGCCTGAGGAGAATCGACTTTGGCTAGCCTGCACCAGCAAAAAGAACAGCTCTGGCAAAATCGCATTGAAATTCAGACTCAAATCCACCGCACCCAAAAAGAACTCCAGCAAGTCGAGAAAGAACTCGACGGAACCCTCATTCGCGCTCCTATTGACGGCACCGTGCTCCAACTCCAGCTTCGCAATCCAGGACAGGTAGTACAGCCAGGAGGAGCGATCGCTCAGATTGCCCCCCGCAACGCCCCTATGATAGTCAAAGCCAGGGTAGACGAGCGCGATATTAGCAAGGTACAAACAGGTCAAGCCGTCCCTTGGCTAGTCCTTTCTTGCTGCAAATTCTGACCGATGATGTCCTCGTGCGTCAGGATACCAACTTACTTGCGATCGCGATCGTTGGCGTTGTCATCATGCAGTTATTTAGCGGCAGCCTGCTATTGTTGCAATCCAATCCGATCGCTCACTTCAGTCAGCGGTTGCAGTTGGGATTAGTCCTAGAATTTGGACGACAAATCCTTCGCTTGCCTTTAAATTATTATGAAGCCCGGCGCAGTGGCGAGATCGTCAGCCGATTGCGAGACATTAACGATATCAATCAGCTTATCTCTCAGGTGGTTGTCAGTCTGCCCAGCCAGTTTTTTGTGGCGGTGATTTCCTTTTGCCTGATGTTGTTTTACAACGGGAAACTCACCCTAGCCGCGATCGCGATCGGGACGATTATGACGCTATCGAGTTTACCTTTTCTGCCCCCTCTGCGGCGAAAGAATAAAAACCTGATGGTTTTGTCAGCAGAAAATCAAGGCGTTCTCGTCGAAACGTTTAGAGGCGCATTGGTACTCAAAACCACGAATGCTGCCTCGCAATTTTGGGACGAATTTCAGATGCGCTTCGGTCGTCTCGCCAATCTGACTTTCGGCACCATTCAAATCGACATCATCAATATGACTTTCTCGCAACTGATGTCTGGCATCGGTGGCGTTGCTTTGCTGGGGTTGGGTAGCATGCTGGTCATCAACAAAGAATTGACCATCGGTCAACTGCTGGCTTTTAACGCCATGCAGGCTAGAGTTCTGGCTTTTATTGGCGCGTTGATTAGCTTAACCGATGAATATTTTCGCTCCCAAATCGCAGTCGCTCGTCTGCTGGAGACGATCGACGCTACGCCAGAAGACCTTGGAGATCCAAAAAAGCCATTGGTTCTTATCTCCGGCGATGATAGCATCTCGTGCCAAAATCTCTGCTTTCACCATGTCGGCAGGGTTGCCTTGCTTGAAAATTTTTCGCTGTCGCTACCCGGTGGGGTTGCGATCGCTATCATTGGCAAGTCGGGCTGCGGTAAAAGTACGCTGGCAAAACTGCTTGCCGGACTCTATCAACCGCAGTCTGGAACTATTCGTATCGGTTCCTATAATTTGAACGATCTCTCTCTAGAGTGCCTGCGAGATCAAGTCGTCTACGTTCCCCAAGAACCTCATTTCTGGAGTCGCTCGATTCTGGAGAACTTCCGCTTGGGCAATCCCAACATCTCGTTCGATCGCATCGTCAAAGCTTGTCAAATTGCCGATGCGGATAGCTTTATCAGTCAACTCCCCAATGCCTATCAAACGGTTTTGGGGGAATTTGGGGTCAATCTTTCTGGCGGACAGCGGCAGCGACTTGCGATCGCAAGAGCGATCGTCAACGATCCGCCTATCCCGATCTTGGATAAATCCACCGCCGAACTCGATCCCATCAGCGAATCCGAAGTGCTCGATCGCCTCTTAAAACATCGCCAAGGCAAGACTACAATTATGATTTCTCACCGCCCCACGACGATTAATCGAGCCGAATGGCTGGTACTACTCGACAAGGGACGGTTAATCGTAGCAGGCGATCTAGAGTCTTTGCGTACCGTTCCTGGCGAACATTTAAAGTTTTTATCGCTATAGTCACCAAAGGGGATAATAACCATGTCTAAGCCTATCAAACCAGAAAATTCCGAACTTTTAGTCGAATTGTCCGAGCAAGAGCAAGAGACTGTTCGTTCCCAGTAAAGACAGCCCTTCAACCGTCGGCGGATTCGATCTAGGCAATCTGTTTGGTTTCTTTTTCTTCGACCAAACCGAAATAGATACATCCGCATCCCATGCAGTCAGTTTTCCGCTTAAAACTAGCCATGTTTCTTCTTTGTCAAACACGAATTACAGCTTGAGAAGAACCTCCCTCGCTTTTGGCATACCGATGTCGAGATCTAATCGCAGAAGTTTTTTGCCCTTTAATCGGCTATTGCGGCGGATTTTGTCTCGATTTTGGTGATTTTTGACGATTAACACTATTGCTAAAAAAGAGCGCTACAGATGCTCCTTGAGGGAGTCTTATACAAGAGAGCTGTTGACTAATTGCGAATTGGTATAATGCCGCTGTTGTTCCTCGTTGTCGCCGCCATTCTTCTGGACACAGTTTTCAGAAAAATGGCGGCTTCGCCTTGTCTGTCCAATCTTCTTCTGTTCTATGGCAAAATCTGTAGCTAGTTTATAGTGGAAATAGATATGACCAACAATATGTCGCCTGCTGCATCAGAAATTCAGGCAATATTCGATCGCATTGCTCCTGTATACGACCAATTAAATAATTGGTTGAGTTTGGGACAGCATCGCATTTGGAAACTGATGGCGGTAAAGTGGAGCGAACCCAGTCCCGGCTATGTTGGATTAGACCTATGCTGCGGTAGCGGCGATTTAGCACAACTATTAGCCCGACAAGTCGGTTCGACTGGTCGAGTTGTTGGCGTTGACTTCTCAAAAGAACAGTTGGCGATCGCTCGTCAACGAAATTCTAACCAATTTTCCCCCTTTCCCATCGAGTGGGTCGAAGGAGATGCTCTTAGCTTACCTTTCGATGACAATACCTTCGACTGTGCTACCATGGGCTATGGTCTGAGAAACGTGACCGACATTCCCCGTTGCTTGCAAGAATTGTACCGCGTCCTCAAACCCGGTGCTAAGGCAGCGATTCTAGACTTTCATCGCCCTGACCAATCGCTGATGCTTGCCTTTCAGCAGTGGTATCTGCAAACAATTGTCGTTCCGACAGCTCGACGTTTCGGACTGACTGAAGAATATGCTTATATCAGTCCTAGCTTAGAGCGATTTCCCACGGGAATAGAACAAATTAAACTTGCCTATGAAGCAGGATTTGCTCGGGCTATTCACTACCCCATTGCAGGTGGCATGATGGGAGTATTAGTCATTACTAAATAGACATAAAAATCTACAAACGCGATCGCAGCTTTGGACTCAGCTACCCTCTGGACATTAATCGTGCCGCCTCTAGGCGGAGCTATTATTGGCTATTTCACCAACGATATAGCTATCAAAATGCTATTTCGCCCCTATAGAGCCATTTATATAGGCAAGCGACGGCTCCCTTTTACCCCAGGTTTAATTCCTGCCAACCAAGAACGCCTTGCTAAACGAATTTCCGATACGATTATGGGTTCTCTGCTAACCCCAGACGAACTACAAAAGCTGGCAAAGCGTTTGTTGGCAACCGAGCGAGTCGAGGGGGCAATTCGCTGGTTATTAAATCTGGGACTCAAACAAGTTCGAGGCGATAGGCAACAAAAAACTGCCAAAATCCTGGCAGAAATTTTGCGGGATTTGTTTGGAGAATCCCTACCTCGATTACTAAAAGCCCTCTCCCGTCGAGAAGATTTTCTCGAAGAACAAATCAATCAAATTTTTGATAAAGTTTTATTAGAATTTAGCCTCAGCGACTTGCAAGCGCGACAGCTAGCTGACTGGTTGCTAGAAACAGTAGTTCCTCCAGACATTATCCGACAAGCACTGATCGACTTTTTAACCGATCGCAACATTCAGGTTATCGATGAAAGTTTTCGAGAAAAAACAAGCGGAACTTATTGGGTAGTCGCCAATCTATTCGGACTGCGTAACGCCCTCGCCCGTTTGCGAACATTTTGCCTCGACGAGAAAGAAATTGCAAATACTCGTCTAAAAGAGCTATTGCTCTCCTTAGAGGCTCGAAATCGCCTGAGAACCTGGTTACAAAGCCTTTCTTTACAACATTTGCCGATTTCCACAGTGCGACAATTGCGCAAAACCATTCGCGATATAGTTCGTACCTATATTCAAGAAAGTGGTGCCGAATTCTTGCAAGAGTTTGGGAAGTCGGTTGACTGGGAGCAAATAGCTTCATTAATCGTCAATCGACTTCAATCTTCCCAAGCCGTTACCAGTTCTTTGGAAACTATCGGTCGAGAACTCGCCCTAATTTTAGAGCGCTATTTGGAAGAAGATTTAGAAAAGCTAGTAGAACAAATCATTCCGATTTTATCGATCGACCAAGTGATTATTGCTAGAGTTCAAGCGACTTCTCCTCAAGAGTTAGAGTTAGCAATTCAAGGCATTGTCAAAAATGAATTGCAAGCTATTGTAAATTTGGGCGGTATATTGGGGTTTATTGTTGGTTTGACGCAAACGATTTTGCTGCTGTTGCGATGAAGATAAGAAATGTTAGTTTTTGTTCTAATTAATATTGATTGATGGCTAGTCTAGATAGGATTATGTTAGAGCAATAAATGTCGCGATCGCTCGAACGAGTCAAAGAGTCATGAATATCAAACTGGTTATCTTTTCAGGAATAATCACTGCGCTCCTTGGTTCGGTTCTCGGACTAGCCGCAGCTCACATCGGTCAAAAAGATTTCAATCAACCTCGATACGAAAGCCAATTCTATTCAGACCTACATTACAAATATTATGGAATCATCGGCGCAGGTCTGGGATTTGCAATTGGTGTTAGCCAAGAATGTGTTAGAGAACTCAAAGCTAAAAGAGATAAAGAATTAGAGCAGTAAGATCGATTTTGGATTGGGGATTGGTCATTAGTCAAATCGTAAAAAATCCGCTTCGAGTAAATTTCTGCAGTAAGATCGATTTTGGATTGGGGATTGGTCATTAGTCATTAGTCATTTGATGAAAGGATTTTCGATTTTGGATGAAAGGATTGAGGGGTAATTAGTAGTTATTGGTTAGTGGTTAGTAGTTTGTCTTCTTGCTCTTCTTCGGAGTCCCTGGTTGAGTGACAAAACTCAAATCGCCCTCACCCCAACCCCTCTCCCAGAGCGGGAGAGGATCTCTCAACTTCAGACTTTGGACTGAAGTCCCTTCGCCCCTTGTGGGAGAAGGGATTTAGGGATGAGGAGACAAAGATTTGTCAGCTAACTAGCCGGAGTCCTCCTTGTCTCAGAAGTCTCCGAGTCTCCCCATCTCTGAGTCCCCCGCTCCTCTGACTTCCGACTTCTGTCTTCTTGAAATAAGAAGGCGACAGATGAATTTACAGAATTCAATCATAGAAAGGGTTTCCAAATCCAAAATTCAAAATGGTATTATCTATCCCCTGCAAATTTTTTCAAATTATCTTGTAACCAACGAGCATCAGCTTTGCGATCTGTCTGCACTTCCAGCACGCGAACTCCTATTTCTGGGAGTGGATTTAATAACTGCTCTAACTGTTTCCAAGTAGTAATAAGCTGATATTCAACCTCATAAGTCGCACATAATTTTGCAAAATTAATATTTTGGGGTGTAGCAAAAAACTCTTCAAATGGAGGTTCGAATTGAGAAATCGGTAACATTTCAAAAATTCCTCCGCCATTATTGTTAATTAAAATAATAGTGAGATGACCGATAAATTTCTGTTTAATTAAAAAACCATTAGTATCATGTAGCAGTGCTAAATCTCCTGTCAACAAAACGCTACTTTGATGGCGATGGGCAATTCCTAAAGCAGTCGATAAAGTGCCGTCAATTCCATTAGCTCCGCGATTAAAATAAGGTATGATTCCACTATTTCTGGGCATCCAAAAGAATTCTAAATCTCGCACGGACATACTATTGGCAATAAAAATTGGCGTATCTGGCGGTAAAGTTTGCGAAAGTAACCAAGCTGCTTTCCCTTCTAAAAAATGGTCGATCGCTCGCATTGTTCGGTCGATCGTTTGTCTTACTTGTGTTTCCGCCTCGCACCAATATTTGAGATAGTTGGTTGGATTAGCGATCGCTGGTTCTGGAAGATGATGAGTTAATTGTTCGATCGATGTCCGTAAATGAATCGTTTTGCCATGAAGCGGATCGAAGTTTTCCCAACTCGGATCGACGATCCAGCGGTGGGGTTGCGTTGTTTCTAACCAAGTGCGAAGTTCTTTACTAGTAGGCAATTCGCCCAATTGAATGACGATTTCTGGGGCTAATTTTTCAGCGAGTTGGCGATCGCGTAAAATCGGGTCGTAGGTCGCAATTAAATAAGGATTGAGATCGGCATAATTTCTCAGGGGAGAGAGTGCTTCCGCGAGAACGGGATAATTAAGAAAGCAAGACAGGCGCGCGATCGCTTGACAATATTCTTTATTGTGGTGGGAACTCATAACGCCAGCAATAATAATGCCCCGTTCGCAGGATTGCCAATTGTCTAAGGGAAGAGGGATACGAGATAAAGGATGAATGTAATTTTCGCTGCTAACGATTCGAGCAAAAAATTCTTCTGAGTCAAACTCGGATGCGAGTGCTTCCGTATCGGGGTTAGGAATAGGGGCTAGAGGTTCGCGAAAAGGAAAATTGAGATGGACGACTCCTGGGATAGGAAAGCGCGATCGCTCCCAAGCATGAATGAGGGTTTGCCGCAAATAGCACAGCATTCCCATATCCAAACTAGGGACGGCTAATTCAGTTTGCCAGTTGGGATAATTGCCATATAATTTCACTTGATCGATCGTTTGTCCGGCATGGCAATGGCGCAATTCTGGCGGGCGATCGGCAGTCATTATGATAAGAGAGACGCGACTTTCTTTCGCTTCGATGACTGCGGGATAAAAATTCGCTCCTGCCGTTCCAGAGGTACAGATTAGGGCGACAGGCAATCCCTTTCTTTTGGCGATTCCCAAGGCAAAAAAGGCAGCAGAACGCTCGTCTAAAATCGGAATGGCTTCTATAGCGGGATGTCGGGCAAAAGCAATCGTTAAAGGCGATGAGCGAGAACCGGGACAGATTACGGCAACTGTTAATCCCAGACGAGATAAGGTTTCTACCACAATAGATGACCAAAGCGCATTGACGTTGCGAAAATCGAGAGGCATGAATAACCCATAGTGTCTGCTACCTGCGAACTTTGATTATGCATCACAACAGTTGTCTTCTTCTAGAGGTTGGGAACAAGTATTTTAGTATTTTCCGTCTGCGGTTCTTGGTATTCAGTTAGGGGTTAGTAGTTTGTCTTGTTCCTCTTCTTCGGAGTCTTCGGAGTTTCCCCACTCCCCCACACTCCCTACACCTCCGTCTCCTAGTTTCCCTGTCTCCCTCTCTCTCCTGCTCCCTCATCTGTGCTGTTGTCTAACTCAGTCATATCAATCAACAGCCGCACTTTAGTATTATCGCCGTCATCTCCAGGAGCCATCGATGCATCGAGTTCGCGCTTACTCCTGAGATTATCTCCGAAATCGAGTATAAACCCCTTGCCTAACGGATCGAATTCATTTTCATTTCTGGATTCGGAGTAGTTAGTAACCGTTCCTTGCGGGTTCGCAGGAAAGAAACTTTCCCTGTTGCGATTGCCAACTTCTATGGTATCGAGAGAGCTGCTAGATGACGCATCTACTGGTGGTAAAGGTTTTGGCTCGTTAAGAGGTTCCGCACTGGCGCTAAAGCTACCAACAACTAAGGTTATTCCTATTCCTATAATTAAACCGATGTGAAGTAACATCAAGCTAACTCCAATATCTCGCTTGCCACGCTTTAATGCTAACAATAATTCTTGTTTTTTCCTTCTTCCAAGAGAGAGAAATTCTTAACGATTATTGAGATAAATTGAATACCTAAAAAAAGTAGATATTTTAAAAAAATAAATTTTAGATTAATTAAAAATTAATCTAAATCTGTAAATTTTAAGAGAAATTATGTCTGCTTTTTAAATAAGTTAAGCCTAATTTAATATTAGGTTAAAAAATAACTCCGTAAATGTTCTAATGCCAAGAGATTGCAATTGAGAAACTGTTTTCCCAAGGGATGAATAATGAGTGAAAAGGGAATAATTTCCATGACGCTATTACTATAAGCGATCGCTTCCAAGTCTCTGACAAATTCTGGAGTCCATCGATTTTGTTTGACGGGTATATTTTGAGATTGCAACCACTCGATTAACTGCGATCGTGCGATCCCCGGTAAAAGCTTTTCCTCTAGAGCCGGAGTCCACCAACATTCTTCTTTCCATCCCCAAAGATTTCCGGTACTGGTTTCTAGCCAATTGCCTGCTTCATCGAGCAAAATAGCCTCCTTTGCTCCTAATTTTTGCGCTTTTTGTCGGGCAAGCCACGCACTTAAATAATTACCCGTTTTATAAGCGGCTAGAGAGCGTCTATATAGCGATTCATCGGCTACCCATCCGACAATTCCTTGTTGCTGACGTTCTTTTAAATCTACAGGTAGCGATTGCCCGATAATCCATTCTCGTCCATCGGCAAAAATTGCGATTCTCAGAACGGGATAATACGCAAGTAAGATTTCTACTCCCTGTCGCAGCCGTCTCCAGTCGGGCGACTGCCACTCAAACGCTTGGATGCTATGGCGCAGGCGATCGCAGTGCAATTGCCAATGCGTCAGGGGACGATCTAGCGAGCGATCGTAAACGCGCAGCGTGGTAAATACTGTCGCCCCATAAAGCAATCCGGGATCGTCGATTCCAATCGATAACGAGTCACCTTCAATTAACTCTCCGTCATACCAAAACATTTAACTCTTTTTCTGAGCGTGTTTGTCAGAATGTCGATCGATATGTAATTCGCCGCCAACTGCCCAGTTTTCGGGATCGAATTCGTCGATATGAATTGTTACCCATTCTGGTTTCGTTCCCAATGTAGAAACGAGAGTGTCAGTAACCGCTTGGGCGAGTTTCCGTTTGAGTTCGACGGAGTGACCTTTGGCAATTTGAATAGTAACGAATGGCACGTAATTTCCTCCTTATTTATTTTGTTGTATTCAAAAGGATTTTAGGCAGATACTTTGTTGGGTTTAGCTGCTTTAGCAAGCGTAGAAAGGCGACCGTATTTGTAATAGGCGGCACAAGCGCCTTCCGAGGACACCATACAAGTTCCTATAGGCGTTTCGGGAGTGCAAGCCGTGCCAAAAACTTTACATTCCCAAGGTTTCAAAACTCCTTTGAGGATTTCCCCACACTGACAGGCAGCCGAATCGGCAACTTTAAGATTGGGAACGCAAAACTTGACTTCTGCATCAAAATATGCATATTCTTCCTTGATTTTCAATCCTGATTCTGTAATCTCTCCCAGTCCCCGCCATTCAAACTTGTCTCGCACTTCAAAGACTTTGCCCATGGTTTCTAGGGCGATGCTGTTGCCGCCTTCTTTAACGAGGCGAGTATATTGGTTTTCTACTTCGCAGCGACCTTCGATAATTTGCTTGAGAAGCATCCAAATCGATTGTAGGATGTCGAGGGGTTCAAATCCAGAAATGACTAGAGGTTTGTGGTATTTCTCGGCAATAATTTGATAGGGTTCTATTCCGATAATCGTACTGACATGACCGGGACCAATAAAGCCATCAAGTTTGAGGTCGGGATTGACCAGGAGGGCTTCTAGGGCGGGAACGACGAGGACGTGATTGCAAAAGAGGCTAAAATTATGAATGCCTTCTGCTTCTGCTTGTAGGACGGTTAAAGCGGTGCTGGGGGCAGTGGTTTCAAAGCCAATCCCGAAAAAAACGACCTCCTTATCTGGGTTATCCTTGGCAATGGGCAAGGCATCTAGGGGAGAGTAGATCGTGCGAATATCTGCACCTTCTGCTTTTGCTTGCAGCAAACTCTTTTTGGAACCGGGAACCCGCATGGCATCGCCAAAGGTAGTAAAGATTACGTTAGGATGTTCGGCAAGCGCGATCGCAGCATCTAATCGTCCCCTCGGCATTACGCACACCGGACAGCCGGGACCGTGAATTAGTTCTATGCTGGCGGGCAAGGCTTCTTCAATGCCGTATTTAAAAATGGAATGAGTATGACCGCCGCAGATTTCCATCAGCTTCAACGGTTCTTCTGGCGTTTTTTCTAACAGTTCGCTGAGTCGTTTTATTTCTTCTAATAAAGCTTTAGCTTTTTGCGGATCTCTAAATTCAGTTACGTATTTCATTGTTTTTTCTTCCTTTTAAAAGGATTATTTGGTGAAAGAAGATTTGTAAATAAATTAATAATACTTTTAGACTTAGGGCGTTTTTTCTCAACTGATTGCCGCTCGAGCTCACTCTTTACTTTGTCAACAATTTTTATAACAAATGTTTGTGAGCGCATAACATAAGCTAATATACACCAAGATATTCCATGCAGTATTAACACAGATTTCAGACTGAACTCATTCGTATTTCTGCTTGGGAAAAAGTCAAAAGTATTCCTATTTTTATCTTGCTTGGGTCGTCAATTTTAAATAAAATTGTAAGCAAAATTAACAATAACCCTAAAACCCAAAATGAGAGTGATATAATCCTCCAAAATCGATAGGAGATTCTATCTTGTCGGTTAATTTTTCTGATTCTTAATTCTCCATTATGGTCGCAGAATAAAAAGTCATGTTTAAAAACATGATTAATATCTGAATATGTTATCCTTCCATTTGCTGATTCAACTAGTTTAGTTATTTTTTCTCTGAGATGCTTTTCAGCCTTAATTCCTGTGGTTTGTTGAAAGTATTTTGAATATAGCTCTTCTTGTACTGCTTCTCTCGTCTCTCGATCGAGATCTCCTTTAAGGAGATTTTCTAATCTTGTCACCTTTCTATTTAAAAGACAATCGACAAATTCATAAATATCTTTTAATCTAAATACAAAAATGAGTAACAAAGCAGAAATAATCGACCGAATATTCTCATTTTCTTTTAAAATATTTAAAATTTCTTTAAGAATATCAGTCATTTAAGCCCTCACAAATAATTCAACTTTCAATTAATTAATACATGTTTATTAATCGATACTCTTAATTTTCCATCAACCCGATAATTTAATTTTATCTGTCATTTCTTTTGCTTTTTGCGATCGCATCATTTTGGCAGTTAGGTGGGCAATGCCCACCCTACAATTACTACAATTACTACTCATCTTCTTCTGGAGGTTGCGTTAAGACTTCAAAAACAGTCGTCGCGCAGGATTCTCTCTTCTCATCAATTTCTTTCACTCGTTCGGTAATTTCTTTTGCCTCCTCTATTTTTCCCAATCTAGCTAGCAGAAATCCTTGAGCAGCATAAGCATTTAAATACATTCTAATTGGCGACTCATTTTTTCGTTCTGCTAAAATTGGTTGAAGTTTCTCCCATTCATCTGGTAAGTTATTCTCTTGCTTGAGTTTCTTACTAACTTTTTCGGCAATTTTTATTGCCATTTCTGAATTATTTTTGTAGAAAAAGAATCGATACGCACCTACCAAAACGTCTAAATTATCTTCAGCTTTTGCCAATGCTTCGTTCACATATTTTTGTGATTCGGCTGTATTTTCCCAGTTTTCGGAGGCTAAAACTAACAGGTTTTTAATATCCTCTGGAATGTCGTACCAGGAAAATTGCTGTTCGGTGGTTTGCATTTTGAAAGACTCCGGTATTAGTTAGTAGTTAGTGGTTAGTTGTTAATTGTTTGCGATTAATTTATCTACTCCAATACACCTACAAAATTCTTTAATAACTGTACGGGCGGGTTCGGTTCGATTCCTCTGCAACAAGATTATCGCCTTGATAATTAAACCCGCCCCTAGCGATCGCTATTCGATCGCTGCTGCCATTTCTGCTAACATTTCTAATGTTTCGGCTGCTTCTTGTTCGTCAAGGCGACTCAAGGCAAAACCGACATGAACTTGCACCCAATCGCCGATGTAGGATTCGATGGGATGCTCGTCATCGACAATGCAGGCAATGTTAACTTGTCGTTTGACTCCCCCAATATCGACCAGGGCTAATTTATGGGTAGCATCGGTAATTTCAACAATTTGACCGGGAATTCCTAAACACATACGATTTTGGATTTTAGATTTTAGATTAATAATTTTCTTGCCCTATTTTCTTTTGAGTTTTAAAAGAATCGGGCGGCTGCGATCGCGACTTGACCGAGAGACAATCCGCCATCGTTGGACGGCACTTTGCCGTGCGTCAGAACTTGGATTCCCATTGCTTGCAAGCGATCGCATAGTTCGACTAACAGCAGTCGATTCTGAAATACGCCGCCAGTCAGGGCGACTCGATTAATCTTCTCTTCCCCGTAACGAATGCGATCGACCATAGACGCGATCGCGTTAGCGAGTCCTTGATGAAACTTGGCAGCCATAACCTCTTGAGGGGTGTCTTGCTTTAAGTCTTCCAAAAGTGCTTGCCACATCGGACGAGGTTCCAGGTAGGGAAGAGGCGATCGTCCCCTACCTTCTAGATTAGCGATAGTAAAGGGATAACCCTCGATTTCTTCAGAGTGAGTTAATATACAAGATTCGGCTATGGCTTCGAGTGCGATCGCGCCTTGTCCTTCATAGCTACAAGACTCTCGACATATTCCTATTGCCGCCGCTACCGCATCAAACAAGCGCCCGCCCGAAGACGCGAGGGGCGAGTTGATGCCTTTTTCCATCATTTGGTCGAGGAGAGTTAGGGGCTTTTGTTTGAGGAAGGTCAGAAGTTCTAAATTTTCTGGCGGTAATTCTGCCCCAAACGCAGCTTTCAAATGAGCATAAGTATTGCGCCATGGCTGATAGATTGCCTGTTCTCCTCCAAGCATCGCCACGGGTTTGAAAGTCCCTAGCCTTTTATAGCCTTGGTAGTCGGCTAAAAGGAATTCTCCTCCCCATAACGTACCGTCTTCTCCGTAACCCAACCCATCTAAGGCAATGCCTAACACGGGCGGCGCATCGATGGGTAGATGATTTTCTGCCATGCAAGCGGCAACGTGGGCGTGATGGTGTTGGATGGCATACAGTTTCAGAGAGTTGGCAGCAGCTAATTCTTTGCCGAGTTTGGTAGAAAGGTATTCGGGATGGAGGTCGATCGCGATCGCTTTTGGCTGATGCTCTAGTAAACTCAAATAGAGATCGAGTGTTTTTTTATAAGCTTCAGAAGCAGCGGCATTTTCTAAATCGCCAATGTGTTGAGAAAGAATAGCTTGTCCATCTCGTAGCAGACAGAATGTATTCTTCAGTTGACTGCCCATTGCTAGAATGGGTGGAATGTCTTTGAATCCTTCTGGTAAATTGATGGGTGCAGGCGCATAACCACGGGCGCGGCGAAGGATTTGGAATCGATTTCTTGCCTGAATCCCAACTTCTGATTGAGAATCAATTCCCAAGCTAACCGCACAAGTCCTCTTAAGAGAATTTTGTTTATTAGCCAAGAAATTAATTTCTTGGCGGGTGAGAGGTTTTGGCAAGAAATTTAGTGTTTTTGAGTTTCTAATACCGATAATGCAAACGACTGAATCATCGACGCGATTTACAATATCTCGATTGTGGAATAGAAAGTAATCTGCAATTCCTGCTAACTTCTTGCGGGCATCTTCGTTGTCGATGCATTGGGGTTCGTCGGATAAGTTACCGCTAGTGAGGACGATAGGAATTTCTAGTCGCTTCAGTGCCAAATGGTGTAAGGGAGTGTAAGGAAGCATAAAGCCCAAGTAATTTTGACCGGGCGCGACAGAAGGGGCGATGAGATTTTGGATTTTAGATTCATCGCTTTGATTATCTCGTTCTCTCCTTTGTAAGAGAACAATCGGGGCGGCGGGACTTTCAAGAAGTTCTCTTTCTGCCGCACTTACGAGGCAATATTTCTCGATAATATTAATATCTCTCGCCATTAAAGCCAGTGGTTTGTCGGGACGACGCTTCGAGTAACGTAGCTTTTGCACGACTGCTTCATTAGTGGCATCGCAGGCGAGATGGAAGCCTCCCAATCCCTTGATAGCAACGATCTGTCCCTGTTGAATAAGCGTACAGACAACATCCACGTCATCTAGCATCGAGAACATATGAGCGGTGATTGGCTTCCCATCGAAACGTTCCAGCCATGCTTTAGGTCCGCATACCGGACAGGCAGTTGGTTGGGCGTGAAATCTGCGATCGCTCGGATCTTCATAATTTCTGATACAATCGGGACACATCTTAAACTCCGCCATGCTAGTATTGCTGCGATCGTAAGGCAGGCGTTTAATAATGCTCAGACGAGGACCGCAGTGGGTGCAGTTGGTAAAGGGATAACGATACCAGCGACTGAAAGGGTCAAAAATTTCAGCGCGACAAGCGGGGCAAGTGGCAGCATCGGCAGCGATTTCGGTGCGGATAGAAGTACTGCTACTCTCAGCAATAGTAAAATCGGTAAAAGTGCGATCGCCCTCATAAGGACGGCGAATAATGGCTTCAATTTTTGCTAGAGGAGGACATTCGACACGCAATCTTTCTACAAAAGTATCGATCGCGTCCCGCTTGCCCGCCACATAAATCCATACCCCTTCGCCATCATTGCCAACTTCTCCCCGTAACCGACAATCTTTAGCCAGACGATATACGGTAGGACGAAACCCTACCCCCTGAACTGTTCCCCGTACTCGAATTTCTTCCGCTATCTCTGCGTTAGTCGATCTGAGTCGAACCATCTCCTCTCCTTCTCTGCGTCTGGAGCGCCTCTGCGTGAGATAAAATCCCAAACCCCATTTGAAGAAACTAGAATCAATCAAACGCGATTATTTCCAGAATTAGCAATTATTGCCGTCCTGCCGCAAATTTGACACGACTTTCGAAGCGATCTCGGCTAATCTAATTTGTGCTTCTTTAAGATTGCCGACGGCTGTTAACATAAATAAACCCTACTTTAAAGATTGTTTTTAATCGCGATCGGGTTTTAATCTTAAAGCACGTTTTCATTGTTTTTTATCGCCTTATTGTTTTTCAATTCTTTTAATCAAGCTTTCCGCCATCTCAATTGCCATTAACATTAAGGCTTGCTCTTGTTGTCCATTGCTTCCCTCATCACTAACCCTGGCATAAATGTGTGGATTAGCTAACATTCCTGCTAGTAACTGAGCGGCAATCTGCTTGATTTCATTGGTTTGTGCTTCCATGGAATCTCCTATAGACAATGACAAAATCAATAGAAGTTGTTCTGTGAGGCTTTTTATAGTCTACTCAACTTAAATAATTTATTGTAAATTGTATTTTTAAGCGGCTAAATTTAGCCTGTCCGATTGTTAAAGCTATCCGCTCGAATCTCCTAGGAAACTCGGAGCGAATCTGACAAAATTCTATTGCTTTTAAGGCTTGTTCTATAGTTGGAGAAATAGATATATACAATACCTCAATTGTGACACAGCTATTTTACCTTGGGGATGATTCTGTGTTATTGGAAAGATAAGTTATCTACAAATTCAATTTCACAATGTCTACCCCTCGTTCTGGATATACTTTACCCGTGTTTGCTTGTGCATCTGCGATCGCGGCGTTGCGCTATTTGCATCGAGACGAGATTGGAGATACAGTTTCGCTGGATTTAATCGAACCCGCCCAAATTGTTGAAATTTCCATCGAACAAGTCGCTCGTATTGGCGAAAATACTGCTCTGGCAATTACTCGCAGCGATCCAGGGGATAATTTAGATTTAACTCGCAATACTCCAGTTTGGGCATTGGTAGAAATAGAGGTGCAGCGATCGCGTCCAGAACAGATTATCATTCAAGGCGGCGAAGGAGTTGGCAAACAAATCGATAACAAAGGGAAAGCGGCAATTTATAGTTACGCCCAACGGCTGTTACGAGAGAATCTGCAAAGACTCCTCAAACCAGAAGAGAAAATTCTCGTAACGATTGTTTTACCGGAGGGACGCAGGCTAGCAGAACGAACCTCCAATGAGGCTTTCGGCGTAGTTGAAGGGCTGTCTTTACTGGGAACGACAGGAATTTCTCAACCGTTGAGCGCACCGAGTCAGTTGGAAGCCTTTCAGGAAGAATTAACAATTAAAGCAAAACAATGCGATCGTTTGGTTTTTTGTGTAGGAGAAAATGGACTAGATTTAGCCCAGCAAATGGGAATTAACCCAGAACAATTAATTAAAACCGCTAATTGGTTGGGATCTATGTTAGTTGCCGCAGCTATGCAACAAGTTCGATCGATTTTGCTATTTGGCTACCACGGCAAACTGATTAAATTAGCAGGCGGAATTTTCCACACGCATCACCACTTGGCAGACGGACGCTTGGAAATTTTGACGGCTCATTGCGCTCAAATTGGATTGCCCACACCAATTTTGCAACAAATATTTACAAGTTCTACCGCAGAAGCCGCTTTGAAACTGCTGCGGGAGTTAGACGAACGAGAGGGAAGCAATTGGGTTGAGCAAGTGTACGGCGCGATCGCGCAAACTATCGATCGCCGTTCTCAAGACTATATTCGCAAGCAAGCCGAAAAAGAAGTGCAAGTCGGTTCGATTTTATTTGACCGAAAGCGATCGATTCTCGTCGGTTCTCCGATGGGAAAAATTTTACTAGATCGCCTTCGCGCAAGATGAATTATCCCAAGATCGACTCGGCTGTACCTTACTTTCCAAGTCTACAATTGAAACTATCCGCCCAGACAATTTTGATGATGCTGAAAATCTCTGTCGATGAAATCCAGCGCAATCCCTTAAAGTATCTGCATCGAGTTGAGGCAGGTGAGAGCTTTATCATCGTACAAGCTGACAAACCCATTGCTGAGCTGAAACCAATTACATCAACCCCTCTTCCCAAAAAGTTGCGACCATTCGGCTTGTGTGCCGGAGAGTTTACAGTACCCAATGATTTTGATACTCCTTTACCGGAAGATATTCTGAGTGCGTTTGAGAGTTAATGAAAATCTTGCTGGACACTCACATTTTCTTGTGGTTCATCAGTGGCGACAATAGGTTATCAATAGATGTGCGAGATGCTATTCGCGATCTAGACAACGAGGTATATCTGAGTGTTGTCTCGGTGTGGGAGTCCATCGTCAAGTATCACTTGGGCAAGCTACCTCTACCAGAGTCTGCCGAAACATATCTGCCAAAACAGCGCGATCTCCATCAAATTACCAGCCTCAATTTAGATGAAGGTAGCGTTGCTCAACTTGCCAAGCTACCACCACTACATCGCGACCCATTCGATCGGATGCTTATTTGTCAAGCCTTGCATCATGGCTTGATAATTGCGACTGTAGATGCAGCAATTCTTGCCTACTCAGTCAGCGTCATCTAGATAGATCTAGATATAAAGAAGAAATGCTTGTGCTGTCTGCTTAAAAAGCAGATCGACCAAAGTTATTTCTAGACAACTGCGGCATCAAAAGTCCACTCCAGTTGCTTTTACTGCTGTAAAAGCGATAGTAATTTTTCTTCGTCAATGGGTTTTGGTAGAAATGCGTTGCAGCCTGCCTCCAGACTCCGTGGCTCCATCATGTCATAAATACTGGCTGAAATAGCTACGATCGGCATTGTCTGAAACTGAGGCATCTGGCGCAACTCTCTCACCATCGTCAAGCCAGTTTTAATGTCCATTAATATGTCAGTCAAAATCAAATCGATTTGATTTTGGCAGGCAAGTTCCAATCCCTGCTTGCCATTTTCTGCCACGATCGCCTCAAACCCCAAAGGTTCTAAAATGTTGGCGAGGAGCACGCGATTTTCGATGCGATCGTCCACAACGAGAAGCTTACGTTGCCTGCCTTTGTAACCCGTCGCGGCTGAAAGCGATGTCGATCGCGCCTCGGTCTTGGAATTCTCTATTATCGGAGTGACTCCGTTTGACTCGCCATCGAGATTTTTTGCATCTGCTCCATTTGGCTCGAACTGAGGAACTGCTGCCACTGGGGAAACTGAGAGCGGTTGCACTTCTGAAACCCGAACGACAGGCACGGTTAGATCGAACCAAAAAGTTGAGCCTTTACCGAGTTCGCTGGTTAGATGCAGTTGAGTGCCCATTAATTCTATGAGTTGTTGAGTAATCGATAACCCCAAACCAGTTCCTTCGGTGCGCCGTTTGACATTACCGACTTGCTCGAAGGGTTGGAAAATTTTCTCGATGTCCTGGGGAGCAATCCCGACTCCTGTATCGCTGACCTCGAAACGTAGGGTTGTCTGGAATAAAGTTTCAGGTTCGGGAAGTTTGATAGTTCCAATTGTACTGACTTTAAGCGTTACCCGACCGCGATCGGTAAATTTGACCGCATTCCCCAAAAGGTTGAGCAGAATTTGTCTCAATCGTTTTTCATCGGCTCGTATGCCAGTGTCTGTTTAATTGTGGCATCTTTACTGTCAATAGCGGCGAGTCTCTGGGCTTCGCCGTTTTTCATGGTGTAAAATTTTTCGTCACTTGAAGCCGCTACTAAAAGTCCATTGCGTTCTACGATCCAAATTTTTGCCGATGGACTTATTTTTAACTGGCGCAAGTAATCGCCTATACTAAGAAACTACCAAGTCGATGTCGATGACCCCCAACAGCGATTCATCTTGTTTGTAGATGGGATAACTAGCAGAGATAGACATGACAGAAGGATCGCCATCCCAGTTGTAAATTTCACTCCAGATCGATCCTTTTTGTTTGACTGCATCGGTGTACCAGCTATCTTTGCGAAAATCAAACTCATCGACGATAATTCGCTTGGTGGGATTGCCCTTGTTATCGATCGCATAGCCATAGTACTTTCCCAGATAAGCTTGTTCGATAAAATCCATGCGCAAGCTACCGTCAGGAACGCGATAGATCCCGATCGAGTCTCCTTGAGGATTGCCAAAGTTAATATAGCCAAAGTCTTTGAAAGTACGCATTTGCGTCCAGAAGTAGCGCCCAAAGGCGAAGATCTTTGGGGTCGATCGCACCTAATTCAATCGCACGTACATTTATTGTGTCGATCTGATGAGGAATTGCTAAGTATTGGTCGAGGTGCTGGTCAACGCGATCGCTCGCTTGAGATTCTAATTCGGTTGCTAGCTCGCTAATGGCTTTCTGTCCGTTGTAAAAAGACAACTATCCTGTCAGTCCAACTGCCACGAAGATTTGCAAGACAAAAGGAACGATCGGAAGAAGCCGTAAGGGAATTTGTGTTTGGGAGCTCGAATTATTCTTATTGACACTAACTTGCTTAGCTTCAATCATATATTTATTTCTTTTATTCTTATTTCCAGCGCTACTATAAATGACTTGAATTCTACCAGAGCGATCGCTTTATCGCTTTTAAGAAATATAATAAGGAGTTTTTATTTTTCTTTTGTTAAGAATTAAACAGATTGAATTGTAATTTTTAAATAAGTTCTGGTGAAGCTAGAAAGAGCTTTTAGATAAGTATTTTATGTAATTAAAAATTTTATTTGCTTAACGTTGAATAACGCAAGTTTTATTAGAAAAGACTTTATAAGCGGTCAGCGTCTGATAGTTCATGAATCTTCAATCACGAATTCAAGAATTTGACCGTAAGGACTGCCAAACTTCAACTGTACGCCTGACTCTAGAGAGATTTCTTGATGGTGAACTTTGTGCCATTCGCCAGCACAGTAAACGAGCGTTCCGAAACGAGAAAAATCTCTGAGGAAATAGGTGTATTGTCTGTTAGCGGTGGAGGACGTATCTCGACAGATGATCTCGGCGTGTCGGCGACCAACCCATCTTTCCTGAAGTACCAAGTCGTTTTCTGGATGACGACCCACTCTCATCAATCCGCCATAAATTCGCCAAATCTTATCGCTGCGTTCTAGGGAATGAAGATAGGCAGCGGGAAAATCGTCGCGATCTACACTCGGTATCGTGGTTGGGAGTTGGGTAATTCCCTCCTCGATGGGTTGAAGCAGTTCGCCATCAAATTGGGGATGCATGTAAAGAATCGGCAGCGTCCAAGCAGGTTGATTGAATTTGTAGAGGGAGAGCAACTGTTGTCTGGCAACTCGGACTGCTTGGTCGATCGGCAGGCGTTGCGCTAGGGCTTTAGTAAATGCTTGAATAAAACTCAATGCCTCGCGATCGGCAATGGAATCTCGCATCCCCAAAATGGCAGGAACTCCATGGTGAATTAAAACTTCTGCCAAACTACTGCGCTCGATTGTCTGTTGTCCCATGCAATCGGGTTGCGCGCCCCAACAGGCGTTAAACACCGATAGAATAACGCGATTGCGAACTAGGACTTGCGCCAGTTCCGTCCCGTTCATAATGGCATTCGGTCCCAAAAACAACAAACCGCCATCGGGCGCGGGCATGCCATGACCTGCATAGAAGAGAACGTTGTACATTCCCGTATCTAAAGCGTCGATCAGTTGTGCTGGCGTAGGTTGTACGAGAGTGCGAACGCTAGCAGACACCCGGAACGCCGAAGAGTTAATCGCGCTAGCAACGCACGCTCCTTCTTCGATCGCTTGTACGAGAGCAGCAGCTTCGGTTTCAAGTTGTAAGGTTTTAGAAGAACTGCGAATCGAGTCCGACTGCGTTTCTCGCGGATCTGGCGGGTTTTGGTCTTGTCCGAGCACTAACAAAATATTGAGGGAGTCGCCTGATTGTTGAGGAGCTAGGGGATCTACATTACTGGTCGTTCGACTGAAGAGGATCTGAGGATCGAGAGAAATAGACTGTTTGCCCACCTCCGGTTGCATAATCTCCCACGGTAGCGGAATTAAATTGGGGTCGCGAATTTCTAATCGCACCCGCAGAAGTTTATTTTGTCCCATCGCCATTCCCCGACTTTGCGCTAAGCTCTGACGGATGGGATCGTCAAACACCCACTGCCAGAGACTGATCCCCAACTCCTGCATCAGCCGTCCGCCATAGTTTTCTTTCGGACTAGAGAGCGGCAAGTTAAATGGCGGTAGAGAAGTAGAAGGGTCTCGGTGAGCGACGGGAATGTGAAATTCGCTTTGTAAGGAAAACATTTCCTGCCATGCCAGCCATTTTTGCGTTAAAGTTGGCGACCAAATAGAGTCGTGATGAACGTAACCTCCCGGTAAGGGAGATTGAATTACCCAAGTAGCAAAATTTTCAGGTCCTGCTGAGGTCAAACGAGCGATCGCCAGACTGAGGCAGGGAATTTCCCTGACAGACATTCTTTCTTTTTTACTGATTGCGCTATGAAAGTATTGTTACACAGTCTCCTATGAATTCTGAATGCAGAATTCTAAATTCTCAATTGAGTAACTGGCTTGCCAATCGGTCATAACTATGATAAGTCAACGGGGTAGCTGTTCGGGTTGCGATGGTGGTGGAGAGGGCATCTCGGTAGGATCGGAAGAATCGGTAGCAAGACAGTTGTCAGCCGCAGGCGATATGGCTCGAAACCCCAATTCCTTTAAGGTTTCCAATTTGATCCACCCCTCTTTTCCTAACGGAGAAGAGGTCTCACCTCCAATGCTATGGGAAGTGGCTTTTTCATCGACCTGACAGACTTGCAACTTCAGCCAAGTAGAATTGGGTTCGGTTTGCACGACTTTAAGCATGCTATCTTTTGGCACATCACCCACTCTTTTTTCAGCGGCAGGGCTGTCGAGAAGCGTAATGGTTCTAAAGATTTCGATCGCGTCTCCTGCTGCTAGCGGCAGTTGGGAAGAAACCGTTGGTTCGGGAACAATTGGAGTCACTTGCGGATCGGAAGTCACGATAGGAACTCGCGTATCCTCCGTGCCGCTGTTTGCCAGTTGCCATAACCAATAGCCCCCACCCAAGGCGAGCAAACCAAGAGAAGCCATTGCCAAGACTAGAAGCCATGGCGAGCGCTGGGGCGGAGTTTCTGGAGATGAGAATGCCTCAAATCGCGCAGTCAACACCGTGTCTTCAGCCTCCTCGTCTGTCTCAAGGTCTTCTGATTCGGGTAACGGCGGTTCGTCGATAGATTTAGCCTCAAACTCCGGATAGACTAAAGGGGTTGACTCGGCACCCGCTTTCGGTTGCACCTGACAGTGAACTAAGGCAATCGTTACGTTATCGTGCCCGTTTCTTTGGTTGGCAAGGGCTAACAACCGTTTTCCCGCCTCCATCACATCTCGTTTGCCCTCTAAAATGGGAGCGATTTCTTTCTCCCAATACTGCTCGACGCGATCGAAATCGCTCAGCCCATCAGAACAAAGCAGGAAAACGCAGTCCTCATCTAAAATGAGGCGCTGAACCGTTGGGTGAAGCGAGGCAGATGAACTCATGCCCAAAGCTTGTACCAATGCGCCAGCGTTTGGATATTGCACGGCTTCTCGATAGAGCAGGTAGCCCAGTCGAACTTCTCTCGATGCCAAATCGTCGTCAACGGTAACTTGATGGCAGCTTGTCGGCGTAATCCAGTAGATGCGAGAATCCCCAACGTGAGCGATATAGATTTCGTGAGCGCGAGCCAGACTCATAACTAGCGTCGTTCCCATGCGCTGTCGTTCCTGACGATTTTCGCTGTCGTTGCGATCGCTAATCAAATCGTTGGTGTCGCAGATGGCGCGTTCTATTGCCTGCATGTAAATTTTGGGATCGGACTCGGTTGCGTCGCCGAGGGAGCGATCGATGTCCTCAACCAAGGTATCGATCGCCAGTTGCGAGGCGATTTCTCCGCCTTCTTGTCCGCCGATCCCATCGCAGACGATCGCTAGCGCCCTGTTGCGATCGCCAATCGTAACGGTTTTGCCACTGGGCGGATAGCAGGCATCTTCGTTATGATCGCGAGTCGGCCCGGCATCGGTGCAGGTATAAATCTGATAAGTTCGCTCTTGCAGGCGAGCGGCTTGCTCTATGGCTTTTTCTAGGAGAGCGACGAGCTGTTCGGCTCGCTCGATTTTCCCTTGCTCTAGATGCTCGCATAGTTTTTGTAAAAACTCGGTCAGGTTCGGCGATGCTTGCTCGCTCCATGAGAACCAAAGCTGTCCCAACTGATGCAAACTTGGCTGCTTTTCCTGGTCAAACTGCAATTCGAGGAGCTGAATCAGGGGTCCATTGACCCTCAGTAGCGATGGAGCGAGCAAACTAGCAGCTACGCCCCTATTCTGTAGCGGTTCCCACAGGCGAGCCATTTGCCACAACCAGTTGAGTTGTCTTAATCCAGTTGCCTTCTGCCAAACTTCGGTTAATTTGGGAAAGAGTTCATCGTATTTCAATTTGCCCGATTCGTCGGTCGGAACGCTGTTGTATTCTAAGAGCCAAATCTCTAGCTCCAACTGTTCGTCCGGACTGGGAAGGTAGCCGTAAACCAGAGGAACGTGCAGTCGATAGGGCAAAAGCTTCAAATAAGGAAGCATGTTATCGGGAACTTCTTCTGGCGTTATGGGCGGTATGGCGGGTTGGGTGTCGAGAAGGATGCGCGGTCTGATAAAAAGATAGCGATCGCCAATTAACTCTCCCTCTCTAAAGTCTCTCTCCCACTGTCCTACAGTCCATAGATAGCGCCTCACAATAGGTGTTCGGCATTTGTGGCAGTCTCGATCGGTTAGGAGATTGGGTGCCTGACAACTGGGATTTGAACATTGAATGGTTGCCACAGAATTTTCCATGAAAACTATTCGCTCCCTTGGGCGATCGACAATTGGATGCTGCGTGCATGCCTCTGTAGAGGCTGCCTAAAACTCAACTGCATTTAAAGACGGTTTTGTCTGGTAGGTTATTCCCAAATTTTAGCAATCCATGCAGAAATACTTCTTTGAAAATCTTTGACGCAGGCTTTTAGGCTGAAGATAGCTAAAACGAAAAAGGAAAAATATCTGCTTTCTCGGTCAAATATTCCTCTTTAATTTTGAATGGAATGCGTTCCGTCTAGCTGCTATCGGCGCTGACTAGAGGAGCGATCGCCCGAAACCAATTCCGAGAGCTTGGAAAAACTGGAAATCTCGAAAGAGGTAACGGAATTCTCTAAGCTCAAGCCATCGTGCGATGCTTGCTGCATTTCCCTTACCTTGAGGAGAATTAAGTATTCGTAAAACGCCTGTAAGGTACACCAAGCAAATCCCGCTCGTCCGTCTAAAATACCGCCCAGCATAAAGTACATGTAAAACCAACGCAAAAGCGGTCTAAACGGAAGGCGTAGGGATAAATCTTTGAGAGCGCGCCGTCTTTCTACTTCCGATTTGCCCAATAATAAGCTGTACCAATCGATCTTTCCGTTTTTCAACTGACGCAGGGTTTCTTTAGCTTCGTCGGTGGAGTAGCGATTGTGTTTTTCAATCCAGCGGCTCAATCCTTTACTACAAGTGTAATGAGGATAAGTCTCCTTCAAAAAACCCGTCGGTCCGTCGCACACTTCTCTTTCGGTATGACCGTAGTCGCCAAACCAGACTTTTCCTTTCTCGAACAAACGCATTTGATAGCGCGGATATTGGGTACTGCGGCGAATCCACGTTCCCATAAACATTACCCGCTCTGCCACGTAGTAGCCGATAAATTCCTGACTCTGACTTGCTTTGAGACATTCTCGAAAGAGTTCGGGAGTCATCCGCTCGTCTGCTTCTAGGATATACACCCATTCGTACTTGGTGGGAATGGCTTCTAGCATCCAAGTGCGCTGCTTTCCATGGCTTTCAAACTCGTGCTGAACGACGCGGACGGGATAGCGAGAGGCAATTTCAATTGTGCGATCCGTACTGAAGGAATCGACGACTATAACATCGTCGGACAGCAGCGCAGACTCGATGCAAGCGGCTATATCTATTTCTTCGTTATGGGTCAGGATATATATAGATATCATCTATGATTGCTTTTTTTAGATCGATGGCTAGGCTTATATCTACTTCGTAAACGAAAAAGCTGATGCCAAGCATCAGTGCTTTTGCTGAGCTTTTTTATTCATCTAAGCCTTAGTAAGTTAAATTTGGCATCGTTCGCGTTCAAAGTCTTATGGATCTTTGAGAAGGATTATTCGTGCCATCATCGTAAATATACTGAGGTCGTTGGCTCGATATTATCCCGCTTCTGGCTAATTTTTAATCGCGATCGCGAAGGGTTATTGATGGCAAAATAACAGCTTGAAAGCATTAGTTTCTGTCAATAATTTTTCATAAAAAAATTGGCATTTACATTAATTTGGTTAGAAATTTTTTAAAAACCAATCTCATCGACTGAGTTGCGCCTCATTATAACCTCTTCGGCAGGATTCCCACAATAACCTTGGGCGGTTATCTTTAGCGATCGCTTATTTTCTATAGGTTGCGGCATTATAATGCCTTGAAAGACAATAGCACGGCAGTTGCACTCGATTGCCAAAAAGCGCATTCCTTCGTAGGGTTTTGGCAAGGCTCAACCCCTTACAGAAATGTTTAAGTGCATAATTCCAACAGTCCAAAAGTAGTAATTAGACCGTAAAGTTTTTGTAAAGATTTAGACAGGAAGCCTAACGTTTATTAGGACGGATGTAAAACTTATCTAGCGAAAAAAGTAACCAAAATAAACGCCATCTTAACAACAAAACTCCCCCCGCGATCGCGACAAGCCCAATGGAACGCCAGCGATCGCCCCAATCCCAATGCAACTCGCCCAAATAATGAGAACCGATCAGCAAAGTATGAACGATTGCCAGCCCCAAAGCCGGAAGGCACAAAAGATGAATCTGTCGCCAGCGCTTGCCTAACACTTTTTGCCAGTAGTCGAAACTGGTACAAACAGCAGGAGTCATCAACAACAGCGCGATCGCGCCCGTCACTATTCCGACTCGGTGTATCGGCAGCAAATAGGAGATAGTCCCCAAGTTCCAGTTGAAAGAATGGTCGAGCATGCGCCCCGTATGCGCGATCGCCAGCACGTAAGCTCCCACCCCAATCGCTCTTCGGTACTGCAACGGAGCTGCCCAGAAGCCGCTGAGGGGACGAGCTATCAAGGCTAGCATCAGCAACAAAAGAGCGGCGTGACCTGTCAAATCCACCATTTCGTCTGTTCGCAAGAGGGTTAAAATCCCGATCGCGAGCGTTATCCACCCTCCCAAGCGAAACAACTGGCTGCGCTTGCTAGCGCTCAGCCGCGAGGTCAATGCGCCTATTGCTACCATCATCGGCATCGTCCCCAATCCGAAGGCTAGCATCGTGGCTGCACCTAGCCAAAGCTCTTGTCTTTCTACGGCTTTGATTTGAGCCGCGTAGAGAAAACCGCAGGGAATCAACCCCCAAAGTAGCCCTAGCAAAGCCGGAGTCCACCAGCGCTCCGATACAGACAGTCGCAGCATGGCAGTATTTAAGCGCCGATGCAAGGCTTGCAGGGGATGTAAAATCGGCAGCGGCGGCAAAAAATCGGGCTTGATTTGTCCGAGGGCAAACCAAATCAAGATCGTTCCCGTTACAATTGTCACTCCCTGACGCAGTTCGCTGCCAATTCCTAACAATTGACCGCGATCGATTAAAATTTCGCTAACCCCACCTAACGCTGCGCCTACCAATCCATAACTGATAACTCGTCCTAAATTGATTAGTAGGTGAAATCCCAGATACGATCGCCAATTCGGGGTTTCTGAATGCTGCTGCGATAGGGAAAATGCCACGGTTAAAGGACCGCACATTCCCGCACAATGACCGAAACTCCCTAAAAACCCCAGGGTGGCCATCAGTAGCAGATCGATCGCTGTCGTATCCAAGAGGAGCAATGACTTTTTTCTACTAATCTCATGCTACTTTGACTAACACTTTTTTAGAAGCGATCGCGATTTTAAGATCCAAAGCGATTCGTTTCAGGCTCAGCAGTTGAAGAATTGCTCGTGAATACCTTTTCCACCAGTCTCGGATAGAGAATGAGAAAATAGCTCCACCACAGGAGAACGGAAATGGATAACCCCCCGGTAATCCAAAGGTTTTTGGCTAACAGCCAGCTGCCGCCAACAGTCGAAATTCCAGTTAGTAAAATCGACCAGGGCTGACACCACCAAGGCTTATAGTTCCAGACATTCAAAGATTTTGGCTCTGACAAAATGAGGAATTCCTAACGCTTGTTCTTATGTAATATCCATTTTTTGTATAGCGTATTTTGCGATCGCAGCTCAGAGAATCGGGTTGACAAAAGCTAAAATAGGGCGTAAATCCGCAAAACTTTAGGGAGTTGCTTCCGTCCAAACAAACGCGCTTTACTCAAAACGATGCAAATTAGAAGAAGACCCCCAAATCCCGCTGTTGAAGTCGAAAGCCTTCGCTATACCATTAAAGTGCCTGATGGAGACCCCCGGCATATTTTAGAGGAGATTGTTTGGCATAAAGAAAAAGAAGTCGATCGCCTGCGCGAACGATTGCCTCTACTGGAGTTGCGCAAGCAGGTCCAAGATTTACCGCCTCCTTATGACTTCCTTGCCGCACTCAAGCAGGGAAAAACCCAACCCGCTTTGATTGCAGAAGTCAAAAAAGCCTCTCCCAGCAAAGGAGTCATCCGCGAAGACTTCGATCCGGTGGAAATTGCACTTGCCTATCAACAAGGGGGAGCTAGTTGTTTGTCGGTATTGACGGATGAAAAGTTTTTTCAGGGAAGTTTTGACAATCTAGCCCTAGTCCGTCAAGCAGTCGATTTGCCCTTACTGTGCAAAGAATTTATTATCTATCCCTACCAAATTTATCTCGCTCGCAGCAAGGGAGCGGATGCCGTCTTGCTCATTGCTGCCATTTTAAGCGACAAGGACTTGCAATACTTTGTCAAAATTATCAACGCTTTGGGCATGGTAGCTTTGGTCGAAGTCCATACTTTGACAGAGTTAGATCGGGTATTGGCGATCGAAGGCGTTCGCTTAGTCGGAATTAACAATCGCAATTTAGAAAATTTTTCTGTCGATTTGCAAACGACTTGCCAATTGTTGGAAGCAAGGCGAGAACAACTGCAACGGCGAGATATTTTAGTGGTGAGCGAATCTGGATTACATGCGCCTGCCGATCTCAATTTAGTCAAAAATGCGGGTGCCGATGCCGTTTTAATTGGAGAGTCACTCGTCAAACAACCCGATCCCAAAGACGCGATCGCGGCATTGTTTACTATTTAAAATAAAGTTAACCAAGGGCTAGCTAATGCTTTTCCCCTAGCTAACTTCAATAAGTAAGCGAAAGTTAAGATTTATAGTTGCCCGAAGATCGGTCAGCTCAATTACAAGTCTATTATTTGTAATTCTTGCTGGCTTTTTTAACCCGATGCAGGTTTTATGGAACCACTTCCCCTTCCTTCTCACATACACTACGAATTGCTGCTGCAATTATTGGAACGCCAAACCTTATTTGCAGCCAATCAAAACCCGGTGCTAAGAGACCAAGTTCAGCAACTGATTGCGACTCTGCGTAAAGCCTTCGCGCAACAAAAACAATTAGAAGCCACCTGTCAACAAACCTATGTATCGTTCGAGCATCGTTGGTCGCTCAATAGCGGTCGTCCAGAGAAAGCGCCGGATTTCCTAGCTACTCAAACAAAACCGAACGAGGAATCTTAAATTAACAATTAACAATTTGGCAGTCAAACTATTCTTGTTTCTATAGTAGAGATTGACGCCAACGAATATCTGTATCTCATTCGTGCGATTGCACGGAGAAAAAAAATGGGATAAGATGAAGGGCTTGCTACTTAACTTAAAAGCTGGGGAAATACGGTTCGTTACCGATCTAGAGAGCCAACAGAGAGGAATAATCGAATGGAAGACAAAAATATGCTAATGATTCCGGGACCTACGCCAGTCCCCGAAAAAGTTTTGCTGGCGATGGCAAAGCATCCCATTGGTCATCGAAGCGGCGACTTTAGCAAAGTTATAGCAGAATTGACAGAAAATCTCAAATGGCTGCACCAGACTCAGAATGATGTCCTGATGCTGACCGTTAGCGGAACTGGGGCAATGGAAGCCGGGATTATTAATTTCTTGAGTCCTGGCGATCGCGTTTTGGTAGGGAATAACGGAAAATTCGGCGATCGCTGGGCGAAGATAAGCAGAGCTTTTGGCTTGCAGGTAGAAGAAATTACCGCCGAATGGGGTAAAGCTCTCGACCCAGAAGCCTTTCGCGAAAAATTAGCAGCCGATACCCAAAAGCAGATCGAGGCAGTTATCATCACTCACTCAGAAACCTCCACCGGGGTTCTCAACGATTTAGAAACCATCAATCAATACGTCAAAAACCACGGCAAATGTTTGATTATCGTCGATGCCGTTACCAGTTTGGGCGCGACGAACGTTCCTATCGACGAGTGGGGTTTGGATGTCGTTGCTTCGGGATCGCAAAAGGGATATATGATTCCGCCAGGTTTGGGTTTTGTTTCAGTCAGCCAGAAAGCCTGGAAAGCTTACGAAACAGCCAAACTTCCTAAGTTTTACCTAGACCTGAAGAAATATAAGAAAGCAACCGATGAAAACAGCTCTCCTTTTACGCCGCCCGTGAATCTCATGTATGGGCTGCAAGCTTCTTTGCAGATGATGAAAGCAGAAGGGTTAGAGAACATTTTCGCCCGCCATCGGCGCTTAACGCAAGCCACTCGTGCGGCGATTAAGGCGCTGGGATTGCCTCTGTTTGCCTCCGACGAAGCGGCTAGTAATGCCATCACGGCAGTTGCGCCAATTGGCGTAGAAGCCGAAAAAATTCGCTCGGTAATGAAAAAGCGATACGATATTGCCCTAGCAGGCGGACAAGACCATCTCAAAGGGAAAATCTTCCGCATCGGTCACTTGGGATTTGTGAGCGATCGCGATATTTTAGCCGCTATTGCCTCACTAGAAGCGACTTTGGTTGAATTAGGCTATGAAAGCTTTTCGCCCGGTGCTGGCGTTGCGGCGGCGGCTAGTGCGTTTGCTAATGCTTGAGGTGCGAACTCCCCATGCCCCGACTTTTAGCATCGGCTAAGTCGGGGGAATTCGCGCCTTTAGCTTTCCCAAATCCGATGAATGCGAGAACGATGAACTTGAGCATAACTATCGCATGCCCTGACGAGATTGGGAAAGCGTCGTATTAATCTAGAAATGTTGGAGTCGGCGATCGCTTTAGCTTTTTCAAAAATTTCATCGGATTTCGCTTCCAAATCGCCCAAACGCTCGTCTTCAAACTGAATCACCGTTGAAGCATCCCACCCTAGAGCATCCGTAACGGCATAGTCGAGAGCATCAAATAACAACGAGGCGCAATCGCTACTTAAACCGTCATCTTCAGCGAGTTCCTCAAGATGTTCCAAAATGAGATCGCGAGCTTCGTCATCATTTTGAGCGAGGATCGCATGGCTACTGATTTCGCGCAATACTAAACCGATCTGGGTATAGGCATTGGAATCTTCGTACTGGCTCAAAATTCGATCGTGAGGGCGTTTTACCGGACGCGATCGCTTTTTGGCTTGTTTGTCTTTTTTGTATTGCTGGGTTATTTCTCTTAATTCTTGAAGTAAATGCGTTTCGCAAGAAACATAAGGTAACAAATCGGTCAGAATTGCGATCGCTGTCTTCTTGGAAACAAACCCATCGTATTCTTTATTGATATTGATTACTTTAGCGCTCCAATGGCTGCCTACGCGATAAAGGATGACATCGTTATTGTTGATACTCAATCTAGTTTGCCCGCGCATACCCGAAGTTTCTCAAGTCTTTTCATTCAAGTTTTTCAGAATGAAGGAGAAAAATCTCCAGTAAAACTACAGAATTACGCAAGCGGAATTTTGTGCCAGTATCCGCAAAATTACGGTTGGTATAAATACTTATTTATCACCTCAAGCCCGACGTTGCCTTATTTGTTAAGTCCTTCGTCATTTGTCCTTTGTTTTTTTACGAATGACCAATGACACAATAAAGCTAAGGGCACGAGGTCTGGGTTTTCGCGCGCCAGCCCGAACTTGAATAAATTTTTGAAAATACGATGGGCGGAGAGAGACTCGAACTCTCATGCCTTTAGAGGGCGGCAGATTTTGAGTCTGCTGCGTCTACCAATTTCGCCATCCGCCCTTGGGATCGGCTTTTCGATTATACTCTATTTGGCGACGTTGCAACAAGCGTTGATAATCTTGAGAGCTTGCCCAGCGATCGATTTCTCTAGCTCGCAGGACGGGAACGGGATGGGTTAGTTGAGCGGTTTGAGCTGTTTTGAGCATCTGACCCAATTCGGTTTCGCTAATAGCGTCGTATGCCCTAGCTTGTTCGATAAAAGCATCTAAGTTTAATTGAGGCGCAAGGGTAGGAGAACCGCCAGTCAGCTTCATCAGCACTGACATGACTACCTTTGGGTCTTGAATGGCTAGGAGTGCAGCCCGATCGCAGCTAAATTCCGCACATCTGACCCATTGTAGCATTTGTTCTCTTAAAGACTGAGCGATAACCGTTCCCCAGCTTGGCAGCAAACCTGCTGCTAACACCACAATATTGACTAGGGTCAGGTAAACCCCATGTTCGCATTTGAGATGACCCAACTCGTGTGCCATCACTGCCTGAATTTCTTCTGGGGTCAGCATTTCGATTAGTGAGGTATGCAAGACCATAAAAGGCTGTTTCCCTCGCATAGCAAAGGTGTAGGCGTTGGGAATGGGGTTTTGCTGAACGTATAGCTGAGGCGGTTCTAGGTCGAGAATTTGACAGGCTTCTAGCAGTAGCTTATGCAGGTGGGGTAGCTGATTTTCCCCAACGAGAATGCTAGAGGCGATATTGTTGAGATAGAAAAATTGTTCCGCTACCGGACCGAGTAGACTGCGAACTAGCATATCTAGTCCCGGTAATTGTTTGAGTGCAGTTGTGGCTTGTAGGTCTAGGGGATGGCGAAAGTCGTCAGCCCTAAGACCGATTAGTTGCGTTTTAGAGAATCCCATACCTGCTCGATCGATACTTTAGTTTATGAGGTTAGCAACCAGCTTTTGACTCGCTCTAGGCTTTTCCAGTCAGGTTTTCTGGTTAACCCATCTTCAATATTTTCTTCTATATCTTGACGGATTTGCGCGTCGAGTGACACCATTTGTTGGACTGCTTCAATGTGTTGTCGAACGCCTGCCGTTCCCGTCTCCAACATGGCTACGGCCAGGTTGATGCGGGCTTGTGGCGCTCTACTATCGAGTTTAACGCTTTTCTGAGCAGCTTTTAATGCTAGCTTAGGTTTATCGGTTAAGAGATATAACCAAGCTAGACTCGACCACACTGCTGCATTTTTGGAAGCGCGATCGCATATATCCTGAAAAACAGGAATTAAATCTTCTGGTTTTTCGCCAGCTTTGTAGCGTTCTATGCCTTTTTCTAGAAGGGAAGTAGCCGAGTCAGTCATCCGATGTCAGTCTTTTTCGCTTGTATTGAAGTAATCGAGACAAATAAGTTTTGTCCCGATTACTAAGAATAAGCGATTGGGGTAACAAAAGCCAATGAGGCTATACGCCAAAGGATTTACCGCAACCACAGGTTTGAGAAGCGTTTGGGTTGGTGAATTGGAATCCACCGCCAATCATGGCATCGCTGTAATCGAGCATTAGACCGTAGAGATAAAGAAGACTCTTGCGATCGCACACGATCTTAAAACCATCATAATCAAATACTTCATCGTGTTCGGTAATCTTACTAACGTCTTCAAAATCCATCATGTAAGACATGCCAGAACACCCGCCCTGACGAACGCCAACTCGCAAACAGAGGTCTTTTCCTTGTTGTTGCCGCAGTTTAAGAACGTGATTGAGTGCTGCTTGTGACAGTTGAATTCCTTTTGATTGGGTCTGAGTTGTTTGTGTCATCTGTCTGAGTGACTCCTAATAGCGATCGGCTACTAAAGTTTTTTATTTTCTATAATAACGAGTTTAGATTGATATCTTTAATTGGAATGATTTCTTATCGAAATTACTTCAAGTTTAACAGTTTGACTAAAAAAAACTCGGAGCAACAACTGTCCGAGTTCAATTGAGAAGTTTAAAAAAATACTGCTACGATAAAAAACGTACTAATCAAACTGCCAGCTTTTAGTGAATATATTATCAAACTCTGGGTTTTTAGTACGCCAAGAAAAGTCTTAGTAGCGGCGAGAATACTTCTGGTTGCCTCTGTCGCTAAAAGACGACCGTTTATCTTCGCGAGGTCTGGCTTTGCTAACTTTTAAGCTACGCCCAATCCACTTAGCCCCATCCAAGGCTTGAATAGCCGCAGTTTCTTCAGCTTCCGTGTCCATTTCCACAAAAGCGAAACCGCGAACGCGACCTGTTTCTCGATCCATCGGTAGTCTTACGCTTTTGACAGTTCCGTAATCTGCAAAAACTTGTTTTAAGTCGTCTTCACTAACTTCGTAAGGTAAATTACCAATAAAGATGGACATGCTCTCTCTCCGAACGGAAAATTTCAAGAATTAGATTCGGAGAGACGTTACCTAATAGAGGGAGAACGAACTGCATTGCCGAATATAACTCTTACGCCCAAAGTTTAACACAGGTAAGCGGGTCGTGACGCAGTTAATTGATTGATTTTTCTCTAACTTGATAATTAGCTAGACTTTTTAGATTAGTAGATTAGCGATCGCCAATGTAGTTTAATAGAAATATTGCCAACTTTTAGCCTTAATAACAAATCAGATTTTCTTGTAGAGTTGAGAGTGAAATTTTATAAAAATATTGACGTTGAAATTGCTCTTCTTTGACGGTTTCTATGAATCGGGTAATTGTTATTTCTATTTCTTGAGAAATCTCGGAGTAACAATAATGTATTTGTACCAAACTATCGTGCTTTTGACACTTAAAGCCTAGCTGATAAAGTGCTTCTAGACCTAGGGCGAGGGTGCGATCGCTCAATTCTAATTTATCTTGTAATTGTTTTAGAGTAATGGTTTTACCCGTGCGATTTAGATATTTAGCAATACCGATTAACTGTTGCCAAATTTGATGGGGATCGATTGTCTGTGGCGCTTGATAAGCTAGAGCGAGTTTTTCTTTTTGTGCGATCGCAATTCGATATTCTTTCTGAATTTCATTCCAACTCGTAGGACAATCTTTGATCGGTTTAAATGGTGAATTAGAAATTCTAAGCTCGCAAGAATTCTTGCTATTTCTGAGATCGAACAAAGAGTCTTCAGCGCAATTGCTTTTAAATTCTGTCAAAGAGATACTCTGTCTGATATTAATTAATCGCACTTCATAGTGTTTTTTATAGGGATTAAAGTCAAGTTCGACAATTGCATCGCAACGTTGCTCTAAAGGAATTTCATCTTTATAGTGTCCCCACCACATTCCAGGAAAACCATTTGAGCTTGAATCATCCCAAATTTTAAAAGTTGTTTTTATGTAGGGGATTTTTTTCCCTCTAAAATCTTGAGTATTTTGATGCCAAACGTTCTCAAACCAACAGTTTTTAATTAATAATTTGGGGGCCGGATTTCCCATACCATAAGGTTCAATTAATTTCAGTTCTCGGAATAGAGATTTCCCTAACTCGGAAACTGTTACGATTAAATCGGCTTGGATAATGGGTTGCTTTAAAGCTAAGTCTGTGTATTTTTGACGTAACTGGCAATCAATCGCTTCTCGAAATAAAGGAATATTTTCTGCAAGCAAACTCAATCCTGCTGCAAAAGGATGACCTCCAAATCGATGTAATAAATGAGCTTGCGATTCCACTAGCTCGTACAAATTAATATTGTTAGCAGAACGCGCAGAACCCCTAGCAATTTTGGATTTTGGCGAAGCCGCCGCACGCTCCTCGAACCTCTTCAAGGAGAACGGCGGATTTTGGATTAATTCTCCCTTGTCCCCCTGTCTCTCCGTCTCCCTCTCTTCATTCTCGGCAACACTTAATAAAATTGTCGGTCGATTGTATTCCTGAGCGATTTGTCCTGCAACTAATCCCAATACGCCACTTTGCCATTGAGAATCTTCTAAAACTATTACGCTTGTAGTCGATAAATCAATGCGGGATAGTTGCTTTTTGACTTGTTCGGTAACATCTTTTTGCAATGCTTTGCGACGGGCATTGGCTAATTCTGCTGCTTCTGCCAATTGTTTGCAACGTTTGGCATCTCGACTGGTAAGTAATTCAACGCAGAAACTCGCCTCGCCATGAATGCGACTGACAGCATTAATTCTCGGTCCTAACCCAAAGGAAATATCCGTCGGGCGATCGCCATTTTTTTGACAGAATTCTAATAAAAAAGCAACACCGGGACGAGTTGGCTTTTGATTTTTGCCTGAGGACGATCGTTCTTGTAATTTTTGAATACCTCTTTGAGCTAAATAGCGACAATCTCCACTCAGTTGTACTAAATCGGCAATCAAACCAATTGCAACTAAATCTAATAATTCTTCTACAGGTTGTTGAGGAATATCGGGTAAAGTTTGATAAAGCGCTTCTACTAATTTATAGGCAACGGCTACGCCAGAGAGATGAAATAAGGGATGAGTTTTAGCAAAATAGCGGGGATTGATAATAGAAATAACTGGAGGTCTTTCTTCAGGAAGCGTATGATGGTCGGTAATAATAATATCTATTCCTAGTTGGTTAGCGTAAACGATTTCGTTTAAATTGGTGCTTCCCGTGTCGCAAGTAACGATGAGTTTCGTTCCCGATGCTGCTAGTTTATCGATTCCCGGACAATTTAAACCATGAGATTCAGTGAGGCGATTGGGGATGTAATAACTGAGTTGTTGGTGTTGGGTAAAAAACTCTCCCAATCCCTCCCAAAGAACGCTAGTGGCTGTTATTCCATCCGCATCAAAGTCTCCCCAAATTGTTACTTTTTCTCCTTTTTCGCGAGCGTTTAAAAGACGTTGAATTGCTCGCTTCATTTCTTGTCCAAAGGCAAAAGGACTGGTGGGTCGATAGGCATTTGGATCGAGAAATTCGATTAATTGTTGATGCTCTCGGATTCCCCGCTGCCATAGAATTTGCGCTGCATGCTTTCCGTTTGAACCAGGCGTATAAAATCGAATGGCTTCAATAAACCAGGAGGGAATTTTTTGTAGGGGTGAAATTTGCCATTGCGGTTGAAGCATCGTCAATCGATTATTAGGTATAATATCACAAATTCAAGAAAAAAGCGATCGCTTTTAAGAGGACATCTGAAAAGTATATTTTCTCATTCTGAGTGCAGTAGAATATAACGAAGAGCTATTTGCTATCGCTACGCTCAACATGACATTCTACACTTTTGGGACAACCTGTAACTAATTTCAACATATCGCATGTCTACCTAGAATTTTTACCGGCTAGCCCCAAGGGAAAAAGCCTAAAATCGCCGTTTGCTAGCTGCATGTATTTCCGAGCGACGCAACCTCAATTGAATATCTTCTAAAAGCTTTCGATTGACCGACATCAAATCGGCAACCAAACCAAACATCCACAACTGAAAGCCGATGAGAATCAGGATGGCAGCAAACACCAAACTGGGAACGCGGGGTTTTTCGGGGCTATCGCCAAAGATTCCTACATATAGCATCAACCAGCGCAAACAGAGAATAAAGCCCAAAGAGAAAGGCACGCTCCCCAGCGTCATAAAAAACTGAAGGGGGCGATAGGTCATAAAAATGCGAATAATCGTCACAATAGAGCGCTGGATGTAAGAGGGAATGCTTTTAACCAGGCGTGACGGTCGCAAATAATCATTAGTCCTAATCGGAACGGAAGTAATCGCCATTCCCTTCTGTCCTGCCTGAATAATCGTTTCCAAGGTATAGGTATATTCGTTAAAAACATTCATCTGGAGGGCGGCGTTGCGACTGATGGCGCGAAAACCGCTCGGCGCATCGGGAATATCGGTTTTACTGGCGATGCGAACCACCCAGCTTCCCAATTTTTGTAGGAATTTTTTGACAGGAGAAAAATGTTTAATATCTTGAATGGGTCGAGCGCCAACGACAATCTCTGCCGTCCCTGCTAAAATAGGCTCGATCAGTTTCGGAATATCGTCGGCACAGTACTGATTGTCGGCATCGGTATTGACAATGATATCTGCCCCTTTTAGTAAACAGGCTTCTATTCCTGCCATAAAAGCTTTGGCAAGACCTTGGTTGTGGTCGAAGTCCACGATATGATCGACACCGCAGGCTTTCGCGACTTCTACGGTGCGATCGAGGCTACCATCGTTGATAATCAGCCATTCTACCTCATCAATGCCGGGAATTTGACGGGGAAGTTGAGAAAGGGTCAATCCTAGCGTTGCTTCTTCGTTGTAACAAGGAATTTGAATAATCAGTTTCATTTCAGTTGTTGGTTATTCGATTTTGGATGAAAGGATTTTCGATTTGGATTGGAGATTAGTTAGTGGTTAGTGGTTAGTTTTCTCCCTTGTCTCCCCACACTCGCCACACTTCTCCTACTCCCCCATCTCCCGCCAGCCTCGAACCAATAGCCAAATCCCCAGTCCGACTAGGATAATGGCAATGACAAACCCTACCCAAATAGGGATACCCACAGCGGGCAAAACCCACCACCAAACAGCAACGATTCTCAAAAGATCCGAACTTGCTAAATTGCCTCTTCCTGGGGGTTCGCCAACGTTGTGAATTACCTCAGCGACATTCGAGGTTAAGGCGGTGCCCAGTTGGCGGAAAGCAGCCCCCCAAGCGTTGAATAGCGGTGCATCTAGAGGATCTCCCCATAAAGCTATAGCTTTAGCAAAATCGCCGCGATCGCTTGCCTCGGCATAGTAGCGTTGATAATAGGAAACTAAGGTCGGAGCATTCCAAAACAACCCTAGTAAAGTCAAAGCAACAATCCAGTCCCACCATTTCTTTTCTAAAACGGCGACTAGCGCCAAGAGTGCGGGCAGGGCAGGAACGAGAAAGCGCGGTCCCCAATTCCAGCCTCTGAAGATCCAAAAGGAATGAAGTACTAAATAACCTAAAAAGATTCCTAATAGCAGAAGGGCTTCTAAAGGTTTCGTTCTAAAAGCTTTGCGAAATCCGTAAATTGCCAAAATCGTAGGCGGACAGTACCAAATCAATCCGCCGCCGGCCCCAGGGCTAAAAAGCATGCCGAGCAATCGTTCTGGCATTCCTAATAGTTGAATGCGATTGCTACTTTGACCGCTACCAAAAAAACTTTCAAAGCGCAAGTAATTGTATCCCATGTAAAGAAATACGCCCATCGCCGTCCCTACGAGAGGAGTAATAACGGTTCGCCAGGAATATTTTTTGCACAAAAAATAAAAAGACACCAGAGGTCCGATAACGATCCCGGCAGGTTTGGCTGTAATGGCTAAACCGGCTAGAATACTCGCCCCTGCCTGTTCTCGATAAGTTTTTCCTAAAGCTAGATAGATGCTGGCAGTCGTCAACAAAGCCAGTAGAGGTTCGGCAAAAAACTCGCGAGAGTAAACTAGAGCAGTCGTACCGAATGCGTAGCCTATAGCAGCCAGATAGGCACCTCTTTTTGAGCTTCCCAGTCGCAGGGCTAGCAAAGCTACTAAAGAGGTGGTAATAGCCGTCAGCAAAAGGGGCAGGACAAGGGCGCAGAGGGTAGCAGTGTAGCGCGTGGGGATGCCCAATATATTACCTACCACGATGCCGACGACAACAAAAGGAGTGGCTAGGATAGGTAGCAGAGGATATCGAATCGAGTAGTATTCACCGCCGCGCCCCAGTACTCCTATTTGCGGTCCGGTGCTGAAGTCTCCCTCAGTCACTATCGAGTAAGAAACCCAGAACATATCGTTGCCATCAATGCCCCAGATACCGGGTTTTAAAAAGGCTAAATAAATTAACACTACGCCAATTCCAAGGGCTAGAGAAATCTTGAATACCTGTTGGTTGCTGTCTGGGTCGTCTTGTTTGAGAGAGTAAATTTCATCTTTATCTGTCATGGAAATACTCTATCGAGGCTGTTATGGAAGCACTTCAGCTTTTTGAAAACCGAGCCTAACTCAATCAATATAGCCTATCAGTTAACCAACAGCTAATAACTCAAACCTACCCAGTTTCAATTATGTTTCTCTACTTAAATTTCCATGAATGGCTAGCCAAATACAGGGAGGATTGACCGTGGTATGTTCGACTCGATGTTTTTGATGGGCTTTGATAAAAAGATAATCTCCTGCTTCAAGCTGTATTCTAGAACCATCTTCATAGGAAAGTTCTGCTTCTCCCTGCAAAAGAATTACCCACTCATCTTTTTCTTGGTCGTACCATTGCCCTGGTGGGGTATTTTGTCCGGTAGAAATAATGCGTTCTATGAGCAGGTTATTAGCCGATAGTAAAGGCTCAAATAATTCTTTGTCGGGCAAGAATGAAAGTAAGTCAAAAATATTAGCCATAGGTATTGCTAATTGCTAGAGTGGCTAAAATAATTGCCAATCTTTGCAATTCAACTGCTTAAATCGTTCCAACCGTTGCGAGAAATAACTGTTATCCAACCTGCTATAGTCGTAAAATTTAGCATAATTGAGCGCGATCGCCCATGCCCAAATATATGCTGCTTGCGTTAAAGCTTGCAAACACTCAAGTTCTATATCGGTAATTTTCTCATAGGAAAGATAGCCATCGAGAAAAGCTTGCCTGATAGTGCGACTCAAACCCGTCTGTAACCCAACTTGCCAGAATTTAGCGATGTCAAAAACGCGCCATCCGTACCCGCATTGATCGAAATCGAAGAGTGTCATTTGATTATTGCGGGTAATATGAACGTTGCCGCTATGAGGATCGCCCCAACAGACCACCCAATAAGGCGATTTGGCTGGCAGACTGCTTAGTTGATATTTAATCAAAGCGATCGCTTCTAGTAAATATTTCAAATCTTGCTGTCTGCGGTGCAAGAATGGGGCAATAATTTGTAGCGAATCGTCGAGTAAATGTTTTAAATCTAGCGGTTGGCGGTAGGCAACCGTCTTAAATCCTTTAGTCGCTTGATGCAGCTTGGCAACGGTTTCTCCTAATAGAAAACTTTGAGTATGATTGAAATCTCCTAATGCAATTTCTCCTGGCGCATAATGGAATAAAGCTGCATAGCGTTTTCCTTCAGGGGCATCAATTTCAATTGATAAGTTTCCTTCTTTTGTCCTCAAAGGAGACGCTACGAGGATTTGGCGATCGCGTAAAAACTCCAGCAATTCTAGTTCAAAATCGATCTCGTTTTTCGATCGCCAATGATGGTGAGAAACCCTTAATATATAAGGCTTGGATAAGGTTTCTACTAAATAAACATCGCTCAATCCCCGCCGCCAAAATAGACAATTTTTGACAAGTTCAACATCATAGTATGAATAGACTAAAGACGCTAAAGCGCCAGGGGCAAGTATAGAACAGACAGTAGGAAAGGTACTATTCAGCTTCTTGGTTTTCGACTGCCTTTCAGGTATTAGTAACTCTAGAGATGATAATAAGTTCACGTGCATTTCTCCCCCGATGTTTAGTGTCTGCACCATTCAATAAAAGATTTTTTATAATTATTTACTAAGAAAAATAACTATTTATTAAATTTTGTAAATCTTTTGAAGAAAGGATCGTTTCTAGTACGGGTTTTGCTTTTGTCTTAATGCATAAGTTTTTGGCAATTTTGCATTAAAAAGCTTTTCAAATTAATTTAGAATACCCCAAGCAAAACTGTCGTATCTTTAGCTACAAACACAACTTTGACAGAATGATTTTGGAAAGTTGCGATCGCTTTTGTCAATCAATCTATCTGTCTAGGCTTCACGCAACTTTACGATCGTGGCATGCTAGGACAAGAAACTTAGTAGGTACAAGGATGTCAGAAACATCGCCACTAAAACGAGTCGTTGTCGTCGGTGCGGGTTGGGCAGGATTGGGGGCAACCTATCACCTTGCCAAACAGGGTTATGATGTTACTCTCCTAGAAGCCGCACCCTATCCAGGCGGATTAGTCGCCGGATGGAAAACCCCCGGCGGACGTTCTGTAGAAGGAGGAATTCACGGTTTTTGGTATCCCTATCAAAATATCTTCAGTCTCGTCAACGAATTAGGACTCAATCCTTTCACTCCCTTTACCCGTTCCTCTCAATATTCTCCGGCAGGATTGGAAGTTGAATCCCCTATCTTTCAAAACGAACTGAGATTGCCTACGCCTCTGGGAATTTTCCTTTATACTCGCTTCAAACGCTTACCTCTAATCGATAGACTCTCTGCCTTACCCTTTCTCTATGCCGTCATAGATTTCGATAATTCTGACGAAGCGTGGCAGCGCTATGACAAAGTAACTGCCAGGGAATTGTTTAAACAATTTGGCGTTTCTGCAAGGTTGTATAAAGACTCTTTTGAACCCATGTTATTGGTGGGTTTATTTACACCAGGGGAACAATGTAGCGCCGCTGCTGCCCTCGGAATGCTCTATTATTTTATATTGGCTCATCAACCCGATTTTGATGTTGTTTGGTGTCGGGGAACGGTAGGAGAAAAAATTTTTCAGCCATGGGTGGAGAAGATAGAAAAAGTAGGCGGAAAAGTCCTTACTAATAAACGAGTTGATGACGTTATTTTAGATGCAATGGGTAATGCTAAAGCCGTTGTTTGTGGAGAGGAAACTTTCGATGCAGATGCCGTAATTTTTGCCGTTAGCGTTAGTGGGATTAAAAAGATTGTCGCGGGTAGCAAGACATTAAATACTTCTCCAGAATTTCGTAATTTAATGAATTTGGGAGGAATTGATGTATTAGCCGTGCGGTTGTGGTTCGATCGCAAGATTAGCATTTCTCTGCCATCTAATGCTTGTTTTGGTTTCGATCCCACGACGGGATGGACATTTTTCGATCTCAATACTTTACAGGACGAATACAAAGACGAATCGGGTAGCGTAGTAGAAGCGGATTTTTATCACGCTAATCAATTATTGCCTATGACTGACGAAGAAATTGTAGCAAAAGTTCATCAAGATTTAGCCACTTGCGTTCCTGAATTTCGAGAGGCAAAAGTCGTAGATAGAAGTATTATTCGAGTTCGTCAAGGAGTGACTCATTTTGCCCCAGGTAGCTATCAATATCTCCTGAGAGCAAAAACTAGCATTCCTAACTTATTTATGAGTGGCGATTGGATTGTAACCAATCATGGTTCTTGGTCGCAAGAAAAAGCTTACGTGACGGGTTTGGAGGCGGCAAATCTCGTTATTGAACGCTTTGGCATAGGAGAAGCGGCAAAAATCATTCCAGTAGAAGCAGACGAACCCCATATTCAGATAGCGCGAACGATTAATAAAACAGTACGCGACATTGGTAAGAATCTTCTGCCGAATTTTTGGCTACCATAGTAAAGATGTTATAGGAGATGCGATTAGAAAATGTTTGGAAAACCGCAAAAAGAAAATAAACCCTCCGATCCTGCCGATTTGCTAGATACTATGATGTCATCTCAACTAGCGAAAACAGAAGAAAAAACGGAGGAGTTTGAGTTATTCGATCGCTCCAATCGAGAACCTACTCAAGAGAGTTCTGAACTTGTCAATACGGTGGAAAAAATTAGCAGAATTATCTCTCCCTATTTCATTGTTATTGTTGGATTGGTTTTATACGATAATAATTTCTTGATTGGAACGACTCTCATCGCGATCGGTATCCTATCTCTTTTAAAAGTTTCTTTACAAGATATTATAGATGTGATAGAAGATATCAAAAATATATTTGTCTCGACAGAAACTAATTTTAGTGGGACTTCTATGCGGAAATCCGACCATGATGGTTGAAGTACTCTTTAGCAGTTAACAGTTAAACGATAGTTTAAGACTGACTAAAAAGGGAGGAGAATTCTTTCGCTATGAGTCTTCAAGAAATTGTCAAACAGGCATTACAAGACGGTTATCTCACCCCAGCTCTCAAAGCCGAAGTCACGCGAGTGTGCGCTCCCGATACAGTCTTATCAGACTCCGAAGAGATTTACTTAGAGCAGCTATTGGGTGCGTTTTTGACAGGAGAAGTAGCAGGTTAAGTCGCTTCGCTTTAATTCGTAATTCGTAATTGATACCCCATAGATCGATCTAGTTACTCGAATATCGATGCTATGTTTTTCTTTGTTTTCCATAAATGAATTTAGTTGCTCGAAACCATGAATTTGCGCCAAGCCGTGATGATGGCGGCTACCGATTTGGATACTGCATAGATAACAATAGAAATGGCGATCGCAGTGGCAACGATTAAAGCTACCTCACTATTCTCTCTAGTCTCTCTAGCCAGACTTTATACGACTAACCGACGATTGCCATACCATTGACTCAAATCATGCTCAATTTCTTCAAGGATTGCGATCGCATCTATGATTGATGGGAATTCTTAGTGCCATTCAGTTATATTCCTACTAGTTCTGTAGATATTTCTCTCAACCATATGGCAATTTCTGCTGTTTGATCGAAGGAAACGTGGGAAGGTTCATCTTTCAACCAAGCACCACTTGGATCTTGAATGTTTAAAAGATAATCTACAATGCTTTTAGCCAAATCGATATATCGTGTTTCTCTAGTCAGATTAGCCATGACTGCTGAACCCCATGCTACCTTATGACTAAAATGAAATTCCCGAATGTTTTCGTGACAGCCGAGCGCAAAATCAAGATATTTTTTAGCACAATCTAGATAGCCATCTTCATTACTTGCCTGATAAAGCTTGCCTAAGAAGGCAATGGGGTATCCAATCATAAAATATGCTTGTAATGGTTTAACGGCACTAACTTGATAAAAGATTTCTTTCTCCTGAGCATAATTAGTTATAAGTTCGCCATTGTCATCTAGACGAAGATAAAAACCCGATTTTAGCTCTGGCTGCATCGAGATAAACTTCTTTAATAAATTCCCTGCGCTTTTAGCTCGATCGAGTTCGCCAAAATACAAAGCAGCTAATCCAAGATGAGCGGTTGTCAGGACATCTACAACATTATTTGATTTACCGTAAGGTTTATTAGTAGTAAATCCTCCATTCTTTTCATGGAAGAAGGATTTAAGGTACTGATATGCCTTCGTAGCAACATCAAAGCGTCCCATTTTTTGAGCCGCGATCGCAATCCAAGCATTTGTATATGCCCAATATTCCTCAAAGGCATCATTGGCGCTTTTCAAATCAGATGATGTCTTAAAATCGCCATCTAGCTGCAAAAATCTGGTTTTAATTGTCCTTAAAATGAGATTAGCTTCCTCGCTCAGACCAGATAGATAAAATAGGTAAGGAGATTTGTAATAACAAGCCAGATCGCCGATTTTAAGACCGTATGAACCATCAGACTGAATCTTTTGTGTTAGCCATGCTAATGCTCTATGAGAACTTTTCTGACATTTTTCTAGCCACTCTACATCCATTTGATGTACTCCTCGACAAAGAAGAAAGCTCAAAGCTGCACTATTTTTATTTCTAACGTACCTATCGCATATTGCTCTTTAAGATATGCGATAGCTATTTAACAACCCCTAGTACCTGGTATAGATAAAAATGCTGGAAATTTTGGAAATGATTTTGATGAAAACCAATTAAAATCGTCATTGTCTCGCTTAAACAGAGGTTTTTAGCCCTATGTCGCTGCTTTTCTCCATGATTTAACAGTTTCTGTCGCCATTTTGCTTCAAACTCTTGATAGAAATCATCTACATGACAAAATAAAGCGTCTAAACTAAACATAGGACAGGTTATCTGAATTGTTGGTACTTTCAGCTTACTACCCGTCCTTTTCCTTATCCGGAACTCAGGTTAGTTATATCCTTATTTTTTCTACGACCAACCATCCCCCAGAAAAATTACATTGTCCCAACAGAGAGACTAACTGACCATTCCTACAATTTTGTAATTGCAGATTCACTTCAGGGCGCGTAGTAATTAACGACCAGGTTTTCTTTCCTTGTTGGGTTGGCTCAGTTAAAGTAATGCTATATTGCTGATGCTGACGTGAATGAAAGACTCCCGTAAAACAACTACAATTTTGTACTTCAAAAACTATCTCTTGACAATGGCAATTTCCATCTAGCGGATAGTCTTCTGGATGGTCTAAATAATATTTTTGCCAGTAAAGCCAATCGCCATGTTCGGGTGGGAGATCGAACAGAGGAATAACAGCAGAGGGAGCAATAGAATCGGTTAATAATGCTTCTTGAAGGCTTCTAATTGGTATTTCTTGCGGCTGACAATCTAACTCGATACATAATGCCGCTGCCATACCCGCCGCTTGACCGATATTCATCACGACGGGTTGTAAGCGAGTGCAACCATTGGCGATGTGGGAAACCGAAATATTTTTTTCGCAAACCAGCAAGCCTTCTGTTGCAGTTGGTACTAGAGAACCATAGGGAATCGTAAAAGGCGTACCCGTCCAACGTCCGCCCCAGCGAATCGATTTAGGTTGCAATGGAAAGTTGATGCCGGGATAGTGATGATCGTTAGCATAATTACCAATTGCGATCGCGCTGACTTCTCCATTTTCTGTTCTCGGCAATGCTGCAACGCACCCGCCATTAACTGGTAAAATATCGCGTTCTGCGATCGTTACTTGTCCTCTAATTCTCCGACTTTCTCGATAGTAAGGATGGAGTGCGAAGGAATGATGTAATGATTTTTGCGGAAAAATATTTTGGGCTAGACCATAGCGTTGTCCCAATTCTGTTTGAATGAAATGGGCAAAGTTATAACTGTGCCAATACGCTTGTTGAAGAAACTCTTGTCGCGACGTTTCGGATTCAATTAATCGTCCCATCCTCTCTCCATAATCGTTACCACAGATGGGCCAATTAATCATAAATAATCCTCCAGGAAGCCGCCCATAATTTAAAAATTTTTCTCCTCCATAGTTACTCCAGGCACCCTGGAAGGAAGAGGGGAAGAGGGAGAAATGGGGGGAGGGAAAGAGAGAGGGAGAGTCTCCGTAATCTTTTAAAATGAATACCCAAGTAGGGGCTTGTACGGGATATTTATTAGTTAGTTCGTTAAAACAGGTAGGGGCACTAGGTTCGTTAAATTCGCTTTGTAACTCCCAACCCCAACGATGGGGAACTTCTGCTAAAGCGAGTAAATCTCCTAGTTCTGTGCCATCGATAGTAATTTTGGCTTTAATAATATAATCGGCAAATCTAACTCCTATAATGCGATCGCCCCGACGTATAACTTCTAGGGGAGTTTGCCCGCTAATCCAATGTAAATTCGGTAGCTGCTTGACCCAATCGGCAAAAATTTTCGCTCCCGTGCGAGGATCGTAGGCAAACAGACTAACCCAACTGTTATCTAATCCTCCTCTTTGTCTGTGCCTTAAAGCTTGCAAATAAGCCCCCCACAGCCCGGTTTGAAAGGCCGCTAATTCATTGCCATCGGGGGCACAAACGCCTGCTGCCGTCAGCATTCCGCCCAACCAAGCGAACTCGCTAACCAAAATAGTTTGAACGCCGCGACGGGCAGCTTGAATAGCGGCGGCAGTTCCGCCCGTTCCTGTGCCAACAACGAGAACATCAGTGCTGAGTTGAGCGATCATTCTTTTGAGTTATCCCACTACCGACAATCCTTGCACGATTAACGAAGGCGTATAGCAAGAACCATTCCAATCAATGTCGCCGCCTAAAGCAACTATTTTCTTTAATGCCGTGTAGACATTGCCCGCTACCATCGTATCTTTTACCCGCCCAACGATCTTGCCGCCTTCAACTCGATAGCCTAAATCGACATTGATCGAAAAATCGCCAGAAAGATCCGCACCGCCGCCCAACATTTGATCTACCAGTAATCCTTCATCTAATTGGGCGATTAACTCTTCTAGAGAACCTTTACCGGGTTCGATTAGCAAGTTAACTAAATCTGGTGTAGGATAGCGACCCAAACCAGGACGAAATCCATTTCCAGTACTTTGAGTGCCTAGCGCGCGCGCCGTGGTTCGGTCGGTGTAAAATTGTTCGACTCGTCCCTGGGAAATCAAAGAAAGGGTTTGGGTTGGCGTTCCCTCGTCATCGAAGGGACAGCTATAGGGTTCCTTATCCGGTTGTTGAGAAAGCGTTAGCATCTCGGATGCGACGAGTTCGCCGAGTTTGTCACTCCAGGGCGAAGATTTTTCTAGAACTGATTTGCCATTTAACGCTGCCGCTGCCGTACCCCATAACATCGTTGCCGCGTTAGCAGTAAATAAAATGGGGATGCGCCCTGTTGGAGGGGGAGCATTGGTTTGTGCCCATTGCAAGCGCTGTAGTATCTGCTTGACCACTTTGTCGGGATTGAGAGAACCTCTCGTGTATTCCCCGTCGTAAATGCCTAAAAAATCTTCTCCTCTAACCCATTCCACGCCGAGAAAATAACTGACCGAGGTATCGGTGTATTCGCAGTGGAGTCCTTGAGAGTTGAGTAAAATCGTCGTTTCTCGTTCGCTTTCTAACTCCGCAGTGCAAATTAAATCCGGGTAAGCATCTCGCAGTTGCGCGATCGCATTCTTGCCGATTTCGACTAATTTTTCTACAGCTACCTCTTCGCCGACGTTTGGATAGATAGCCATCCTAGCTTCGGCTAATTCGATGGTTTCTGGCGGATTGAGGCGCGAAAGCGCGATCGCTCTTTCTACTAAGACTTCTGGATCTACTTCGCCATAAGCCACGGCTAACCCCGGACATCCCTCTCGCCACAATCTAAGTGCCGTTCCTTCCGATTGAGAACTTTCTAACTGTTTGAGTCGATTGGCTTCAAAAAAGACAGGTCGAGACAAGGCGCGAGAATGATAGACTTCTGCGTGGCTAGCCCCTGCTTTTAGCGCTAAATCGATCGGTTTTTGCAGGTCAATGGTCATCGATAGTGCAATCCGAACCCATCCAGAATGTTACTTATACCCATCATAGGTTCTCGATTGTCCGATCGAGAAATTTATCTCGATCGCGTCTCGCGATCGACTGCCCCGGCATGATTTTTCACTCGAATAACTCGCGCTGATAAGCCTTGCGTTTTTAGTTGGTGGAGGCGCCGTTCTGCTTGCGATCGCGTCCGAAATAGACCGACTTGAATCACCGTCTCTCCCCGACGCACGAATGCCGTCGGTTCTATCTTTCGCACCCGCGCTAGCATGGCTTCGCTTCTTGCTAAAACTTCTACGCGATAGAGTTCCGCTGCTGTAGGGGAATAAGGAGGCAAAGAATGGCTAGGAATGGGATTGGGAGATGTTTGGGGTGCCCGAAACCTGTATTCTCGAACTACCGAAGCATTATTATCGGACGAAGTTGGAGAATTGGGAACCTCGCGAACGGGAGGGGGCGGCGGCAGGCTTTCCAAGACGGGTGGCGGATTTTGCGCAATTGCAACAGCAGCATAGAAAAATCCCAAACCGCCTTCGAGTCCCAGTAAAATAAGAAATCCACTGGTTTGCAATTTCATCTCAGTTTTCCTCACACCTTTGATTCTCACTCAAGAAGGCTTTTTTGCCTACCTTCTTCTGGGTCAAGTTCTTTCCCCGACTGGAAAAGAGCTTAACTCGATACCCTGAATTTTAATACTGATAATGTTAGCCTAGAAAAAGCAGAAATAAGTCTTTAATTTTAACAGGTATGAACAGAGTCGTCGTCGGCTTGTCGGGTGGAGTTGATAGTTCGGTTGCTGCTGCCACCCTCCATCATCAAGGATATGAAGTTGTCGGTCTTACCCTTTGGCTGATGAAGGGTAAAGGACAATGCTGTTCTGAAGGAATGGTGGATGCGGCGATGGTGTGCGAACAATTGGGAATTCCCCACCACATCGTCGATAGCCGAGACGTTTTTCAGGCAAATATTATCGATTATCTGGTGTCCGGTTATGAAGACGGGATTACCCCTCTGCCTTGTTCTCAGTGCAACAGGACGGTGAAATTCTCGCCGATGTTGAAATACGCCAGGGAACAATTAGACTGCGATCGCATTGCCACTGGACACTATGCTCGCATTCGTTATGATGAGACGAGCCAGCGCTATCAATTGTTGCGAGCCGTCGATCGCAATAAAGATCAATCTTACTTTTTATACGACCTAACGCAAGATTTGTTGGCAGCGTCAGTGTTTCCGTTGGGGCATCAAACCAAGGAAGAAACCCGTCGCATTGCCGCTCAATTGGGTCTCAAAACTGCCCAAAAGCCAGACAGCCAGGATTTGTGCTTAATCGAAGCACACGGTTCTATGCAGGCGTTTTTGGATAAGTATATTAACCAAAAAGAAGGCGAGATCGTCGATCTAGACGGAAAAGTTTTGGGAAAGCACAGCGGTATCCATCATTACACCATCGGTCAGCGCAAAGGTCTGGGGATTGCGGCAGCCGAACCGCTGTATGTCGTGAAACTAGATCCGGTTATGAATCGGGTTGTGGTCGGCAATCGCGACAGCGCCGGACGTTCGGAATGCGTGGTAGGGCGCATGAATTGGGTTTCTATCCCCGAACCTACTACCCCGATTCGCACTGAGGTACAAGTTCGCTACCGTTCATCTCCTGCCCCAGTCAACGTGATTCCCCTCGGAGAATCGCGCGTCAAGCTGGCTTTCGACGAACCCCAGTTTGGCATTACGCCAGGGCAAGCGGCTGTTTTCTACGACGGAGATGTTTTACTTGGCGGCGGGATTATTGAAAAATCGTAGTTTTCTTAACTCCGATATGGGCGGAATAGTCTTTTGTCAATGGTCATTAGTCATTGGGATTGGGAAAGAGAGGGAAGTGTAGGAGGTGTAGGAAAAGTTTGTCCCCTCATCCCTAAATCCCTTCTCCCACAAGGAGCGAAGGGACTTCAGGCAAAAGCCTGAAGTTGAAAGCTCCTCTCCCGCTCGGGGAGAGGGGTTGGGGTGAGGGCGATTTGAGTTTTGTCACTCAACTAGCTCCTACACCTCCTCATCCCCCACACTCCCGTTTCCCCCTTCCCCTTGTCCCTCAAAGAATTCGTCAATTCCAGCGGCGTGCGGCGACTGCCCAGACGCAGATTTTGAAAGGTACTTCTAATGGGCGTTTTAGAGAGCTATCTGTCGCCAACATTTTTTAAACCGATATAAGTTAACGCCGAGTCAGTTTTGCGCTCAATTCCCATTTAATTCGATTGAGAATCGAAGCTTCATCGAGCGAGTTAAGAATGCTTTTTACCACGGCTTTTGGTCCGTCGGGTTCCCAAGATGCGCCGTTGGCGAGATAAGTCTTCGTCACTTGTCCGATCGCGTAACACGCCACGCCAGCAACGCCAGCTTGCGTAATGGCAACGGATAAATACGGTGCTAGCGACGCTCCGCCAGTAGCGGGTGCCGTTATCCCTAACAATCCTTTTAGCGAACTCAATCCTAAAGCAGCTAAGAATTCGCTAGCGCTGATTCCTCCCATGCTAAGTCCGATCCTCTTTAATAAGGCGATCGCGCCTTGTTGCGTCATGGGGAGGCCATAGAGACGAGATAGGGCGATAATCATTGCCACGTCGATAACAGCACCCGTCAGAAGGTCAAGGACGGTAACGGGATTCAAAGCGATCGCGACGGCTTTTGTCATCATTGCTTTGTGAATTAACTGATTCGCTGCTCCCTCCCGAATTTCCATTTTGCGCTGAACTACTCGTTCGTTGACCTCATCGGCATAGAGCATGCTATTGAGAGCAACCAAAGACTTCCCTTCGCGGTGCAAAATTTCGAGAATTTTTAATTTCAGTTCTTCGATTTGAGGTTTTCCGCGACGGCGCTGCATCTTCAGCTTGCCATGTTTGTCTCGCACTGCCTCTGCTACCAATGGCGAAGCAGCTACCATGACAATTTCGTTAGGAGAAAGTAACTGCTTTACCCGTTCGTCGCGAATTTTGCGGTAAATTGCCAAGCGATCGGCTTCGGGATACTGGTCGATTTTATTGAAGATCAGTATCATCGGTTTTCCGACTTCTCGCAACTGAGAAAGCGCCTCAAATTCGACCTTGGTGATATCGCCAGAAACGACGAATAAAATTAGGTCTACCTGCTTGGCAATTCGACGCGCCATGATTTCACGGGTTTCTCCATTGACTTCATCGAGTCCAGGAGTATCGATGAGCTGAATTTGGGAATTGCCCAAACCCGGTAAAGCAAGACGCTGGATTTCAGATAGATTGTCGCCGAGACTTTCCTGGGTAAGTTGCCAATTCGCACTCTCTATCGTGCGAGTTACTCCGTGTAGCGGACCTGCTTGAAAGATATCTTGTCCTAGAAGTGCATTGAGAACCGAAGATTTTCCCCGTCCTACAATGCCAAAAGCAGCAATCTGTACGACAGAAGCTTCCAGCTTTTCTAGCATATCGGCAAGGCGATCGATCTCTGTCTCTAAGCCGATTTTTTCTTGAGCCGTTAGATCGATTTTGTTAACTAAGTCTCTTAGAGAACTTTGAGCTTGTTTATAGTTGAGTTCCTCCTGAATGGCTTCAAAGCTCAGAATGGCACTATCCAAATCTTCTGAATTCCAATTTGTATCGAAAGATAGATTAGACATCAGTTATTAGCGAACTGACAATTGGGAACTGATTTGTTATTTTAATCTTTTGAAGCAGTCAAGTAGTCAGACATCCGTGAGTTCTAGAAATTTGCCAGAAACTATTGCCTACGTTCGCATTACTAACCAGTCCTGGCAACAGGGTAAGCTCGAAGGAGAAGTCAGAGCAGCCGCCTATGAGTGGCAGTTTCAATGGAATTTTCGGCGGGGACATTTATCAATACAACCGTCGTTAGGGCGTGCCTTAATCGTTGAACCTCTGGGACGTTTTTTAGAACGCTGGGATTATCAATTAGAACCAGGGGGAGATTATGAGTTTACGGTACGCGCGGAGCTTTAGTTAGAGAGAGAAAGACTTGGGGAACAGGGAGTGTGGGAAGGGTGGGGAGACTCCGGAGACAAGGGAGAAAACTAACCACTAACCACTAACTACTTACTACTCCTCAATTAAAAACGATAATTGTTATTGCCTATCCAAAGGCTCAGAGGAATGGCATGACCCTGACTATCGACTTTAACTTCGACTGCGAAAGGACGTTCTCTGTTTGAATTTCCTAGTGTTTGACCGATACGAGCCTTAATTTCGTCGCCTTGTTCTTGAGGAAAATAATAAGTTTCTAGACCATAATCAATCCAGGGATAAATAGACTGTTTTCCCTCTAAGGCAACGCGATCGCTCAGTAAATCTGAAGGGCGATCGTGGCTGACGGCTACGGGTTTCCACGCACGGGGAGGCTGTCCTGGTTCTGCTGCTTTAGCGGGGGCTTGGAGAATGACATAGAATCGCGTTCCAGTTCGAAAAGCGGTCTGCTTTTCCCCCCGATTGGATTGGACTATCGTTTCCCAACCCGGCAGGCGTTCGAGAGCATCGACCCTAGATATATTGTATCTAAGCCTGAGCGAACGACCGCGCAACAGATCGTAAGGATCTACGGGAAGCGTTTGAAGCACGATAGTTTTGCCGGAAAAATGGGTATAAATCGCTTGAGCGGGCACGACTAAAATCAGTGCCGATTGGAAAAGCAGGGGAACCCAAAACCGCCAACTGGAAATTTTATTCATCATTTGTCGCTCGCAACGCCTTCAAAGTCTGTAAATATCTCTCAAACCCCAATCCAGCCGCGATTATGCCAAGACCGCAGAGCAATAAAACGATCGCCTTAGCCAGCAAGTCAGTTTCATATTCGAGCATCCGCGAGACAATCTGTAACACCGTTAAAAGAATGCCTCCCCAGAAACTGAGACGATTTCCAGTTGCTAGCCCTTTGCGGATAAACCCAACCGCAAAGAGAAATAAAAGGGCATTGAAAATTAACGTTGCGATCGCGCCCAATGCGCCTACGCTCAAATGCCACCAAACCATTGTCGCACTTACTAAGATCGCCGCCCCAACTATCGCGTTCTTACCTTCTAGCCGCCACCCAGCGCCTGTCCCATATCCCAGTCGCCACCAAGCCCAAACGGTCAAACCGCCCAACAGCAAGAGATCCAGCAGTTTAACCCAATCGTGCCACGCGATCTCCGAACCCGTGCGATAGGAAAAAGGTCTCCAGATCCCGTTAAATGAAAAAAGATAAAACAGAACGCTAATAAAAAATAGTGCCAGATTGCGCGCGATCGCATCGAAGGAAAGTTTCTCCACAGAGACGTTCCAGAGAGAATCGCGATACGCCCATAGTAGCGCGGGCGGAAGCGAACAGGCGATCGCGCCCATCATTCCCCTAGTTCCTGGGGAGAAATTGATAAAATTTGCCAGAAAAATGATTACATTGGCTTCTAGGGAAAAAATAACCAAGACAGATCCCAAACCAAAAAGCCAACGAGAACGACACCAATAAGCCAAAGGAATTCCCAGCAAGCTTACCAAGAGCGGCATATGTTCGATCGCGATCCGAAATTCAGAAACCTCCCCCGGCATAAATAAAGTGATAATCCCCGCAACATAGCCAATGCTCGCCAGAAGTATGGCGAGCACCCCCAAAAAAGTCAAGCGCAGGCTATAAGCCATCGCCAGGACTCCCAAACTCCAAACTAGAAACAGGTGATAGAGCGAGCCGCTTCGGTGAAAGATTTGAGACATTAGCGCGAGATTTGCCCCAAAAATTAATGCTCCTAGCAGCAGCAATCCTCTACCGAGACGAGCTTGCCATCGTTCGACCGGATGCTGCCACAGGTAAAATCCGACTGCATTAACGCCAACAAACAAAGCGACCGAAGACGCTACCCTGAGTTCTTTCGACCAAATTTGCCAGTTAGCGGCAACAAAAGTAATGGTAGCTAGCCCTAAAAGGATGCTTCCCAGTCCGATTAAGATAGCAACAAAACGGTTGCGCTCAGAGATAGCCAGGTCATCAAATTGATAGCGACGAGCTAGTTCTGCATACAATGTCTCATCGATTAATCCCTCTGCTTGCCATCGATCTGCTTCTTGGCGCAGCTGATGGCGAAACTTTTCCGAAGCCATTCTCGATTTATTGAGTTCCGCATCGCGATTGATAGTTCTAGATTAGCGTCCTCGATTGGGTATAGGCTTATTTAGCCGTAGAAATAACCTCTTGCCCCAGGGGCGAAGTCGCATAACCGAGAAAGGCTTTAACGGCTGCATTGGCTGGATTTTTGTAAACGTAATAGAGCGTCCGATGATAGGGATAATTGGCGGCTTCTGGATCTAAACCATCCACAGAAACCGTGCGCACGGTTTGTTGATCGGCTACCTGAGCGGAGGTGGCATAACTGATGCCATCTCTTCCTAATGCTCGCAAGATGGGAGTCGTTGCATCTCGCTGCATTTCAGTAATGTTGGATGTATTGCCAAAATTCTCGCCTTCGAGAAATAATTCTTGAAAGACTTGGCGAGTTCCGCTGACGCGAGGTCGGTTAATAACCCGAATCGTACCCGGTTGTCCTCCTATTTCCGACCAGTCGGTAAGTTTTCCTTGAAAAATCTCGACGACTTGATTTTTCTTCAAACCTCTGCGAAAAGGATTATTAATACCGACGACGATCGCGATCGCGTCTTTAGCAACCGGAATGGCAACTAAACCTTGAGCTTGTTCTTGGGAAGTCAGAGGACGAGAAACCGCAGCCAGATCCACATTCCCCGCTAGAAGATCCTGAATGCCATTATCCGACCCATCGGCAGTAGCATCCACGTTCGTCCCTGGAAATCTCAACTCAAAACTATTTCTGAGCGCTTGGTTAATTTGCACCATGCTAGTAGAACCGTCAATTCTGACCGTTGTCCCCCTAGGAACCGTTACTGGAGCCGAAAAGGTAGTGGAAGCAGTCGGAGAAGTTGGAGCGGGTAATTTCTCTGGGGAACTGACGGTTTCGTTCGGCGTTGGAGAGGGGTTTCCCTCTCCTGGGATTAATTTGCTCAAATCCATGCCAGATTGACGGCTAAACCACCAGTAGCCGCCGCCTAAGATTCCGACTGTAATCAACAAAGATAAGATTAAAACTGCTGTTTCGTTTTTTTGTTTCATAGCTTTAGCTCGACGACCCTTTTAAAAGCCATGATAAGAGCATTTTCGAGCGCCTCCTAGTATCACTGTTCCGATCGGTAAATGCTTTTTCTCGATGACCGAAACTTGTCCCTAGCACTGGTCAAACCTCAATACAAGCCGCCTTGCTTGAATCTCCGGCTACGGCTAAGAAGATGTGGTAAGAATGGGACGGTTTATTTACCTGATATCCAATCCGGTTGAACAACCACAATAACAAGTAGTGCGGAAAGCGTAGCGTATCCGTTAGGATATACGTCCCGCTTACGAGCAAGACGCGAAGCATCCTGAGTGTAAGCGAAGGATCTTTCGCACTACCTATGATGGCTAATTATTATGGCTAATTAGACGGATTTAACTGGTTGACTGACAAATCTTTGTCCCCTCATCCCTAAATTCCTTCTCCCACAAGGGGCGAAGGGACTTTATACCATTTTGGATTTTGGATTTTGGCGAAGCCGCCGCACGCTCCCGGAACCGCTTCCGGGAGAACGGCGGATTTTGGATTGGGAAACCCTTTCTACGATTGAATTCTGTAAATTCATCTGTCGCCTTCTTATTTCAAATTGGTATTAGACCAAAGTCTTAAGTGGAAAGCCCCTCTCCCGCTCGGGGAGAGGGGTTGGGGTGAGGGCGATTTGAGTTTTGTCGCTCAACTAGCAGATTTAATATGAAATGGCATTGCTTATATAATCAGCGATTTGTTTTAAGGTACGTAAACTTTGATATAGCATTTTTCAGTCTAGCAAGGTACACTAACAACAATGAACAAACCAGTTACGAATATCATTAAGAGAGATTTGATTGAAAGCCAATTCAATGGCATGAGCTAAATCAGGATAAGTTCTCGCATCAAGAGATCGGAAAATGCTTTTGAGTTTTGGCCAACAATTTTCAATCGGATTAAAATCAGGAGAGTAAGTAGGAAAATCAAGTAAATTAGCCCCAGCTTCTTCAATTAAAGCTCTAATTTTCTCTCCTTTATGAATCGAGCAATTTCCAAAACTCTAATCGTTGCTTTTGTACTTTTTCTGTGCCTTTTTCTGGAGCGTGTAGTGTTTTTTTTAGAGTTAAATTCATCCGACTCAACAGCCGGTCTACTGTTGAACGACTAATTCCCACTCCCGTAGTGGCTGCTAACTGATGACGAAGTTCTTCTAAAGTAGCATCTTTATTACTGTTAACTAACTCTTGGAGAACCTTTAATTGTTCAGGGTTAAGTTTAGTCGGTGTTTGTTTGATTCTTACTTTAGGAGCAATCTGTCCGGTTTGTCGATCTTGTTTGAGTAATTTTTCGATCGAACTTAAGGCAACACCGAATTGTTTAGCTAATTGACGTTGAGATATATTGCCTTGATGATAAACATCAATAATTTTTGGTCTTAGGTCAAGAGAATAGGCTTTCATTTTTAGTTGACTTCGAGTCATGCGCTCGCTCTCTGCATTGTACCTCACCAGATCGGGAAATGCTATATTGTTTTATCCTTTCTAACTTATACCCTAGAGGTATCCCACCAATCTGCTCTCCCAATCGTTTTTCGCGCTCTACTTTTTCTGAATAAACAGTATATTTAGGAGCTTTATTTTCTAACAACATCATTAGATACTGATACTCAGTCTTATCTCTAGTTTCTATACGATCTCTAAGTACAGGACAAAAATTGTAAAGAGTAGAGAAAGTCGTCGGATTTCAAATCCAAATCAGTGAAAATAGAGCGAAGATAATCAAAGCCATAACGAAAAACGCTAGCTTGCTGTCGTCCATGTTTCTTAACCTTGAGAGGACGATGAGACGATAACCAATCTCCGGTTTTAATAGCCCAACATCAAGCCAAACTCATCAAAGCTAACAGTTTACTTAAACGCTGTGAGTCAGTCAAATGAGTCGATTCGAGACCAAAGCCTCTGGTTTTCAACATCCCAAATAAAGTTTCAACGCTCCAACGCTTACCATAGTCAGTAATAGCTGTGGTGGGCGAGTCATCCGAGATAATAATTAATTAACCATTCTTGGCCGATAAACTCTCTATCTCCACATAGATAATCAATTTTGGCATCGGGGAATATTTCCCGAAACTTATCGACTAAATCCATCCGCTCATCACTGTTAGAGTTGCCTTTCTTCGACAGCATCGTCCAAACTATCGGATCAGCTACTCCTTGATGCAAGATTCCCAGCCTAAAGATATGAAAACGAGTTGGCCCAAACGACCATTCTGTGCGGTCAATGCTTAATACCCAAGGCTGCGGAATTTTCCTTAAGGCAACAATCAATTTAGCAATCAAAGAATAATCAAGGTCGAATTTTTTGAAAAACCGTTGTAATCGCTGATGGTTTGAACCAGTTTTCGCCTCGCTCCTAAACCCTACCGCTAACTCTACCAAATTTATTGTTTTAACTCTGATGAGGGCAATTAAAAACAAAGCCAGAAAATTGAGTCGAGCACCGTGCCATGGGAGAAGGGGTTTCAAACTGTCTCGCAGTAGGTTAACTTGGTTCATAGGGGTTCAACGATTGTGTGGTAACTTTCTATGAGACCCTTTTTCTGTCACCTATTGCAACCTCTACTCTCATTTTTTGTCCTGTACAGAGATACGATCTAGTAGAACCAATTCAAGTTTTTTTAAATCAAGTCCGTATAGTTTTTTATCAGAAAGCCAATCAAGTTTTTTACGAAATACGAGATTTGAATTAGAAATCTTTGTCTTATCTAGCATTTACATTTTCCCTATTTGTTTAAGAGGACATCTAAAAAGTAAGCAAATTTGCCATTTAGCGACATTTTCTTCTCGCTTAACTTCGGTGAACTCGTTTATATAGTTCCCAAAATTTTTCTTCGATATTTAAGTATTTTTACTGGAAAATCTTTATATACATGAGTTCTAAAAAATCCGAGAAATCACTGAACTAAGACCCACTTTAGAGGGGAATTATATTTAGGAAAGAGGAAAGGATTAGAGAAGGTATATGAAGGTTTAGGATGGTCTTTTCTGACGGCTAAAATCTATCTATTGCTGTCATTTTAGTCCAGGACAGTCCTGGACTAAACTTTCCCAGACTAAGCCTGGATAGAAGCGATCGCGCTCCCAGCTAATTACTTGTCTATATTTTAAGGGCGCGATCGCCCCCAGATTTAGAGAAATGGCGCGATTTTCTAGTGCTGGTAATTAAAATTCCTCTCAAAAAGCCGACAATCCTGACAGCTAGATAACGATTTTACTCACCGCAACCCAGCTTTCAGGATTGTCAAATTTTACTCAAGATTGAAACAATCCGAATCTATTAAATTTTCGCAACTGAAAATTTAGGACTCAGAAGTAGCCAATTCGGTACTGCCAGGAGTCCGACGGCGGGTGAGAGTATTGTAGAGCACGCGACCAATCGCCATAATTAAATTGCCTTCTAGCTCTTGGAACATCTTCATGTTCATGCTAAAAGCGGCATTGGCTTCAGCAACGATCTGTTCGGCGGTTTTTTCATCGACGCTCAGATCGTTCATTGCTTGGCGATATTGATTTTTGAATGCCTTCTCGTCGGGAATATCTTGAAACTCATAGAAAGCCGTACCGCTGCCGTTGAGATTCATTGCCTGTTGAGCAATTTTTTTGAGAATCTGTCCGCCAGACAAATCTCCCAAATAGCGCGTGTAAGAGTGGGCGACCAAGAGTTCGGGTTGAGTGGCTGCAATTTCCCGAATGCGCTGAACGTAGGCTTCTCCTGCTTTTGAGAGCTTGATTTCGTTGCGCCAGTTAGAGCCGTAGTAGTAGTGTAAATCTTGCTCTAAACTGTGCTTGCGATTCAACTGCGGAAAATAAATCTTGGAGACGATTGGGTGTTGGCGAAGTTTCTCCATCTCCTCTTCCATCGCACTATAGACAAAGTAGAGGTTAGCCACTAACGTGCGATATGAATTTTTTTCAACAACACCTTTTAAAAAGCACTTGACAAAACCAACGTTTTCTGCCATCGTGTGGGATTTTTTAGTCCCTTCGCGCAACATGGTTGCTAAATTAACACTCATGCTAAACTTCCTATCTTTTGAGTTAACGTTTGGTGTATTTCTGGCTACAAAAGTTCGAGATTTTACCTATTTGGGTAGAGTAAACCGATTTGATGAGACTTTTTATTAAGAATTCTTACAATGAGCGATGTCAATTCGCAATTCGCAATCGATCCCTCTATTGACTAGCATTTTAAAAGGCAAGCCTTATAGATATAAGGCTTGCCCAATGACTAAAATCGAACATCCCGAGCTTAGCGAAAGAACGACTAGCTAACCTCAACTAACCTCGACTAGCTCGATCTCGAAGGTCAGGTCTTGTCCTGCTAAGGGGTGATTGGCATCCAGGGTCACTTTGGACTCGGAAACATCAGTAACGATGACTGGAATTACCTGACCGTTTGACTGGCGAATCTCTAACTGTTGACCCACCTCAACCGATAAGTCTGCTGGCATGCGCTGGCGCTCGACTACCATAACTAATTCTGGACGATGGGAGCCGTAGGCTTGCTCGGCTGGAATGGTTACAGTCTTTGAATCGCCCGGACTCATCCCAATCGCTGCCTGCTCGAAGCCGGGAATGACTTTTCCCTCACCGATGGAGAATTGCAGTGGATCGCGAGTAGCACTGGAATCGAATACCGTGCCATCATCTAATTTTCCGGTATAGTGAACTTTCACTGTATCGCCGGGTTGGGCTTGTGCCATTTGTATACTCCTTTCTTTTCATTCTTTTTTAGGCTGGGGAGCTAACATCGCTCATCCATCTATGCTAAAGCTACTATAGGTAACAACTAACTCGCGATCGAGACTCTAGTGCGATCGCCTATTGAGACTGCTGGCTTTTCTTGGCTATTGACCAAAAATAGTTTTCTAGTTTTTTAGAACGTTCCGTGTCTTACTAACTTACTAGCTTTTTTTCACCCTAGTCCTTTACACCAATATTGTCAAATCGGTTTGGGCGAGCCACGATCGCACCACTCCAATACTCGATTCCACGCCCACCAGCGATCGCGATCCTTGGCGAGACGCTGGCCCGATTTACTGCTAAGATAGCCGACGTGTCCGCCACGCGCGGTTAGCATCAAGTCGATGTTTGGATTGTTGGTACAAGCGGCTTGCAAGTCGGGTACGATCGCCGGATCGAACATGGGATCGTCGGCGGCATAGAGAATCAGCGCGGGAATTTTGAGAGAAGGCAAGAGCTTGAGCGCATTGCTTGCGTCGTAGTATTCTTCAACCGAGGAAAAACCCAAGCGTTCGATTACCAATTCGCGATCGAATCCCCAAATGCTATTTGCCCGTTCGATCGCCGCCGGGTCGATTTCTTGTGGGTGAAACTGATGGAGTTTCCAAGCGAGTTTTTTGAGTTCCCTGGTAATCGCTTTTTCTATATACTTGCCCAAGGGCTGTCGAACCAGATAGGAAAGCGATCGATTGGAGTCTAAATTGGGACAGATGACTGCTACTCCGCCTATTTCCGATGGCGCTAGTTCCAAATCTTGCCCCCAACACTCAAGCGTCTGCGCTGCTTTTGCCCCCCACAGTGCTAACTGTCCCCCTAGAGAATAGCCTGTAAACCAGAATGGGGCAGGACAGCCTATGGCTTTCGCACCTGCGGCAATGCGAACGAAATCTTCCCCTTCGTATAAGCCATCAGAGGTTAAGGTTGGCGATAATTTTGCTGTTGCGCCGTGCGCTCGCCAATCGAAAAGAACGACTGCGTAATTTTGAGCGAATGCCTTGCGTCTGAGTAATTTGAGATACCATTGATTGTTGAGATCGCCTATAATTCCATAGGTGCCAATTATTGTACCTCGCGGGCGATCGGGAATGGCGATCGTCCCAAAAATTGGCACTCCTCCCGCACCGAAAAAAATCTGTTCGCGTTCGGATGGTTGGGGTTCGGAGATGGTTTTCTCCCAAGTCTTGCCAGCTCTCAAAGCCGTATAAAGAGTCATTGATAGACCATTGCTCAACCACGGATATGTCTGAAAAAGATCGCTCATCTAGGGCTGCAAGAAAGCATACAAATCTTTTACAAATTTTTACATATTAGTTAGAGAAAGTAATAATAACTAAAGAGATAAATCGATTAATAAAATCTTTAGATTTGAAAAAGTTTTCTTTTTTTTAAAGGATTCTTAACATAGCCGAGTGCGATCGCCAAAAAATCATCTCTAAAGTCAGACAGATCGAGAAAGAATTTTGCGATCGTGCTTATAATCAGTACAGGAATCTTATTCTAAACTCACACTTCTTATCTTACCTTTACAGAAATCGTAGTCATAACTATTTGCTGATGCCTCGAATACTTGTAATTGATGACGACCCCTCGATCTCGGAATTGGTTTCCATTAACTTGGAAATGGCTGGTTATGACGTGAATCAAGCCGAAGACGGCATAAAAGGTCAAGCGCTTGCCGTTCAATTGCAGCCAGACCTAATCATGCTCGATCTGATGCTACCCAAAGTCGATGGTTTTACGGTCTGTCAGCGACTGCGCCGAGACGATCGCACAGCCGATATTCCCGTCCTGATGTTGACGGCTCTAAGTCAGACTCAGGATAAGGTAGAAGGCTTTAATGCGGGGGCTGATGATTACCTAACCAAGCCATTTGAAGTAGAAGAGATGCTAGCAAGAGTCAGAGCCTTGCTACGCAGAACCGATCGCATTCCTCAAGCCGCCAAGCATTCGGAAATTCTCAACTACGGCCCGCTAACCTTAGTTCCCGAACGCTTTGAAGCAATCTGGTTCGGCACCACCGTCAAGCTCACTCACCTAGAGTTCGAGCTACTCCATTGTCTGCTGCAACGCCACGGTCAAACCGTCGCTCCGAGCGAAATTCTCAAAGAGGTATGGGGTTACGATCCCGATGACGATATCGAAACCATTCGAGTCCACATCCGTCATTTGAGAACGAAATTAGAACCCGATCCCCGCCATCCTCGCTATATCAAAACCGTTTACGGCGCGGGCTATTGCCTGGAGTTGCCCAGCAGCGAACAGGTGGCAGTAGAATCCGATGCGGCTGCCGTTTAGCGCTGTCTCAAAACCGCAAGATTTCGCGATCGCAATTCTCTGGAGACGGCTCGACCTCCCAGACCAATCCTTCCCCCGGCGAGATGGCTACCTCAACGTATAGCCGCTCTACGGCTTCTGTAGCAATGTCCTCGTTGTTTTCAAAAGACTGTAAATCTTCAGTCAACAGTCTCAGTTTAAATCCTCTGGGGATCGAGCCAGCTAAGGAGGTACTGCGTAACTCGAAGCGCCAAATTCTGGCTTCGGGATCGCTTAAAGGGAGTGCCCGCAACTCATAAGGTTGATGGTTGACGATTAACTGACGGGATAGGACGGTTGAAATCGCTGGAGCTTTCTCTTCTCGCGCTCGTTGCCATGCCGTTTGCAACTCGAACCGTTCCCACGCCATTTGTTTGGCTAATTCTGAAACGCCGCCGCGAAGCCAATCAAGCACCGACCATTGCTCTTGTCTGCCCAAGCGCTTCTCATACAATCGCTGTCGCCAGCCTCCGTGTTCTAGGAGCGATCCCCAAAGGGGAAAGGGTACGGCAAGTCGAGGTTCGATAACGGCGGGAGCGCCCAGGCGAGCGAGCAAATTTTCGGCGCGCTCTAAGGATAAACCGGGAAGCGATGCGATCGCCGCTCGCGTTGGTTCTCCCGGACAGAGTTGCCTAGCTACCCAGAGAACGTTTAAATCTGCGATTAAGTTCTCTTCATCTAAAGAATAGGTGCGATCTCTCCGATCGTAGTTTCCCTGAAGTTTCAATTGCTGGTGAGTAGCATATCCCCAAATTCTCACCCATCCTTCATCTGGCTCGATCTGCACCGCCAAATAATAATCTGCCGCCCAACTGGGAAGATCGATCCATTCTTGCTGCACCCGCATTTCGTCGAGATCGATCGCTTCGCTGGGGATCGATAAAAAACGCATGTTATCGAGGGCGATCGCAACGCCATTGACAACTTCCCAAAAGCTGGGCAGGGCAGCCATACCAAGCCAAACCCGTGCCTGGGGATCGTACTCTTGTTGCAACCAAGGCAGGACTGCACTCAGACACAGTTGGTTGAGGTAGGCCCTCCAACGAGAAGCTGGCGTTGAAAACAATTGGCTTTGTTGCTTAGCGCGATCGCGATCTGCCGGCAGAATTTCTAGGCACAGTTGTGTGGAGTTAGCAAAAATCATCGGGCTACTCTCGATTGGATGAATGGGAAGTTGGCAATTCACAATAATTCACAATTATGAATTGGTTTGACTATAACGTGTCGAAAGCCATTCTTCTAGAACCTTACTGATGTTGTCGAGTACGTCTGACGCGAGCGAAATATGCAGTTGCTCTTGACTCCACCTGGCAAGCGTCAGGAGCAACGATTGTTTGGCTTTGGCGAGTCGCCGCGAAACCGCATACTGTTTGGTTTCCAGTTGCTCGGCTATTTCCTGTTGCTTAAGACCTCGACCGTAGTACAGTTGTAGGAGATGCTGTGCTTCTGCGTCCATCCCAGTCAAGGCAGCACTTAAAATTTCATTGAGCTGAGTTTGTTGAGAAAGCCTTGTCCGCTCTTCTTGCGCTGCGATCGCGTCGGCTAGCAAAGATTCAGACTCGGTTGCTGGCAGGTAATCTTGCAGTTCGCCAGATTCTTGTCCCGGCGTTGGCGCATTAAGCGAGGTCAAAGTCGGATAGAGATAGGAACGAGCGGCTTTCGCACAGTCGAGCAGCCACTGTTCTAAGGTTTCTGGGGTGCCTTCTGGTTCGGAGGGGGGACGTTCTTTATTATAAAGAGAAGCGATCGCTTCCCAAGTAGAACGGTCTGGCTTGTTGAGTTGGCGAGTTGAAGTCTCTCCAATCGAAGGCACGTAAAGCGTCTTAAAACATTTCCAAGCGAGAAGGTAAGAGGCAATCGCCTCTGAAGTCAACCCAATTGCCTCTAAAGATTCCACTAATCGTTTTTGACTCAGCTTGCGCAATATCGCCCAAGGCGTGCAGATATCGATTTCTTGACGCTGGCGCAGATTTTCTCGAATGATGTTGGCGAAAATGATGCTGGCATAGTTTTTTAGATTAAAACCTCGCTCCAGACTAAAGCCTTTTAATACTTTCTCGATCTGAGCAATCGCTACTTGAAAACCATCGGGCAAGGTATATTGAGTCTTAGAAAAGTTAGCGATCGCTTTTTGGGCTGCCCAGTAACAAGCTTCTTGTAAGTATGCCGTCAGGTGCGATCGCGCATGACTTTTGTTGAGATCGTCTTTCTTTTTTGGAGCGGGTTGAGATTGCCAAACCTTGTACCAGTAGAGCCACCAAAAGTTTTCTGAGCTATCTGCTTGCCAGCCTCGCTCTAGACAATTTTGCATGCTGCGACGCAGATGGAGATCCGTCACCCACCGACTGAACTGTTCTGCCTCAAATTGTGCAAACGTAGAAAAAATCTCGATTAGACTTTGCCGGGGATGCATGATTTAAGTAGTTCCTACAAACGTTAGACGAGTGCGATCCTTCGACTCGCTCCGCTCCTCAAATCGCTGTTTCAAGGATAAAACAAAGAAAGCTATTTGACTTAGCCGGCTAAACTTTCTTTTATCTATGTCCCATCGGCTAGTTGGGAAATCGAATCTCCCGCAATCCGACAAATACGCCATTCTTCTAAAATCCTTGCCCCGATGCTTTTATAGAAATCAATGGCGAGATCGTTCCAATCTAGAACGCTCCACTCTAATCGTCCCACGCCGCGATCGCGTACCAACTGCACGAGGTGAGTTAAATTCTGGATTTTGGATTGGAGATTAGTTAGTAGGGGCGAGTTTATCTAAAAACGCTAAAGATTTCCCCACAGTTACTATCAAAAACCTGCCCGTACAGTGGTTAGTAGTTAATTGTCTCCCAGTCTTCCAACACCCCTCACACTCCCCACACTCCCATACTCCACATCAAAAGAGAAAGCAAACCAGCGCAGCCTCATGTCTCTCAATTGTGTGAGATTGTGTCGCCAGCGTTTCATCAGCTTGTCGAGCATCTCGACTTCGACGTTGCCAATTGCTAGGGGTTCGGTTGGCTTCCACGCCTCTATAACGCCGTAGTCTTCCAGCCATTCGAGCAATTGCTCCTCGCGATCGCTTAATGTCATTGGATCGATGCGACCGAGCTAATTCAACCATCCCTTGAGACGGCGAGCGACTTGAGGGCGGCGTAACTTGCGCATGGCTTTACTTTGAATCTGACGCACCCGTTCGCGAGAAAGATTAAACATGCCGCCAACTTCCTCTAAGGTATAGGGTTGGCTGGTGGCTAAGCCATAGCGCAAGGAGATGACGTCTTTCTCGCGTTCGGTAAGAACATCGCTCAATACCTCTGAGATTTCTTGTCGCAACATGGCTTCGCTCATTTTCTCTTCGGGGAGTTGGAGATCGTTATCTTCGAGCAAATCGACTAATTCGGTGTCTTCTCCTTTGCCAACGCGATGATTGAGCGAAAGCGATTGCCGTCTCAGTTGCAGGAGTTGGCGTAACTGGTTGCGGCTAACTTCGAGTTCTTGAGCCAATTCGTCCTCGTTGGGATTGCGTTGTAAGTTCTGTTTGAGGACGCGCTGTGCTTTTTTGAGTTTGTTAAGTTTCTCAACGATATGAATGGGTAGGCGAATGGTACGTGCATCGTTGGCGATCGTGCGCGTGATCGCTTGGCGAATCCACCAATAAGCGTAGGTAGAAAACTTATAACCTTTGTTGGGATCGAATTTTTCTGTTGCTCGATTTAGCCCGATCGCGCCTTCTTGAATCAAATCTAGGAAGGGAACGCCTCGATTGAGATAGCGTTTGGCAATGGAGACGACCAAGCGCAAATTCGAGCGAATCATCTTGCGTTTGGCACAACGTCCCCGATAAAGACGGTTTTCTAGCTGGCGCTCGTTTGCCATTTTGAGCGCCTGTGCCCATTCTGCTTTTGTTGGCGGGCGCTTGAATGCTTCTTGCAGTTGCCTGCGCGTTTCCTCGGCATCTACCAGAAATTTGACGCTATGGGCTAACTCAATTTCCTCTTCAGGTTTGAGCAGAGGGTAGCGTGCCATCTCTTTAAAGAAAGCGCCAACTGTATCGTCTGCATTAGTTTTAGTATATCCCGATGCAGAACGATTGCTTGCTCTATCGATATCGTCTGTAAATTCAATATCAATTGGATTAAAATCGGTTTCCTCGTTATCTCGTTCGAGATCGTCTAATCTGTCTAGATTGGCTGTCGAGTTTAGATTATCGTCTTGTGTCAACTTGAGGCTTTTCATAAGCTAATTGTTAATTTTGGATAACAAAAATTAAACTTGGTTAGAGCAATTTCTTTGTTTCTAGTTGGCCGTTTTTGACATTTTATACCGATGAATGCTTTTTAATTTTTTTTAAAATCTCTGGATTCCCAGCATAGACTAAACTAGCAGAATTATTAAAAACTTTTGTTTATATAATTACAAAATCAAAAATTGCGGGAGTTAATGTGATTTAGAATTAGCAGATAAAGCAATTTGAAAAGACCGTGTTAAGAAGTTAGGATTTATATAGATTGCCATACATTTTCCTCTTACGCTCTTTGATAAATACTTTTTTTAAATTTCGATCGCCGCAGAGGTAGCCTTCAATAAAAGTTTAGCGAACTCGCCTTCTCTCCTAAAATCGAAAAATGATCGGAGTTTCTGCCTACACTGTAGCCGATCGCCTAAAAATTGTGTAGTAAAAGACAAAGGTTCTTAATATCTCTCTCAGTTAGCCAATGAAGAAGTCAGAAGTGACGCTATTAACTGTAAGCTAGAATTTATTACCTCGATCGCTGCTCTATGTCCGATACTGATTTTGGTCTCGTTGTAGCTGAGCCTAGCGCTTCATATCAATTTGGCTCGTCAGAGGAGAAATGGCTGGAAGTCTTAGTCGATTGTCCCGGCGTACAGGGATTATACACCTATCGCCTGCCTTCAGATTTAGCTGTCAAACCCGGAGATATCGTCAGCGTTCCGTTTGGATCGCAGATCTTAGGAGGAATTGCCATTGGCTGGGTAAAATCGCCAAGCGCCGATCTCGATCCCAGTCGGATTCGCGAGGTAGAAGATGTCATTAGTGCTGGTTTTTTCCCCAGTTCTTATTGGCAGTTGCTCAACCGCGTTGCCGAATATTATTGTACCGATTTAATGGCAGTCATTAAATCGGCTTTGCCGCCGGGATTGTTAGGGCGATCTCAACGTCGCATTCGTCTGAGGCGAGAAGCGCTTCCTCAAGGTGCAGAGACATTTTGCAGCCCATCGACAGGACAAATTCTGCGACTGCTCAAATCTCAAAAAGAGGGAGATTATAGCGCCCAATACCTGCAACGCCAGATTAGAAATGCCAATCGAGGCATCCGAGAATTAGTCAAGCGCGGTTGGGTAGAAAGCTATCTCGAACCTCCAAAAACTACCCGTCCCAAACTGCAAAAAGCGGTGACATTAATTGTAGAAAGTTTTCCCATCGACTTAACCCAACGACAGCGAGAAGTCTTAGAAGTTTTGCGACATCGAGGCGGCGAACTGTGGCTAAATGAATTATTGCAATTATGCAAAGCAAGTTCCGCCATTGTAGATGCGCTAGCCAGTAAAGGATGCATCGTCATTCAACAGCGAGAAAGACTGCGCCTCCTCAACGAAGAACATCCGACGAGCGATACTCCAAAAACCTTGACGCAAGACCAAGCAGAAGCACTAGCGACGATTCGCGCCCTAGAAGGATTTGCCCAAGTCTTACTGCACGGAGTAACGGGTTCGGGAAAAACCGAGGTCTATTTACAAGCGATCGCGCCTATTTTAGAATCTGGAAAATCCGCGCTCGTCCTCGTCCCAGAAATCGGCTTAACCCCGCAATTGACTGACCGTTTCCGCGCTCGTTTTGGTCATAAAGTCTGCGTCTATCATAGCGCGCTTTCGGACGGTGAGCGTTATGATACTTGGCGACAGATGCTGGCAGGCGAACCCCAAATCGTCATCGGCACCCGTTCGGCAATCTTTGCACCCTTACCCAAACTCGGTTCGATCGTCCTAGACGAAGAACACGACTCCAGCTTCAAACAAACCCAACTTCTTCCCACCTATCACGCTCGTACCGTTGCCAAATGGCGAGCTGAATTAGAAGACTGTCTCTTAATTTTAGGTTCTGCAACGCCTTCATTAGAAAGTTGGGTAGAGGTTAGAAGTCACAAGGAAGAAAGAAAAAATTTCCCAATCCCTAAGGCAAAATCCTATTACCTTTCCCTGCCCCAGAGAATCCAATCCCGTCCCCTACCGCCAGTAGAAATTGTCGATATGAGGCGGGAATTGCAAATAGGAAATCGATCTATTTTCAGTCGCTCGCTGCAAGAAGCGCTAGAATCTCTGCAACAGAGACAGCAAAAGGCAATTCTGTTTATTAATCGTCGCGGACACAGCACCTTTGTCTCTTGCAGAAGTTGCGGCTATGTCATGGAATGTCCCCACTGCGATGTATCCCTCTCCTATCATTACACCCATGAAGGAGCGACGGAATTATTGCGCTGTCATTACTGTAATTACAGTTGCCTGCAACCGCGTAACTGTCCCGAATGCGGTTCTCCCTATTTAAAATTCTTTGGCAGCGGAACGCAAAAAGTTACGCAAGAGCTAACGCAACAGTTCCCTAAACTGCGATGGATTCGCTTTGATAGCGATACCACTCGTACCAAAGGAGCGCATCGCACCTTACTGAGTCAATTTGCCAGAGGAGAGGCGGATGTTTTAGTGGGTACTCAAATGCTGACCAAAGGACTCGATCTTGACCAAGTTACTCTTGTCGGAATCGTATCGGCAGATGGATTGTTGCACCATTCCGATTACCGCGCCTCAGAACGCGCCTTTCAAACATTAACTCAGGTAGCCGGTCGTGCGGGTCGAGGCGACGAACCAGGACGAGTTATCGTCCAAACTTATTCCCCAGATCATCCCGTCATTCAAGCCGTGCGACGGCACGATTATGACAATTTTGTCGAGGTCGAATTATCGCAACGAGAAGCTCTACATTATCCGCCCTACGGACGGTTAGTTCTGATAAGACTGAGCGGCATTGATGGGGTTGAGGTACAAAATAGTGCGCAGAGCGTGGCAGATGCTTGTACTAACCTATTAAATTCGGATTGCGAAATTTTGGGACCCGCGCCAGCTAATATTATGCGAGTGGCACGTCGCTATCGCTGGCATATTCTGCTCAAGTTTGCTGCCGAGGCAAGAGAAAATCTACTAATTTTGAACGAGTTACGGAATTTATGTCCTCAATCAGTAAGCCTATCTATTGATGTCGATCCGTTAAGTATAGATTAATTTTTTTAATCGATTTGAGGAGAAAAATTTTTTTAAAATTAAGTCACAAGATGATGACATTTTTCAACGATTCGATCGCAGCTAAATTTCACAAGTTACTAAAAATATCGATTTAAAAGCGAAGGGAGGGCAAACTTATGAAGGTCAGAGAACTATTCATTCGTTACCTCAAAAATCAACGCAATTTTGAGGAAGTCAATCTTCACATAGCCAATTTACAAGGTTTGAAGTTCCAAGGCATCAACTTGACTCGCGCTGATTTAAGTGGAGCCGATTTGAGTGAAACCGATTTGAGTGGTGCTTGTTTAAAACAAGCTAACTTGACCGATGCCGATCTCATCAAAGCTAACTTAGTCGGGGCTAATTTAATAGAGATTAACCTCATCGGAGCCGATTTAACCTCTGCCAATCTCAGTGGAGCTGACCTGACCGGAGCTGACTTGCGTTGTGCCAACTTACATAATGCTAATCTCAGCCAAGCCAACTTAAGAGAAGTTCATCTAGACGGGGCAGATTTAAGTGGTGCTAATCTGAGTGGAGCGATCCTAGTTAACACCGATTTAAGCGTAGCCGATACGGTTGGAGCCAAACTCGATGGAATTGACCAGCGATCTGGCTCAAATATTTTCCCCGCGAGATCTCCCCATTGGGTCAGTTGGTCGGGTCAAGCCAAGAAATAAATTTCTTGGCTAAGAGCATAAGTCCATTAAAATGGACTGAAAGTCTTATCTAGTAATCATTTAGTCCTATAGGCGAGGACTTTCGCAATCGAGCAGAAGCGTAGTGCAAGATCTGAGTTAATCCTACATAAAATCGAGAAAGGGGATGCGTTCCTATGGCATCCCCTTTGTTGCTCTGAATTAGAAATGGCTCCTGACTGAGGAGTCATTCATCTAGACCTCAATCCCCACTTCTTCTGCCGCTCTGTGCAACATCGATTGTTGGCGATTGTGCTGTTTGTGGCGGCTTTGGCTCATCAGCAAGCGAGCCTGTTCGCTAATTGATTCAGAATTGCGCTTGGCTTGAATGCCGAGATAATTAGTTTTCATGTCGCCTCCTTCAAATTTGTTGTGGCATCGAATGAGGCGCGTTCCTTCAGGAAAATTTTTCCTTACTTCCGTCTCTACTAACAGAGATGAACGATTTATCCTTCATTGATTAATTTATCAATTTTCTTGGCAAGCTATGTTATACCATTAGGCGGAAAACCCTACTTTTTAGGGGGCAATTACCTAACCCTCGTACCAATTTGCATTTGTTAAAGAAACAAACAAGCTCTAATCCTATAATTTCCCAAACTAATAAACTAGAAAATTCATAATTTATATGAGCGGAATCTCCCCGTCCGAAGCATCGTCAGCGATCGTCCCCAAATCGGAAAAACTAAAATTTTCCACTAAATTAACCTATGGAGCTGGCGATCTCGGTCCTGCTATCACTGCTAATATTTTAGTCTTTTATCTGTTATTTTTCTTTACAGATGTAGCGGGTTTGCCCGCTGGTTTAGCGAGTAGCATTCTCATGATTGGCAAAATTGCCGATGCGATCAACGATCCAATCGTTGGAATCATGAGCGATCGCACTCGTTCTCGCTGGGGTCGTCGCCTACCCTGGATGCTGTTTGGGGCAGTGCCTTTTGGAATTATTTACTACTTGCAGTGGATTATCCCCCACTTTAGCAGCGATCGGGCAGCTAATCAATGGTGGCTGTTTGGTTATTACGTCCTGATTGGCATTCTTTTTAACATTGCCTATACGATGGTTAACCTGCCCTACACTGCTCTCACTCCCGAACTGACTCAGGATTACAACGAACGCACTAGCCTGAACAGCTTTCGCTTTGCCTTTTCTATTGGTGGCAGTATCCTATCTCTGATTCTATATATACTAATTATCGATTCCTATGCTGAGAATCCAGCTCAAGGTTATGAAGTGCTGGGAATTCTTTGTGGTGTGGTATCAGTCGTAGCAATACTTTGGTGTACGCTACGCATCCAGGAAAGAGGAGCTGACCCGATCTTAAACCAACGGCAGAAAAAACTTCTGGGAATTCTATTAATTGCGATCGGATCGGGTTTTGGTTTCTGCGGGATCGATCGTCTGATTAGCACGTCGGGAGGGGTTGACTACCAAAACATTTCGGCTGGGCTTTTAAGTGTGCTGATAATTGCATTTGGAATTACGCTTCTCTTTGCTAACCCCGAATCCCATTTGATCGATGATGATGCAGCCAGACAATTAGAGGCTCAACAAGCGCCTTCCATTCCTTTCAAAGAACAGTTACAGATTGTTTTTACCAACAAACCTTTTTTGTTCGTGATTGGCATTTACCTTTGTTCTTGGTTAGCCGTTCAATTGACCGCATCTATTTTGGTTTACTTTGTCGTCAGTTGGATGAGGTTGCCAGAACAGCAGTCTGGAATGGTTGCTCTGGCAGTTCAAGGCACTGCTTTAGTGATGCTATTTTTCTGGCAGACAGTCAGTAAAAAATTTGATAAAAAAGTTGTTTATTTTATGGGAATGAGCCTTTGGATCGTCGCTCAAGTTTTGCTATTTATGCTGCAACCATCTCAAGCGGGTTTAATGTATTTTGGAGCAATCATGGCAGGGTTTGGGGTTTCAGTTGCCTATCTCATTCCTTGGTCGATGATCCCGGATGTCATCGAACTTGACGAACTGAAAACGGGTAAGCGTCGCGAGGGGGTATTTTATGCCTTTATGGTTTTGTTGCAAAAATTTGGTTTGGCGTTAGGGCTGTTTTTAGTGGGTATTGCCCTCGAAGCGGCAGGATTTATTGAGAGAGAAGCCGGACAACCGATTCCAATTCAACCCGAAACTGCTTTATGGGCTATTCGCCTTGCGATCGGTCCTTTACCTGCCCTATTTTTAATCGGAGGCTTGATTCTTGCCTATTTCTACCCCATAACCCGTGAAGTTCATGCCGAGATTCGCTTAAAACTGCAAGAACGCTATCGAGATGGCACGACACCATCGGAGTCCGATCTGCTGGAATAAAATCGCAGTCCGATCTGCTGGAATAAACTTGGGCTATGACTGGGCTAGCGATGCGATCGCTTTGTATTGTTATGTAATGCGCTTCTTGATAGTAATTGAGTTTTCGAGACTTTCAGAGACTTTCAATTGAGGATAAGTATCTAGGTTTAGGTTAGTGCCTTTCCCCGTGCCACAGGAACGAGCCGTTAAATGCTGTCTCATGGCTTTCGATTATTTCTTTTATTGCGATTATTGCGATTATTTTCGATCGCTGCTATAGTGATGTCAGAAATGAGATCGTTATTTAACCAAAATTATGCTCAAAGAAAATATATCTTCAGTACACTTTACTGCGCAGAGCAGCGAAACAATATCTATCAGAAGGTTAGAACAAATATTGAATGCCGAACAGTCACCACCTCGATTGGTAAGTAGTACTGGGGAAGAAATATTACTACCTCAATCCGTTTATAAGGCACTACGGCAAGTTATAGACGCAATGGCATCTGGACAAGCCATAACTATTGTTCCGCACGACCAAGAAATGACCACTCAACAAGCTGCTGACTTTTTAAACGTGTCGCGCCCTTATTTGATCAAACTGTTAGATCGGGGAGAAATTCCTTACACTAACGTAGGAAAACATCGGCGTATTCGCTTTCAAGACATTCTGATATACAAGAAACAAAGAGACGCTAAACGTCGTAAGGCTCTCAGTGAATTTACCGTTTTTTTGCAAGAAGAAGGATTTTATGATGAGAATGGCTCTGACTCGGATTATAAACGGTAAAAATTGTGCTTTCTCTAGTTGTTTTGGATACTTGCGTCATTTTCCCGATGCCTTTGTGTGATACCTTACTGCGTGCTGCCGAAGCAGAATTTTATCGCCTTTACTTTTCACAAGAAATTCTAGATGAGGTTACTCGTAATCTTGTTGAAAAAGGAAAAATGACAGAAGCTAAAGCAGCACGATATCAAGCCCACATCAAAAATGCATTTCCAGAAGCAATAGTAGAAGTGCCTCAGCAGTTAATTGAAAGGATGACGAATCATCCAAAAGACCGTCATGTGGTTGCTGCTGCTGTAAAGACCAAAGCCGATATTATCGTCACTTTTAATCTCAAAGACTTTCCCAAGGAAGCACTTGAACCTTTTGGCATTGAAGCACAACATCCCGATGATTTTTTGCTCGATCTTTGTGAATTTTTTTCAGTCAGCTCATTAGCTCAAATTATTCGGGAACAAGCAGCATCTCTTAAAAGACTGCCCAATACTATAAGGGATGTTTTAAATCGGCTAAGTCGTCAAGTTCCTAAATTTGCTGGAAAAATACTATGTCATGAGTATGGTGATTTTATTGTCGAGATTGCACAAAAGACTTTAAAAACTGTAGGAACAGTATTAGCTGACGGAGAACGAGTCTACGAAGGCAAACAGTACCGTTTATGGCAAAAAAATCGAACTCTAACAATTACTGACAAAAATAGTCGAGGTGAAATACTGAGATCGAAGTGTGGCAGAATCGAGGGAAATTTCTTACTAGAAGATCTCGAAAAATTCGAGGAGTTTAATCACAAGTTAGATTATGAGCTAGAGCAAAGTCGTCAGTCTTTTTCTTAATAAACTATAGAAGCAACACATAAATTTTAGTTCTTGACATTTTGAGACCACTGCGCGATCGCATTAGTTAATCCATCCAAAGTAAATTCTTTTGCTTCTACATCCACTCTTCCCAACAATTCATAGCAATCTTTAGACGTTTGAGGACCGATAGAAGCAATACAAATATCTTTTAGTAATTCTTGTAAAGTTACCGTTGAATTAGCCCCCAAAGCTTTTTCTATTAATTGACAAAAATGTCGTACGGTTTTGGAGCTAGCAAAGGTAATAATATCTACACTTTTTTGTTGCAAAGCTTCCCATGCTTGGGGTGCGATTTCATCGGGACATACTGACTGGTAAGCTGCAACTTCTACGACTTCGGCTCCTTGAGCGGTTAATTCTTTGACTAAAACTTCTCTTCCACCCATTTCCACGCGAGGAAAAAGAATTTTTTTATTTGCGATCGCGTCTGGAAAATTTTCAACTAAAGAATCAGCCACGAAATTGGGAGGAATAAAGTCGGGTTTTACGCCGTATTGCTTGAGAATTGCAGAGGTCTTTTTGCCAACGACGGCTATTTTTATTCCTGCTAAAGCGCGGGCATCTAATCCTGTAGTTTCCAGACGCTTAAAGAAATATTCTACGCCGTTGGCAGAAGTGAGGATAAGCCAGTCAAATTCACACAGGCGAGCGATCGCGCTATCTAGTGCCTCCCAACTCGACGGGGGACGAATTTCTAGGGCAGGCATTTCAATGACGGTTGCCCCTTGCGCTTGCAGCAGATGGGTAAAATTGTTCGATTGTTCCGCCGAACGGGTGACGAGGACGGTTTTTCCAGCCAGGGGTAGGGATGGGGAATCAGTCATTTTTCTCAGGTTTATGACTTTGCCGATAACGATGACAGCAGGTGAGAGAGACATGCCAGCAATGCGATCTACTATATCGGCTAAGGTGCCAATCCAAACCTGTTGTTCTCGACGACCACCATTACGAATAATGGCAATGGGTTCGCCAGGCGATCGCCCGTTTTCTTGTAGTTTTTGGACAATTTCTCCTAATGAGCGTCCGCCCATTAAAATAACTAGAGTATCGATCCGAGAAATCGCTTCCCAGTCAAGCAATTCGGGTTCGTGAGCACTCAAGGTGACAAAACAACGGCTGAAATCTTTATCTGTCAGAGCAATGCCTGCCAGTAACGGTGCACCTAAAGCAGAGGAAATTCCCGGTACGAGTTCAAAGTTGCACCCTGCCACTTGTAGGGCTTCCATTTCGGGGTTGGCGCGCCCAAAAATTAAGGGATCGCCGCTTTTAAGTCTTATTACCTGTTTTCCTTGCAAACAGTAATCGACTAAGAGTTGATTAATTTCCTTTTGAGGCGTACTGGACAATTCTCCCCGCTTACCAACATCCAGTTTCAAACAATCGTTGGGGACGAGTTGCAGAAGTTGGGGATCGACTAAGGCATCATAAATTAAAACTTCTGCACGCGATAGCAACTGTTGTGCTCTTAGGGTAAGATAGTCAATTCTTCCCAGTCCTGCACCGACCAGATAAACTTTGCCACGGCGATCGCCCATACGTCATACCATTTTAGATTGAAAAACTTTTTAATTTTTCACATTTTAACGATCGATCTGAAAAAACAACGGTCATTCCACCACTTGTAGGCGAAATGACCGCGACCGTTACATTCTTTATCTAGCTTTATCTAGCTATTTTGAAGTCAGATGGTTAGCAACAACCCCCAAACTGGTCAAGTTGAATCCATTAATGCGAGCGATCGCTTTCTTGAGCAACGATTGGCTCGTCTTACCGACTCCTGCAACCATGAGAATGCCATCGGTTTGAGCGGCTAAGAAACTCGTATCCGTAAAGTCGAGAAACTTAGGCGCATCATAAATAACAAGGTCGTATTTTGAGTGTAGTTCTTCCATCAGATTCTGCATCCGAGAAGACCAAACTCGCATAGAAGGATCGGGGTGAGAAATCCCTGCGGTTAAGACAAATAGATTCTCGGTATCGGGAACGCTTTGGATGACTTTTTCCGAGGGGATGGATTCTGCCAAAAGATGGCTAAGACCTCTATAGTTAGGCAAGTTGAGCCACTCGTGAAGCTGAGGATTAATGAAATTAGCGTCTACTAAAAGAACTCGCTTGCCCGTTCTTGCTACTGTTTTCGCTAGATATAGCGCCACGGTAGATTGTCCATCTTCTGCTTCTGTTGAGGAAACGGCTATAGAGTTCAATGACGAACCGCTATGCTGAAAACAAAGTTGGGCATAAAGCGATTCAAAAGCAGCTAGGAAGGAAGTATCATCAACCGCTGTTTCGTCGTTTTCTGCTTCTTTTATCTTCTTTGCCGATTTATCTAACGCGATAACGAGATCGGAACCCAGAGAAAAACGTTTGTCGTAAGGAATATCTCCGACAACGGGCAGTGACAGGATATCCTGAATATCGTTATTGGAGTAGAAAACATCCCGCCGTCTTTCTAACCAGACAGCCAGGATCATTCCTATCAACATTCCTGCCATCGCACCAGCAGCAACCACCTTCAGGCGACCTGGAGACTCGCCAATCGGCTGTCCATCGGCATTAAGAGGAATTTGCGGTTTGGAAATCAGTTGCCAAGGCAAATCTTGAGCCGCTTCAACTTTGAGGGTTTCTCGCTGCATCAAGAGCTTGTCAAGAACCTCATTGGTTAGGGCGATTTGCCGCTCCAACGCGCTATATTGATTGGCAATCTTGGGCAGTTGTCTGGCTTGTTTTTCTAGGGTACTCTTTGCCGTTGCCAATGACTGCGTATTCACTTCTAGCACTTGAATTTGGTTAGCCGTATCGACTAATTGATCGATCAGCTTCAAGCGCGTCGGATCTTGATAGGCTAAGACTGGAGAATTCTCTTTAACTGAGAAAGCGTTTTGAGTCAGAATGGTCTTGGTTTTTTGAGTAAGCAGGTTTTGAATATTTCGTCGTTTTTCCTCCAGCGTTTGCATCTGGGGACTCCTAGAGGTAAAACGAGATGATTCTGCCGCAATCTGACTTTCTACTTCCTGAAGTTGGCTCAACAGAGCTAAACGAGACGGATCTTGACTCAGAGCAGCCGAAGCTAGAGCTTCTTGAGGATTTAGTTTTAGTTGTCTCTGTAGAACCGTATAGAGTTTCCGGCGCGAGTCGAGTTGGCTTCGATTAGCCAAGAGTTGTTCGTCGATTTGACTAATTTGAGCCATTAATTCTTGACTTTTTGCAATCGGATCGATCAACTCGTGCTGTTGTCGAAGTTGTTGCTGTTGACTCTTAAAGTTTTCAAGTCGTTTTTGTAGATCGGGAAGTTGTTTGTCAATAAATTCGATTCCCGCTTTGATGTTAGTTTGTCTATCTTCAGCGCTGTATTTTAGGAAAGTGTCGGCTGCGGTTTCTAAAACCGTCAGAACTTCTTGCGGATTGGCGCCTTTGTAGGTTACTTCAAAAATTTTCGTTGCTTCTCTTCCCTCTCCAATCCGCTTGACGGATAGATTTTCTCGTATGTCTTTCCAGATAGCAGGAAAGTTGCCCGTGAGTTCTTTTTTGTAGACATCCTCGGCAATCCTAGATGTCATTCCTGGACTTTGTAAGAAGGCAAGATTGGTAGGGTAGTCCAGTGAAAACAATTCTTCCTGTGGAACCCCTGATGTGCGGGTTAAGGTTGAAGGATCGGTTAATTTGCCGGCCGTGCTGATGGGTTCGACCAGCAGATAAAAGTTACCCGTGTAGACCTGGGACTCGGTCGCAGAAATGAGCAGAGCAATAAAGGTTGTCACGCCAGTAATTCCGGCGATCAACCCTGCTTTACGCCAAAAAGTTCGCAGATAAGCGCGTAAATTACTGTTTTTCTGGGCGCTGGCTTCTAACTCATCTAGATCGTCTGTTTTTGGTAGTTCCTCGCTCTGACCGATTAGGGGTTTGAGATTATATTTACGAGCAGGAAGGTATTCGCCGGTTTCAGAAGTTCGTTGCCGACGGTTAAGCACCTGCCAGTGTTGGTTGAAGATGTCTTCTCGTTTTTGCAGGTTGCGGCGCTGACCGATTAGCGTCGCCTCCAACATCTCTTTTTTCTCTTGTTCGTTGACTAGCTCTAAGCGCAAGCGCAACTGCTCGGATTCGGTAGCCTTGTCAATTTTATCTTCTAATGAAGCTAGTCTTCGGCGTTGCGAAGCCAGCTCTCTTTCCTGCTCGCTAACAAATCGTACTGCTCTATCTAGATCGGATTTGAGCTTTTGTACGATTTTCTGCAATTCATCTAGGGGCATCTTTTCCAGCGTTGCTGAAAAATCAACTCTGTGCGAGCGTGGGATGTCTTTTGTTGGAATGGCTAAACGATTCATTACTTGCTTATGAGATGTAGATCTAATGTTTGCTTTATCTCAATATCGGTCTTGGGTGGAATTTAGATTTAGCTTACATTACTTTTACGGAGAAAGGTTATGAAAGGATAAAATCATTCAAGAATCAGTTTAATCTAATCTGAGTTTTTGAGAAAGAGGTTGGGCGCGATCGCGTTTTTTTAATGCTTGCCTAAAAAAGCCTTTATAACAACTTTACTAAAACTTTAAAAATATTTAGCTAAAAAAATTGGGGGCGGTCGTTCGAGTTCGCCCCCAACTAAAGATAGATCTTTGCTCGACCTAATGAATGATATCCATAATGGCATCGTATTTGGGAGAGCCGTTTTGCTCGACGTGTTCGAGCAAACCCCAACTGCCCCATTTACTGGGTTGACCGATGTCGACGAAATTCATAAACGTCCCGCCACCTAACTCGAACCACTTTTGTAAGTATTGTCTATAAACATCTCCCATGCGCGGGTCGCGATTAGCTTCTATGAACAGCTTGGTAATGGCTGCGTTGTCTTCGACTCCCTTAAAACCCGCCAAATGCTGACCGCCTTCATAGGCAATAAGCTGTAGGTTTTCTTTTCGAGCTAGGTCGATATGAGCCTTCATTCCATCATAGGATTGTTGCAGCGCTCCGCCTTTAGGACCTCCGCTCAAGACTCCCCCTTGGATGATTTCGTCAAAAAGTTTTTTGCGTCCTCCATCTGAGTCGCGAGTCCAACTAGCGATTTGGGAGGCATTCTCTGGCGCGCCGAGATAATAACCAATATAAGGAGCGATCGCGATGGCGTCAATGCCGTATGCTTGGTGAGACAGCGGTTTGTCGGTCCAATCGTAGGAAATCACTTGTTGGGCTACTCCGATATTAGCTGCTTGCGCTCCCATAACTCCGATTACTCGGGCTTTGTCTTCGCCAAAAACCCGATCCCAGATCTGCGTAATTTCTGTGGTGCGCTTGCTGTACCAATTGAGTCTCATGACGGTATCGGAGTCGCCGCTGCCGCCCCATTCCTTTTTCCCTTGTTGGAGCGCCCACTGACTTTGCTGAAAATCTTTGTTCCAGACCTCGTTGGAGTATTCAACATAGACTTTGCGTTCGGGTTCGAGATGGTTCTTGACGTAGCTGGCAAAGTTGGTAACGTATTCGTCGCTTGCTAAGTGGGGCATGGTAAACCAGGGGTCTGTATCGGTTTGATTGGCGAGTTCGACCATCACTTCTACTGGAGTTCCGTGCGTAGAATATCTAGCCGTTTGTAGCGTGGGGCGGTCGCTCCAGTGACTCTGGCTAGAATTGTTGGTTTTCATCCAGTCCATAAAACGGAAGGCACTAAAGTCATCGACCTTTTCAATAAATTTGGGATTGAAAATTTGACTTTGGTAAGTTTTTTCGTAGTCGATGGGAACGACGCGGATGTTGCGAAGGTAATTGCCGGTTTTGTTGGGATCGGTGGCAGTAATTTTCAACCAGATGCCTTCATTGGAGGGAGTGACATCGATAACATCTCTGCCGGGACGAGAGGCGGTCGAATTTTTTTTAGCATCAAAGCCGTATTCAATTGTACCTTGTCCTTCATAAAGGACGACGTATTGTCCGCCGGGATAGCGACCGCCTTTGTCTCGAAACAGGAGCGTGCCGACGCTAGTATATTTAGAACCGCTGTCGGCATTGGGTAGAGATTTGACCCAGCCATTTTTATCTAGGTCTAACTTGTTAGCTTCTTTCGTATCCCAAGTGGACTTATTTTGGGTAAACCAGGAGCGAGAAGATTTGAAGGCATCGAGGAAGGGCATTTGCGTTGACCAATCGGCAATGCCACTGAGGTTCGTTCCTATGCTAACTACCGAGCTTGAAGCTGGTTCGGGCTGGGCTAATACGGAAACCGTTACTGTGGCTTTTGCAGTTCCCCCGCGACCGTCGCTGACGGTGTATTGAAAGCTAGCATCGCCGATGAAGTTGTTTTTTGGAGTGAAAGTAATATTGCCGTTTTTATCTAGCGCGGCAGTTCCGTTAGTGGTATTACTGACGCCAGTAATTTTGAGGAGATCGCCATTGGCATCGCGATCGTTTTCTAGTAATTTCGTGGCTGAGAGTGTAATCTGTTTATCTTCTGTGGTAGTTGCCTTGTCAGCTTTTGCTACTGGCGGCGTATTGGTGGTACTATTAGTACTTGCCGATTGTGGAGTCATGGATGTATTTCCTGAAGACTGATGATTGGCTAAGGTGGCAATTTCCTTGTCTGTCAGGACGCGGTTGTAGACTCGCACGTCATCGATGCTGCCCTTGAAAGCATTCGTTCCGGTTCCTTGCACGTCGCCATCGTGAAACTGGGTACCTTGATTGATGGCACCGATGCCGATGTCATCGGAGTGACTCCATAGCTGCGACCCTTGCCCGGTACCGAATTTGCTGCCATCGAGATAGGCGGTTAATGCTCCTGCCTGTAGGGTTGGACTGCCCTCTTTGGCGTTAAGGACGACAGTCACGTGATGCCATTTGTTAGAGCTAATCGTATTGGTGGATAGATAAGTTCCCTTCCAGTTGCTTTCGGAAGCGGGATTATTCCATGCGCCTACATAGAGGCGACCATTATGAACGTAGATGTTTAGCCCGCGTGCTCTGCCGCCTTCTTCATAAATAACTTGTTTGCGATCGGCAATATTTTTATCGTCAACTTTAAACCACAAAGAAAGCGTTCGCTTTGCATAAGTACCTGTATTGATATTGTGAGAATCGCCAACCCTAAGGTAATCGTTGACTCCATCAAAACTAACTACACCACCAAAGCTTCCGTCAATTTTTTTAAAAGTAGCTCCGTTGCGCAACTCTCCTCGGTTTTTTCCATAGGGAGATGAATCTGTTGCTTGAATTCCTGAAGTTTCTTCAAATTTTAAGTGCATTACTAATCGATCGCTCGACACTCGATCGCTTTGCATCTTTGCCTCCTTGGCATTTAGGTTTTGAGCGGACGTTTTTAAATTTTCAGAACTCTTTGTTAAGCGATAAGTACTCGTTTTACTAGCCTTTTTAGAAAAATTTTTATCCCCTAATTCAGCTGGTATAAATTTTGCCTCCCTAGCATGATTTTGGAGGTTTTTATCGTTTGCATTTTCAATTTTTGTGGAATTGCCATTTCCATTAAAGTCAACAATACTGGAAAATTGACCATTAATTTTATCAGATTTTACCTCTTTGTCTAGTTTTTCGCTATTATCCTCTTTGTGGCGAGATGAAACAGCCTCTAAACTTCCAAAAGGTTGTTCTAACTTAAGAGGCATGGTTAGATCGTCGTTCGAGAAAATACCAACTAATGGTTGGCTTATTGTAGAAGAAACTTGTCGATTGTTAGATAGCATAGTCATTTATCTTTCTATTAATTTTTGAGTGAAGCTAATCCTCAAAAAAATACCTTCGAACGAATACAGTTATTGTGCAAAATTATTTTTTAGACAACTTCCGTTAAGACACAGAAAAAAATATTGAGTATTTTTTGATTATCGAGGTAATTAATTAACTAGAATTACTGAGACTGATTAGGTAAATTAATGTACGTATTTTTTTCTACCCCTTCTCTCAAGAAAGGCATAGGATAAGAGTTTTCCTCAAACGGCGCGAATTCAATGAAAAACTGATGTAGCGATTGCGCCCTACTGCCAACTCGATCGCAGCAACTTTGAAAATTGCGATCGAGGTTAAGGATTATTGCATTTTTAATAAATAGTAAAAATACGGAGAAGAAATAGCTATAAATAAAAATCAATCCAAGAAAGAAGCGATCGGCTATTGAAGTGAGAGAAAGAGCGATCGCCAATCGAGATCTTAAAGTTTAATAACGCGATTTAATGTTTAGTTTTGTCTACTGACTTAACAAGTTGTTAAATTTCTTGGGCGGGATTGGCAGTATCCTTGTACCCAGAAATAGCTAATTGCCGTTAACAACTCAGTTTCAATCCATGCTCGAAAAGATTCTATACGCCGATTCGGGAACGGGTCCCACCCAAGACATGCTCAAGGTCTTGATGGACATCCCAGCCATCAAAAAAGCTGCAATTACCATCTTGCACGTCATTCCTCCCCAAATTACAGCCGATGCTGTTACAGCTAAGTGGGAAGAAGGAGGCAAAATTATTGCTAGCATCCTTGAGAACGTCCAACTAGATCCCAGTAAAGTTTCTACCATGCTGCGCCAAGGCGACCCTAAAGACACGGTTTGCCAGGTTGCTGAAGAAATTAATGCCGACTTGATTATTATGGGTTCTCGCGGACTTAAGCGCTTAGAAGCTATTCTCGAAAATTCTGTCAGCCAGTACGTCTTTCAACTCACTAACCGTCCCATGTTGTTGGTCAAAGACGACATCTACGTCAAAAAAATCAAGCGAGTAATGGTGGCGCTAGATAAGTCGGCGGCAGCTCAATACGCGCTCGATCTGACGCTATTCCTACTGCGAGATTACCCAGATGCCGAGCTATTTTTAGCTCGCGTCAACCCCGATTTGAAGCCGGAATTGCTGCCTTTGTCGAGGACAGAGATGGAAAATAACCCCATTCTTGCTCCTGCGGCAGAGAAAGCAAAAAGAATGGGAGTTCCCTATCGTTGCATCGTCACGGGAGGTAAGCCAGGGGAGCAAATCTGTAATTTAGTTGAAGAAAATAATATCGATTTGCTGGTGATGGGTTCTCCCGATCGCCGTCCTTCCGTAGCTAAAAGCTTACCCGATCTCGATCGCCTTTTAGGAACTTCTCTATCCGATTATGTTCGCGTCAATGCGTCCTGTCCGGTTCTCTTGGCACGAAAAGAAGGCGGCTGAGATTCGGTTACCAGTCACCAGTTATTAGGTAATAGGTCAATCTAATTCGCAATTTAAAAAGAAAAAAGGGAAACAGAATAGTTCTGTTTCCCTCCTTTTTTCCTTAAAATGATAGATTTTCGCTGATTTTGACTTATTATCGTGCGCCTTCTTTATTAGTTTGAATGTACAGAATCAACAGAAAAACGGTGGGTACCAGCACGAATAAAATGGTGGCGATAAACCCAAGATCGTTAACTTGCATTGCTCGATTACCTCTGCGTCATCTTGACTAACAATCATTAGAATACCATTACCGCGATCGAGATTACGGCTTGGTTTTTACCTTAACCGGACCGTTGACGAGGGTTTGACAAGCTAGGCGGTAGCTTTCCGGCTTTTTTTTGAGCTTTCGCAACTCAAAATCCGTTTTAGGAGAGAGATTTTCCATGCCTTCGACAATCTCAACGATACAGGTTCCGCATTGACCATATCCCCCGCAATTAGTCAGCTTGCCTTTAAGAGTATAAATGTCAATCCGATTTTGCAATGCTTTCTCTCTCAGGTTTGCTCCATCCGCTGCAATGACTTCCTTCTCTTCTTTAACGAACCTAATGTTGCCCATCTGCTCTCCTTAGTACTAACCCTTTATCTCATAATATTAAGAAATTATAAGAGTTTGTTGATAGGGCGATCGCGTCGCTACTATTCTCTGGGGTTAGATGGAGTTCAGCAACTAGGATTTAACTCCTGCTCGTTTAAATTACTTCACAAACTGGATCTGGACGCGAGAGTCCTTGTATAGTTAGATAGTAGGTTCCTAATATGCTAGGATAATATGTTTAACCTTGGCTCTTTCGTTGGTTCATTGATTGGCTCGATCGGCGGCTCGATTGTTGGGGCAATAGCTGGCTCGATCGCGGGGGCTGTTAGCGGTTCAATAGGCGCTTCTCTGCTTGGTTCGCTTTTGGGTTCGCTGGCTGGTTCGGTTTTGGGATCGCTTGTAGGATCGATGTTAGGCTCGATGGTAGACTCGGCAATGGATAACCTCTGGCAGGAAATCAACGAGGAGAGCGTTGAGCCTCGAATGAAGTATATTGGTGTTTATAGTTAAGCTCATCTAAAATGCTGGTAGTAGCGATCGATGGCTACTACCAGCTTTAAGACACCAGTTATTATTAAGAAAAAAGGCAAAAGGAAAAATAGATTAAACTAAATGGGTTGAAGTTCCCTTAAATTTGATTCCTGACTCCTTGTTCTCCCATGGCGATCGCCGATTAAAGATATTTTCCTTCGCTTTCGGGACTTTCTACGCGAGGAAGTCCCATACTGTAGTTAAGCACCCGGCTGCCGAGATTATAGCTAATTTCACCTTTTTGCAGCAGCGATCGCATAAAATGTTCTAAATCCGAACCGATGCGTCGCAGGTTGTATTCGGTTAGATCTTCTCCGCTGTAGGATTCCACTAATTCATCAAACTTGGCGTAAACTTTCTGAAGGCTATCTTCATTCCAGTTAAATTCGTTGTCCGGATCGACATCTAAAGTCAGGACACTATCGCTAGGGATCAATTCGTTATCTTTAACTTCCGCCGTGTAGATCCGAATATGGCGAGTAGTAGACTTGAGCAGCATAAGATTACAGTTTTGCTATCTTTATTAAGAATTATTATGCCAAACTTGTTCGAGATAATTGGCGATCGCTTTGGCAATCTCTTTTTTCCCAACCATCTTTTGTGGCGGTCGATCTGCTGTCACCAAGTAAGCAATCTGTTCGCCACCTAGCCCCATTTCTTCGCCGCGATTGGCAATTATGGCACGATAGCCTTGTTTGATTCTCTGTTGGGCAATTTCCATTAACGCTTCGTGACTCACCCCTTCTTGGTACTTAAAAGTTACCATATGTAGGTCGGGAAATTTAGCTCTGACTTCCTCGATTACCTTCAGAGTCGGCACTAGGTTAATCGTTTTCAATGCGCCGCCACTGGGAGTTTTTCCAGGAAGAACCACTTCTGGTTTGTAATCGGCGACTGCGGCTGAAAAAATCCCAAACTTATAGGGTTTTTGGCTTAACGTTTCCAGAATCGATGCCAAATATTCGTCATAGGTTCTAGCAATTTGGTACGGCAGATAGGCAGGGGGTTGATAAGTTCCCTCTCCGTGAATCAGTCGAACATCTGCACCTCTGAGGTAAAGTTCTTCTGTTATCTCAGCCCCCAATCTGCCGCTAAAACGATTGGTAAGTCGGCGCACATTATCGATGGGAACTGGGGTAGGGCCTCCCGTCACTAAGATTGGAACTTCTTTGAGAGGGGAAGTGCTTACCAAGCGACAAACTTCTACAACGATTTCCCGTTCGTCGGGGATGTTGTGCTTGCCGTAAGCTTCTCGCGGGGGCACGATATAAACGCCCATCGCCTCTAAAGTTTTTAGAGATTCGGTTAAAATCGAGTTGTGAAGGCTTCCGTGCATGGTGGGCGCGATCGCGATCTTTGTTCTTCCTCGTTCCATGCGACCGATTGCCGATGCTAAGGCAGAGGTAATGACCCCATCAGCGATGCCATAGCACATTTTATTAATCGTGTTATAGGTAGCGGGGGCGACGAGATAGGCATCAAAGGGGGCGCTATCGCTGAGGTGTTCTGCGGCGGCGGTTAGTTTCGTTACGACTGGGCGAGTCGTACTCCACTCTAACGCATCGATAGTAGTATAGCGCAAGGCTTCTTGGGACGTAAAAGCGACGACATCAGCCCCTTCTTTGCGCAGCGCGCGGGCGATTAAAGGGGCTTTGATTGCCGCAATGCCCCCGGTAATCAAAAGTGCAATTCGCTTGCCTTGCAAATGTTCCCCCTCAAGCGGCACCTCGCGATCGCTTAATTGCGATTCGGGAGGAGGAGTGAAATCCCAGTGTTTCATCAGCGATCGGAGTTTGGAATTCGGAGTTCGGAATTGGCAATTGAGGAAAAATAACTACTAATACTAACTCCTCACTCCGCAGTTGATAACCTTCTCTATTTCACGGCTTTAATACATTTTTCTATCAAGGCAGACACTGCATCAACATCTTTCCAACCCAGAATCTCTGTAACTTTCTTTTCTAGATTTTTGTAAGTTTTAAAAAACTCGGCAATTTCATCTAAGCGATGTTGGGCAATATCTTTAAGAGATTTTACATTGCCGTAGCGGGGATCTTTGTCGGGAACGCAGAGAATTTTCTCGTCGCGATCGCCACTATCAATCATTTCTAGCATCCCAATCGGACGGGCGGGAATGATGCAGCCTGGAAATGTGGGGCGATCCATCAATACCATTCCATCGAGGGGATCGCCATCATCGGCGAGGGTGTTGGGAACGAAACCGTAGTCGTAGGGGTATTGAACCGATGAATAGAGAACGCGATCGAGAGCAAAAGCTTTCAAATCTTTGTCAAACTCGTATTTATTTTTACTGCCCGCCGGAATTTCGATTAAAACGTTGATTAGACCGGGCTTGGGTTGAGGGGGAATGCGCGATAGATCCACGAAATCTCTCCGAAAATCAACAAGATGAGCCTCTTAAAATCAATTTCAAGACTCAGGTTTATTAAATCATATTTAGAGACCCGGCAAGAAGTTTGAGGATGCTAATGTCTAGCGTCCATTGCCTGGGAAATCCAAGCGAGTCTCTATTGACTATTAATTTTGAGTCATCTTTGGCTCCGATAGGAAATAACTCGGTTGTGGTAATGTCTCAATTCGGTTTTGTGAAGAGTAATATGCTATTACCACCATAGGCAAGGTTAGAGTCAATATAGCAATTATCGTTCCTATAAGGCTTGCCCACCTGGAACTAGGAGGTTCGGAAGTATTCCCTGACGGGCTACTTGTTTCCATAGAGATGTTTTTGCGCTCTGAACTCGATAGATTTTTAGGAAGAGATAGGTGTTATTTTAACCTTCCTACTTTCAATTGTACCTAATTCTTCTAAAGCGTTACTATAAATTCAATCTTGTCATTAAAAATCAATTTAGATTAAGAAGAAAGTAAAGAATCGCGATCGCATCGAACGCTACCAACGCGAATTTATGGGAAAAAATTGACCAATTGACCATGCCAGTCCAGCCGCGATCGCTTCTGCCAAAATACTAATCATTCTGTACGAAGCGATCGCGCTGAGAATAACGCCTTTAGGCAACTGTTGCCCCGACAAAAGAGCGATCGCAACGGCTTCAAACACGCCAATTCCTCCGGGTGCGCCAGGGATAATTAATCCCATCAGCCAAGCAAAACTAAAAACGCTAAATAATGTGGGAATTTGACTGAGTTCGAGCGGCAATAATGCCATCCACGTTAGCAAAAATCCGCTTCCTCGCAGCAGCAAAAAAATTATTTCTCCTAAGAAATAAATTGATAGATTTCGTTCGATAGTAATCGTCGATTCTTTTTCTTGACTCTTTAATCGACTCAAAAATTTTAGAGATGGATTTAAAATTTTAGGATGAACCCCCAGAAAAATAGCGATTAGTAAAATAAAATTAACTTGCCATAACCAAGGAGAAAAATTAGTCTTAATTAAGCCGATGGCACTAGCTAATAAAGTCACTAAAAAAGCTGCCGCAGCCATTAACAATGGCTCTAATAAAACGCTCATACTTGCTACTTGTAAAGAACCGCCTGCTTGGTAAACAGCTGAAATGCGACCATAAAAATGACCGACATTGCCCGGTAAATATTTAGCCAGGTTAGTAATTAAATAAACTTGTAGCGCCCATTTCCTTGTTATGGGTTGCTTAAAAGCTTTGAGTAACCCAGTCCATACCAACCCCGACCAAATATGAGCTAAAAGCGTTATCATAAGAGCGATCGCCAAGATAATCCATCCTCTCGGCTCTATTTTCACTTCTGTTGCATTTTGCCAGTTATCTTTAAACGCTTTAAGAATAAAAAATAGCGTTCCACCGAAGATAATCCATCTTAGAGAAAATTTGACAGCTAGTAAAAATTTCTTCACGCGATTGCCGCTCGATCGACTTGGAAAACTAAACTTAGACTGAATTTTAAATTAATCTATCTGAAAAATGACCAATAATATTTTTGAAAGCAAAGAAAAACTTTTCGATCGCTGGGCGCCCAACTATGATTTTTTACTAACGACAGTATTTTATCAAGCCGTCCATAAACGATTGTTAGAATATGTCAAATTACCCGAACGACCCAACGTACTAGATTTAGGGTGCGGTACGGGTCGTCTTTTAAATCGACTCGCCGATCGATTTCCCGAACTTCAAGGAACGGGACTTGATTTATCAACACAAATGTTGCGTCAAGCACGACAGCGCAATCAACATCGTCCACGGCTAATTTTTGTTCGAGGAAATGCGGAATCTTTACCCTTTGCAGACAATCAATTTGATGCCGTTTTTAATACGATTAGCTTTCTTCACTATCCCAACCCCGAACGAGTTTTTGCTCAAGTAAATCGCGTCTTACGCCCTCAAGGATATTTTTATCTAGTGGATTGGGCATTCGATCGCAGGCTTTCTATTTCTCAAGTAAATATAAGATTTTACAGTCCCCAGCAACGAGAACAATTAGGTGCAACGGTTGGCTTAAAATGCTTGGGGCATTATTATCTTTTGAGTAAAGTTTTACTAACAATTTTTATTAAGGAAACCGAATGAATTTATTAGGATCGATCCTAGATCTGTTGCAGAATTATCATGAAGTTCTTAAATTTAATGCTTACCTTCTATGCACCAGGCTCACCCAAAGCTAGAGTTTATTTCACCAGCTTTTAATGGCTCAATTCTCAAAATTACGCAGCGATCGCTGCCCATTTTGCTGAAATTTCGGCTGAAACGCTGGCTACCAGCTGGAATTAGTCGAATTGATGCAGTCAATGTAGAAACTTTAGCCGAACTCTACCATCAATTTCAGACGGGAAAAATTCGCTTGTTATTGGCTTTTCGTCATTGTCAGGTGGACGACCCGCTCTGCGGTCTATATCTGCTTTCCCGTGTCCCGCAAGTAGCTCGTCGAAAGGGGATTGCCCTACAATCCCCGATTCACAGTCATTTTATTTACGAGCGCGGGATGCCTCTATGGGCTGGTGCGTGGCTGGGTTGGCTATTTTCCCGCTTGGGTGGAATTCCGATTCATCGGGGCAAGCCGTTCGACTGGACGGCAATTAAAATGGTACGAAAGCTGTTAATTGATGGCGATTTGCCTATGGCGCTTGCTCCCGAAGGCGCTACAAACGGTTATAGCGAAATTGTTAGCCCTCTAGAACCTGGGGCGGCTCAGTTAGGATTCTGGTGCGTGGAAGATTTGCTTAAAGCCAATCGTTCCGAACAAGTATATATCGTTCCGATTGGCATTCAATATGGCTATGTAAAGCCGCAATGGTCGAGACTGGATTGGTTGTTGCGTCAATTGGAAGCAGATTGTGGTTTGCTAGCTCGAAACAGCAAACGAGGAAAAGAGCACGAACTGAAGAAAATTTACGCTCAACGCCTGTTTTGTTTGGGAGAATACCTGATAACTGAGATGGAGCAATTCTATCGTCGATTTTACCACCAAAATCTCCCAAGCGATCCGCGCAGCGCTGGCTCAAATCTAACGACGCGACTTCACCAATTACTAGATGTCGCCCTGCGAGTTGGAGAGGAATATTTTGGTTTGCAGAGCAAGGGGACGATTATCGAACGCTGCCGTCGCTTAGAAGAAGCGGGATGGACTTACATTTATCGAGAAGATATATCCGACTTGAAGGCGCTATCGCCTCTACATCGGGGTTTAGCTGACTGGGTAGCTCAAGAAGCCAACTTGCGGATGTTGCATATGCGTCTGGTAGAAAGCTTTGTTGCCGTAACAGAAAGCTATCTTCAAGAGAATCTTTCCTTCGAGCGATTGGCTGAAACGGCTTTACTGATTTTCGACGTGCTGGCTCGCATTAAAACCAGAAAAATGCCTCGTCGCCCTCGATTGGGATGGCGTTGGGCGAGAATTACTGTCGGCGAAGCCATTTCAGTTAGCGATCGCTGGCACGTTTATCAATCTAGCCGTCAGGCGGCTAAACAAGCTGTAGCTGACTTAACACAAGACTTACATATTGCTTTAGAAAAGATGATTTCAAAGAGTTAAACGCTTGGAACGCTATTGATAGAGAGATCTGGGTGTTGCGATCGCTCGTATACAAACTAATTCACAAGACCGAGCAATGTTACCAAAGAAAATGATATTAACTCCCGATGCGACGAATGGTATTAAATTGTACTGAAATATAGTGATCGGTTTTTAAATAATATAATCGGGAAATAATTGACTAGATACTGCTAGATTGACGACAAGTTTTTTGACCTAAATAAATACCTAGTAGTATTCGCTCGATTAACAATTTAGAGAGAATCGATTATGAGCGAACAAACTCTATCAAATGAAGTAGCCCTAAGAATTGCATTGGCTGCAAGGGCATTGCCGGGAACCTCAGTGGGCGATCTCATAGGAGCCTTACATACATATCTAGGCGATGCGATCGATGAGACAGCCTTGAGTAAAATTACAGTCACCAACTTAAAAACTGCATTCGGACAAACCTATCAACTCGATGCAGATGAAGATGGTGAAGATGCCGGGACTGCCGACATGGCAGCACTAAAAGAAGCTGTGAGAATTTTGTGGGGTGAAACAAACGATGAAGATAAGCTGCCGCCAATAGAACCATACCAGGATGGCGAAATGCCGAGTTCAATTCGCATTGCCGTGGCTTCTAACAATCAAGAACAGTTGGACGGACATTTTGGTTCTTGTCTGCGTTATTTGATTTATCAGCTATCGGCAAAGGAGATGAAGCTGATAGATATCAGATCGGCAGTGGAAGCCGATTTATCAGATGATAAAAATGCTTTCCGAGTTAGTTTGATTAAAGATTGCCACGTTTTGTATATCGTCTCGATAGGGGGACCCGCAGCAGCAAAAGTCATCAAAGCAGGGATCTATCCGATGAAAGTAACGGAAGGCGGTTCGGCAAGAGCTATCTTAAGCGAACTACAAAAAGTAATCGCCACTTCACCCCCACCTTGGTTAGCAAAGATTATCGGGATAGCAGAAGGGGATCGCGTGAAAAATTATAAGGCTGCTGGTGTAGGTTAGAAAGCGAACCCTAGCACGATATCTAAGGCAGCTCGAATCTGTTGCCAATAGTGGTTTTCTAACACGCCGACAAGTCCTAATACCCGTTGACCATCAACCGATCGAATCTGGGCGATATCTAAGGAACGATCTCTGTCTAAGCCATTGGTCGAACTAGCTTTGATATTGACAGTATAAGGCGCTTGTTTGCTGCCTGGGCGAAAGGGAATGATGATGGTCAGCAATCCATACTCATTCATCGTGTCATTTTGAACGATGAGGCAAGAGCGGGTTTTTGTATCTCTGCCCCCAAAGTCGGATCGAGACGAACCCAACGAATTTCCCCGCGCCGATAAGTTAAATTACCCCTCGGCATCGATACCGTCTCCAGCAACGTTATCCCAAGCCAGTATTTCTTGCTGATAATTGGGGTCTTCTACATCGGTTGCCAAAGCAGCAATTAACTGAGATTCGAGGACTTGCTTGCGGTGAGTTGCCAGGAGGTTATTGAGATAATCGCTGCGATTGCCTTTAGCGACCGTATCGAGGAAGGCAACTAGGTCTTCATCAAGAGTGACTGCGATTTTTCGCTTCATAGATATGATAATTATATCATACTTAAACTGGATGAAAAAAGCGGGGCGTTGCTGAATGCGGCCCTTCACTTCGAGAGAGGGTAAACTCCGCGCAATGAAGCATCTACCGAGATTCTTCGCTTCACTCCATTACGCTCAGAATGACAATTTATACCTTGATTTAGCAAAGCAAAAAGCGGTTATTGCCGATCCAAAGAAAACAGGCAACACCGCGATGTTTCTTTCTAACCCAGACAAGCGGCTAAATCTTCATCGGGGGTAGTGATGGGTTTGAGATGGTAAGTTTCTGAGAGCAGCTTTAATACATTGGGAGAGATAAACGCTGGTAGAGTAGGACCCAAACGAATATTTTGAATGCCTAAATATAGCAGCGTCAGCAACACCGCCACGGCTTTCTGTTCGTACCAGGAGAGAATCATCGACAAGGGGAGTTGATTGACACCTACCTCAAAAGCTTTTGCCAACTCCAGAGCAATCTGAATCGCCGAATAAGCATCGTTACACTGACCCACATCCATGAGTCGGGGAAGTTCGCCAATAGTTCCCAGTTGTTTGTCAAAGAAGCGGAACTTGCCGCAGGCGAGAGTTAGCACGATACAATCTTCGGGCACTTTTTCCACCAATTCGGTGTAGTAATTGCGATCGGGTTTAGCGCCGTCGCAGCCTCCCATGAGGAAGAAGTGACGAATTTTCAAGCCTTTGACGGCTTCGATAACTTTATCGGCAACGCTTAAAACGGCATTGCGAGCAAACCCCGTCATGACTTGACGCGGTTCTTCATCTCGTGTGAATCCAGGCATTTCTAGAGCTTTTGCGATCGCGGGGGCAAAATCGGGGGTGCCATCGTCGGTTTCGGGAAGATAGTTGATGCCGGGATATCCCACGGAACCGATAGTGAAGAGTTTCTCGTCATAGGCTTCGTGGGGCGGCATCAGGCAGTTAGTAGTAATAACGATCGCGCCGGGAAATTTCGCAAACTCTTTAGTCTGATTCTGCCAGGCGGTGCCGTAGTGACCGTACAGATGGGGATATTTCTGCTTTAAGAGGGGATAGCCGTGGGCTGGCAGAAGTTCCCCGTGGGTATAGACGGTAATCCCTTGGTTAGCAGACTGTTTGAGCAGGGCTTCGAGTTGTTTGATATCATGTCCCGACACTAAAATCGCTTTCCCAGTTCTTGCATTGAGCGGCACGACCGTAGGGACGGGGTGACCGTAAGTGCTGGTATGACCTGCATCCAGAAGTTCCATCGCTCGCAGGTTGATTTCCCCAACTTTGAGCGCCAGCTTGACCCAATCTTCTAAAGTGAGGTCTTGGCGATCTAGGGCAGCTAAAGCCTCATGGATGAAAGCATAAACGCGATCGTCTTCCTGACCTAGTTCTTGGGCGTGGAAGGTGTAGGATGCAACTCCTTTGATCCCGTAAAGAACGGTCAGTTTGAGGGAAAAAATATCGACGTTTTGACGCGATTGAGTAATAAATTGGAGGGAAACGTCTTGACCTTGTTCGACTAAACTTTCCTGAAAATTGGGTTCATAACAAGATAGTGCCGACCATTCTGTCGGTTCCTTCGCTTGGATTTGGGCTTTTAAGTTCTCGCGAATAGCGATCGCGTCGCGAATGTAGCGATTAAACCGCTTGCGATCGAAGTTAACATTGGTCATCGTGGCGAAGAGTGCTTCGCAGGCGAAGACATCTGTTTCGCGAGTGGGAATGCCTAACTGACGAGCGCGGAGTGCAACGGGAGCAAGCCCTCGCAGGCAATAGACTAACAAGTCTTGGACGGCATTTACCTCTGGGCTTTTACCGCAAGCTCCCCATTGATGGCATCCTTGTCCGCTAGCCGTTTGTTCGCATTGTTCGCAAAACATATCTCAAGTCTCCTGTTTCCTTATACTTCCACTTTAGGCGCGATCGCGGGGGCAAGTCCTTGACTCAAGTCAAAAATTATAATTTATACTGGGTTGGCTAACTGATTTGATTGATGAAATTTACTGTTGCCTTGGCTGAATGGTTAGAAACCCATTGGGTTGCTCCCGCCCATAGCGGTTGGGTATTGGCAGGGCTTGCCGCGTGTTTTTTTGGGGCTGCCACGAATACCATGGCGGGATGGCTATACGTTCTCAGCGGCACGATCTTGGCTGTGCTGGGATTGGCAGCTATTCTACCATTGCGATCGCTGCGCCACCTCAACATTCGCCGTCTCCCCATGACTCCCATCAGTGCGGGGGATATCTTGACAGTTGAGTTGGAAATTGAAAATACCAGCAAGGCTGCCAAAACGCTACTGCAACTCCAGGATCTGTTACCCTACGTCCTCTTCCAACCGATGGGAACGGCAGTAGAAGTTATTCCACCCAAAAGCGTTTATCGCTGGGTTTATTATGTTACCGCCAAGCGGCGGGGCGTTTATCGCTGGCATGAAGTACAACTGAGAACGGGAACGCCATTGGGATTGTTCTGGAGTCGCCGCACTCAGGAAGTTCCCGCCAAAGCGATTGTTTATCCGCAAGTATTGCCTCTGGCAAATTGTCCATTAGTAGATAGTTTGGGACAAGATGAGAGGATCGAATTTCAGAGCGATCGTCGCTATCAAGCTGCTACTGAAGGCGTTACTAGAGCGTTGCGCCCCTACCGCTACGGAGATCCCACTCGTTTGATCCACTGGCGGATCAGTGCCCGCTTTGACGAGTTTGTCGTCCGCGAACTGGAAGTTATTACGGGAGGACAAGAAATTGTTATTGCCTTAGACAGTGCTGCTCAATGGGAAGAAGACAATTTTGAAAGCGCAGTTATTGCGGCTGCGTCTTTGTATTTTTATGCCAGTCGCTGCCAACTAGCGGTAACGCTTTGGACGGCAGGGACGGGATTGGTTCGCGGCAATCGAGTCGTTTTGGAAACGCTAGCAGCCGTCGAAGCGCAAGCAAAAGCTAGGGAAATCCAGCGTCCTACTCTACCCCTAATTTGGCTGACGCAAAATGCTTCAACTCTAGATTCTCTCCCCGTAAGCAGCCGTTGGGTTTTCTTTCCTGCCTCATCTGAAGATAGCGATCGAGGTAGTCCCTTGTCTAACTTTTCTGGGTTGGTTATTAATCCAGAACAACCACTTCAGCCTCAATTGCAAAAACCGTTGCGATCGCTTTAGACAAATTACTATCCAATAACGACTACCATAACTACCGATTATCGATCTGAGCGCGTTGCAAGCGACCGGAAAAATCGACATAAACCGTCTTCCATTCCGTAAAGACATCAAGCGCTGCACTACCCGCTTCGCGATGACCGTTGCCTGTCTGCTTCACGCCACCAAAAGGAAGATGGACTTCTGCGCCGATAGTGGGACCATTGATATAAGTAATGCCAGCTTCAATATCCCGCATTGCCTGAAAAGCTCGGTTCACGTCGCGAGTATAAACAGAAGAAGACAGTCCGTAAGGCGTATCGTTGAGAACTGCGATCGCTTCCTCAAACGAATTCACTTCTATCAAAGATACCACCGGACCAAAAATCTCTTCGCGAGCAACTCGCATCTGAGGAGTAACTTCATCCAATATGGTTGGTTGGAAAAAATAACCGTATTGCAATTCTTCTTCTTTACCAATGTCTCCCCCGATTAACACCTTTGCTCCTTCCTCGCAAGCAATTTCTATATATCGTCTAACCCGTTCTCGTTGTGACGAATTAATTAAGGGACCTACATCCGTTTTTGGGTCGATGCCGTGACCTAAGCGCAGCTTAGCTGTTTTCTCCAACAGCATATCAGTAAACTTGGCTTTGATTTCGCGGTGCAAAATCAAGCGACTGGTCGCAGTACACCGCTGTCCGGTCGTACCAAAAGCCCCCCAAAGCGCCCCTTCGAGTGCCAATTCTAAATCCGCATCTTCCATGACGACTTGGGCATTCTTACCACCCATTTCCAGACAGACGCGCTTGTGAGTGCGTCCGCAAATCTCTCCGACTTCCGCACCCGATTTAGAAGAACCCGTAAAGGAAATTAAATCAATCCCAGGATGGTTTACCAATGCTCGACCGACTTCTCCGCCAGAACCGTGTACTAGGTTAACGACTCCAGGCGGAAAACCTGCCTCGTGGAAAATTTCTACTAATAGAGTGGCGCAAGCAGGCGTATCCTTTGCTGGTTTGAGGATGATGGTATTGCCGCAAACCAGCGCGGGCATTGCCTTCCAACAGGGAATCGCCATGGGAAAGTTCCAAGGCGTAATCAAGGCGCAAACGCCGACTGGCATCCGCACCGACATGGCAAACTTGTTGTTGAGTTCCGACGGCGTTGTCACCCCGAACAAACGGCGACCTTCGCCAGCGTAGTAAAAAGCGCAATCAATTCCCTCTTGTACGTCTCCTCGCGTCTCAGACAACGGTTTGCCCATCTCGCGAGACATCAGATAGGCAATTTCTTCTTTTTTGTCCAACAATAGTTCGCCCGCGCGATAGACTAATTCTGCCCTTGCTGGTGCGGGTACTAAGCGCCAGGTTTTATAGGCGCGACGGGCAGCATCTACCGCCGCATCGACATCGCTATCGGTAGAACGGGGAAAGGTAGCGACAAGCTCTCGCCAATCGGCAGGATTGCGACTTTCTGCGGTGTCTTTGGTTCGCGCGGGGAGCCATTGACCGTCGATATAGTTGAGGCAAGTAAGGGGAGAAGTTTGCATACGCCTGACCTCTGTTGGAAGCATCTCAGCCTCATGATAGCTAATCAGGACTGGGGAAGGGATTTAAGATAGTTAAGGAAAGATGTTAATTCAGTTGATGAGAGTTCGAAACGCGATCGCACCTTAAAGTTTCGCCATAAATATTCCCGTCCGCCATCAGTCGTCATACGCGATTTGAAAAATGCGATCGCACCTGTAGAATCAATTTTCAGTAATCCTCATTTCCAAAAATCGGTTACACAATAACCTAACTCTGCTAACATTTGACGCAACAAAGGAAGACTTAACCCAATGACATTGCTGTGACAACCTTCCAACTTTTCGACAAATAATCCACCCTTTCCCTCTAGTGCAAAACAGCCAGCACATTTGAGAGGTTCGCCACTGGCAACATAATCTTCAATTACGGCATCGCTAATATTAGCAAAATAAACCTTAGTAATTCCGCAGCATACTAATTGTTTATTTTGCCTTTGGTCGATGAGAGCGTGACCCGTATAAAGGATACCTTCATTGTCGCGCATTTTTTGCCAACGCGCGATCGCTTCTTCTGTCGAGTTCGGTTTGCCATAAATCTCGCCGTTGACTGCTAGCACCGAATCGCACCCCAAAATTAAGGCATCGCTGAATTGACTGGCAACTGTTTCTGCTTTGCACTGTGCCAGGATTTGTACTAAAGCGATGGGATCTTCGCTTTGAACTCGCGATTCGTCAAAGTTGCTATGACGGACTATTGGTTCTATTCCCACCGTCTGTAACAGCTTGCGGCGGGCAGGAGAAGCGGAAGCTAGTACAAACATGGGTAGTTCCATAATTTAATTGTGATGAGGGAGATAGGGAGATAGGGAGATGGGGAGATGGGGAGACAATTAACTACTAACCACTAACCATTAACTAATTAATAAATAGAAAAAGAGTTGACGACGGTTTCAAAGAGGTTCTTAACTTTTTCCCAACGCTTTTGATCTGTGGAAAGATTGAAGGTATAGAGTTTGCCGCGACTGACGGCGACGCTGGCGATATCGTGCCGTTCCTGATTATCGGGCAGTTTGACTTGATATTCTAGGGTATAGTAAGTCTTTCCGTTCGATTCGCGAGCTTCTGCTTTAATTAATTCTGCTTCTCGATTGGCATTGGGGTTGTTGTTGACCTGTTTGAGGAAGCGATATCCTACATCTGTCGGCGTTCCTAAGTCGGTGAGGGTTTTGTTTTCTGGAACGCTGCTGATAATGACGCTTAAATTTTCTGTGCGTTGGATGAGATCGCGAAAAACGACATCGACTTCTTCAGATGCGTTTTGGATATTAACTTCAATCCAGCCATTAGGATAGAAAAACTCATAGCCTTTGACGGCATTGGCGTAGTGTTGTAAATTACTAATCCCGACCGAACAACCAGAGAGCGTTAGAGTGGCTATAAATAGTAGAGTAACAATTAGCGATTTAAACATTTTTTTATTCCATTGTGGCTGTTTTATTTTCCCATATTTATTGTCGAAGTCAGAGGAGTTACCCAACGCCCTGACTGTTATTCTTAACACGTAAAGTTCGTCAAATTCATATTTACAGAGAAAATGAGGAGTAGCGATGAAGTACGGCAGACAATTGTTTAGTATTTTGACACTGATTGCTGGAATTTCCGCAGTTAATACGGCAGCTTATGCTCGATCTTCTCTGTTAACCCCATCTTCAATTACCCAATTAACACAACAACCACAAGAGTCCGAGGAAGGGGAACGAGAAGAACCCGAACAAAAAGAGATGAGTGCGGTGGAGTGGTACAACCAAGGAGTAGATAAGATAGAAGCAGGCGATTTTCAAGGCGCGATCGCAGATTTTACTCGCGCTATCGAGTTAAACCCCGAAGATCCCGATTCTTACTACAATCGTGCCTATGCTTATCATGCTTTAGGGAATTATCAACCTGCTATAGATGATTACGGCAAAGCCATCGAACTTAATCCCAACTATGCCTATGCCTACGGCAATCGCTGCTATGCCTTCTACCTAATGAAACGCTACGACGATGCAGTTTCAGATTGCACTAAGGCGATCGAACTCGAACCCAAACTGGCTGATTTTTATATCTATCGAGGCGATGCCCAAGATGCTCTCGACAAGCACGAAGAAGCGATCGAAGATTACACGGAAGCAATTCGTCTTAAGGATGATAGTGCTAATACTTATTATAAACGAGCCTTGGCTTATGGCGCCCTGGAAGAATATCAAAAAGCCTTAGACGATTATACCGAAAGCATTCGTTTGGACGAGAGCTTGGCTGATGCTTTCTATCAGCGCGGTATTGTTAATTCTAAACTAGGCAATGAAGAAGAAGCGATCGCTGACATAGAACAGGCGGTAAAACTGTTTAACGAACAGAACAAACCAGAAGAATCCAAAAAAGCGCTGAAAACCCTTGAAGATATTCGCGGCACCCAAGAACGGGAAAGCAATGAAGATCGAGAAGACACTGAGGAATAAGAGGAGCAAGAAATGATGAATGATGAACGGTAAAGTTTTATTGATACCCATCACTCATCAAATAATTTTCTTTTGGCATTAGCCAACTTTCGAGGCATAAACTGCAACAGTTATTAATCCGCCTACCAGCAAGGCGGCGATAACTCCCAAAATGATGTAATTGCGCTGTTCGGTTTTCGTTGGTGGCGAGGCTTGATAAACTCTCGGTTCTACCGCAAAGTTATTCAACCGTCCGCCATCTTCTTCTGTATAGGGCATAATTACAATCCTCTGTAAAGTTCTCTTGAGCTTTCGCAATTGTTCTTACGATAATACAACAATTCTTTAGAGCGAGCAGTCGGTGGCTCTGCGCGTCATTTCTTCTTTATCGCGCGATCGCCCCACGATTCTCTTACCTTCTACCTATAGGAGGAATTTAAAAACAATCGATTTTTCTATGATATATTTACCAGTCTCGATAGTTATCGCTCGCAGACGGGTTCGAGCGACACTTTCTCCTTTCTCGGAAACCCTCCCCTACTGGTTCGGCGATCCCTCCAAGATCCAACTCTCTATCTTAATCATTTTTAAGTCATCATGAGAATAGATTGGCATGAATTGATACTAATTTAAATGGAATTTCGCCAGTCAAACCTTGAGAAGAGAGTCACTAATGCTAAGTCGATGTAAAAACCCAACGATGAACTTTTCTAGATCTGCCATCGTCTAAACTGGTGAGCTAAAATGGAAGAAACACAAAGTCATACTGACTTCGATCTAGAAAGTCTTCTCTTGGTTCTAGCAAACAAACAGAACGGATTTCATCAAGGAATTGAGTCAACCCAGACTTTCTGTAGCTTTCAAGGAGTCATAACCGTACAAAATGCCCACTGCTAAAGTTAACTCAAACAAACAACAGCCTGTTTTCTCAGCAGATATGGTGCGTACTTATCTGCACGAAATTGGACGGGTACCTCTGCTGACCCACGAGCAAGAAATTGTCTATGGCAAGCAGGTACAGAGAATGATGACCCTGTTGGAAAAGAAAGAAGAACTAGCAAGTAAACTTGGACACGAGCCAAGTCTAACAGAGTGGGCGAATTATGTCCAGCTCGGTGAAGATGAACTTAATCGAGCGATAGCACAGGGAAATCGAGCCAAGCGCAAAATGATTGAGGCTAATTTGCGTTTAGTCGTCGCGATCGCCAAAAAATATCAGAAGCGTAATATGGAGTTCCTGGATTTAATTCAGGAAGGCAGCTTAGGGTTGGAAAGAGGGGTAGAGAAATTCGATCCAACTAAAGGCTATAAATTTTCTACTTATGCTTATTGGTGGATTCGTCAAGCGATTACGCGAGCGATCGCTCAGCAAGCAAGAACGATTCGCCTTCCCATTCACATTACCGAAAAGCTCAATAAGATCAAGAAAACGCAGCGAGAACTGGCACAGCAATTAGGTCGTAGCGCTACTCCTGGCGAAATTGCTCAAGCGCTAGACTTAGAACCCGCTCAAATTCGAGAATATCTGAGCATGGCTCGTCAACCCGTTTCCTTAGACGTGCGAGTGGGCGATAACCAGGATACAGAACTCTCCGATCTTTTGGAAGATGAGGGAATTTCTCCCGACAATTACATTACTCAAGAATTGCTGCGGCAAGACTTGAATAACTTGATGGCAGAATTGACCCCTCAACAGCGAGAAGTGCTTTCTTTGCGCTTCGGTTTAGAAGACGGGAAAGAACTGTCGCTAGCGAAAATCGGTCAAAGACTAAACATCAGCCGCGAACGAGTTCGCCAGCTAGAGCATCAAGCTCTCGCTCAATTGCGCAGGCGGCGTTCTAACGTCCGAGAGTATATTGTTGCTAGTTAATTTCAAATCAGACTGAGATCATAGGCTTTAAAAAAGCGGTAGCGAGCGCTCGCTACCGCTTTTTTTAGCGACTTTTTTCCAGTTGTTAAGAATTTAAGAAAAACTTGTAAAGGCTTGGCAATTATTTGCACAATTAAATTAGGGTGTGAGGAAATTTAGGCAGAATTGTACTCCAATCCTTGTGAAATTTGGCATCATTTTGGGCAAGTTAAAAGCGGAGAGCAAAAAATAAGCCACCGAACTTATCGGGAATGACTTGGCTATAAATTGTAGTCCTTTAATAGGAAGTTCTTTGCCAGGAGCGAGAAAACTGTCTCCAGTTATTTAGTCCGCGAAAATATTGCTCCAAAGGGTTCGTTATTGTCAAAACAGCTCAGTTGGCGAGCGTTAATAAAAACTATGTTATTCACGCAAAGTTTTCAAGCCCTTGGTTCCAAACTTTCTACATCCAAAATTGCACCGATTTTAAGTCTCGGACTGGCAACAATAATGGCGATTCCCACACTAGCTTTGTCGCTTGAAGAAAAGCAACTAGAACGAGAGCCATCAAGCGATCGCGCCTCGGAAGTATATTTCGCCGAAGCAGCTAGCAAGAAGTCGCCGCTAGCTGACGGAATTTATCTCTACGGTCAGTCCCCCGAACCCGAACAAATCGGTCAAGAATATCTCGTTTTTCGGGTACAACAGGGTAAAGTCATTGGTGCTGTCTATCTGCCGCGATCGGAGTTTAATTGTTTTTCCGGTACGGTGGACTCGCATCGCATGAATCTCTCGATTGTCGATCCCTACAATAACGCCGTTTATCCTTACGAAATCGCCCTACAAGATCTATCGCCAGTAGCATCCGGCGATCGACTGCCTCGTGCCGTAGGGTTGGAAGGCTATCATCAGATCTCTACTATCAGCGAGAACGATCGCCGCATTTTAGATGTTTGTCTCCAGAAATATCAATAAGGCGATCGGGGAGCAGAAGTCGCAAGTGCGAAATGCACCGTCGCATGCGGGAGAGGCTGTATGCCAGAGTACTCCGGCTGGGTTGGAACGATTATATCAATTCGTAATGGCTCATAAGTAAGAAGTGTGCGGAGTAACCAGTGAGGCAATGAAGGCAGGGCAGATGCGTTTGAGGTTTCCCTTGAACTCAAAAATAGCAACATAACCACTCAGGCGCTCTTGGTGAACACCCTTAAAGGAGCTCAAGAAATTCCTCATATCTGTCCACATCCCTTCAACTGTGTTGACATGAACTTCTCGAAGCCCATCTCCCTCATCATCCCTTGCCCATTCATGCTGACTATGACAAACAGTAGCATGAGGACGAATGACGTGATTATAACTGGCTGATTCGTCAGTGAAGAGCTGACTCTCAATTACTGTGAATTGATGCACATGATTAACCAGTATTTCACCTGTAGTGTTCCTCACTACTCGCAATCGGACTTGCCCACTGTTTCGTCCAACCGTTCCAACCACTGGTGGTCGGTCATGATCCTAGGTGCCTTTACCTCGTCGTTTGTTCGCTCGTCGTCGAGGTGGGTCAAACGGGTCAAGATGCTGCTCTCCTTTTTTCCCCCGCCTTCTGAAACATCTCATCGGTTTCAGTTCGAGTGTCAGGTACAGGTTCCTGCGATTGTAACTGCTCGGCACGAGCTTGCAGTTGATGAGGTAAGGTTAACGCCGTTTTGTAATTTAACTGTAATTCTCCTGCCAAGCTTTTAGTGGACTCTCCCTTGAGGATGCCTCGCAACAACAACACAACCCGTTCAGGTCTCAGGTGATGTTGCGCTAGTAACGTGCCACTGTAGAGGTTGTAAGTGTGGTCGCACACACGACAGCGATAAACTCTCAACTGAGAGCGATGCGTGGTTCTAAATCTTCGGGCTTGTTCCACCCCAGCTTTACAGTTGGGACAGCTCAAGCCATCCGGATGAAAATGCTCCAAAATCCACTGCCTGCATTTGTCTCGATTGAGCAAATCGTTCAGGGGAAATTCCATAGCATGCTGACATTACTTCTCCTGCACATATTTTACACATGAGCCTTCGCAATTATCATCGATGCTCCTCCCGCTTGCCTTAGGGCTCGCTCCCGCGTGCGCGTCGGTTCGCAATTAGTCAGCCGCTCTGGGTACAAGGTTTTTTCATTGAACATCTGTAGCGTTCTTTTTTAGAAATAGTATTAGAAGGTACGGGAGGGAGGAAAAACCACTAACTACTAACCGTTCTCCCGTAACTGATAACTGACCAAAACGATTAACAATTGTGAATTGTGAATTATCAATTGCGAATTGGTTTGATTCCTAACCCATTAAAAAGTCAGTGAGAATTTCATCGGGTTCGTCATCGTAGTCATCATCGTCCGTATCCATGAGCTGACAGGGCGTTGAAGTCGTTGTCTGCTTCAAATTGCCTAGCGAGATCGCCCTTTCTAAAGTTGTCAATCTAGCGCTCATGGTTGTTATAAGATAAGACTTCTCCGAGAGCGCGTTAACTTTTTGGGTTAATTCGGCTAACTCCGCTTTGAAGGTTTTTAACTCGCTGCTGAGTCGATCTAAGCTTGTGGCAGGCTGTTGTCCTGAGATGTCTAAGTAACGAGCCAGCGCTTCTCGAACCAGTTCGCTCGCCGAGCGCCCGCTCTGGTTTGCCAATGTCTCAAATTGTTCGATCCATGCTTGAGGAACGTTAACTTCTAGGGTAGCTTCATCTCGATTCTGATTCATCGGTATTTCAATAGTAGATAGATCGCGACCGATCCCAGATTACCAACTAAAAATCTGATAGCACAATTGGCGATCGCAACAGTTTTGCTTATTGCTATTTAACTCGGAGGAACGATAGGAAAATTAACTTTTACTGGCATAATCGCCTAAAATTTTACCTAGCATGAATGGGAGAGGAAGTTTTGTCAATGTTTAACAGGTTAAAAATCTTTTGTCAGAACAATCCCGGCAAAGCGATCGCGATCGGAATAGGGGCAGTTGTCCTCGCTCCTACCTTGGTTCCTTTACTCAAACCTGCCGCCAAAGCCAGCCTGAAAACAGGGGTACTCTTTTACAACAAAGCCAAAGAATCGCTCGCCGAAACGAGAGAAATCCTTGAAGATATTGTCGAGGAAGCAAAAGCTGAAATTGCTGCCGAACAAATGCAAAAAGACGAAGACGATTAAAACTTGTCGCGCTTTTCGAGCTGATGTCGCACCAGAGGACGAAGGTCATTAAGTCCAGCTGCGATCGCTAACTTGCGTTACACTTTTTTTTGCTTAATGTGCTGCCGTTTCAACTGATTGTTCTTCAGATTCAGCGCGATTGAGAATATTCATCAAACGCCAGCCTAGCTCGATATCGGAGATTTCTCTGGTTTGATACTTTATGGCAACGGACGCCGCATCGCGATTGATCCGAACGTCCACAACGTTCTCGTCATCGGCGAGTAATTCCTCTAGACGTTGGGCAAAAACGCGATCTTGGGCTAACTGGGGAACGCGCAAGCGAATTCGTCCGGGAACGGCATGGAGAATTGTGTATTGCCCAAAACTCCCAACAGTTTGCAAGGCGGTCCTCTCTTTCTCTTCCCGTACTCTTTGAGAGGTTCCGGAGTCAGGTTGCTTGAGTAGTTCTAGGAGTTGACCGATCAGGTTGATAATTAGCAGGTTGATGAGTACGGCCTTGACTCCTCGCAACTGAAAACGTCTAGTAACCAATAATCCTAAGGCAACCGCAAGGATTGTCTCTATCTCGCTATGTTCTCTCAAAAAGGAAACAATTCGCTTTTGCAAAGGGGCTGCGTGGCTTTGGCTGGCATTTTTGTCGATCGCAGTCATTGCTACGGCTTTAAAATAGCTACTCGTCAAGTATTAGGATACCTTTTAATCGAGCAAGATTTTAAAAATATTTAAAAATATTTTGTTAGGCTTGAACAAAACTCGCGGGAATCCCTACCTTCAGGGAGCGTAGCAACAGCGAAGCGTATTGCGAAGTGAGCAAGGTAGGGAGGGATAGCGACGGGGCGGTAGCCCCAATCTCTACAATATCTTCACGAGAATTTCTCATGTACTGAGATATTCTAGAGTCATGAAACAAGTACTCACTGTATCCTGCAAGATTGAAGTAGCGCCCGAACAGCTTGCCAAAGTGCAAGAAACGTTCCGGGTAATGCCCCCTGTAACGGCTTTTTTGAAAATTTCACGAACAGCTTGCCAAAGTGCAAGAAACGTTCCGGGTGTTTGCGGATGCTTGCGAGTACGTGAATCAGGAAGTCCCCCAAAAGTTGACTAACGAGCTTGCAATGCAATCGTTGGTGTATCAGGACGTTAGAGCGCGATTCGGCTTGTCGTCTCAGCTTGCCATCCATGCGATTCGTCGGGTATCCGGGAACCGCAAGACCGCAAAGCAGAAAGGTAAGCCCGTGAAGGAATTCCGCCCCACATCGGTTACTTACGACGCGAGAACGTTCAGCTTCCGTGAATCGGACTGGACGGTAAGCCTCACAATGGTTAGGAAGCGAGAGCGATTTAGATTGCACATCGGCAATTATCAGCGCGGATTGTTGAAAGGGCAGAAACCTAAAACAGCAACCTTCTCGCTGAATGCCGACGGTGAGTATTATCTGAATATCCAGCTTGAGTCGACCCCAGAGCCGCCCAAAAAGACCAAGAAGGTTTTGGGAGTGGACTTGGGTAGAACCGATATCGCAGTGACTTCGGACGGGGATAGTTTCAGCGGTAAGGACGTAACTAACGTTCGGAACCATCATGCTCGTGTAAGAGCTTCGCTCCAGCAAAAAGCTTCGAGAGGCACAAGATCCACGCGGCGAAGAGCGCGTAGACTCTTGCAACGGTTGTCGGGCAAGGAGCGAAGATTTCAGCGGCATACCAATCACGTCATTTCTAAACGCATCGTTCAACACGGGAAAACCAACAATCAGGTAATTGCGTTGGAGGATTTGACCGGAATCAGGGAAAGCGCGAACGAGATGCCGCGCACGAAGAAAGAGCGGCGGTTGTCGAATAGTTGGGCGTTCTACCAGTTGCGCCAGTTCCTCACCTACAAAGCGGTGAAGAATAGCGTGAAGCTGATTCTGGTAAATCCTGCGTCCCAGACCTGTCACAAGTGCCTGCATATTCACCCCGTTAGAGGCGAATCGTACAGAAGCGGTAAGAGGTTTGCTTGCGGTCATTGCGGTTGGGTGGGTGACGCGGATTTGAACGGTGCAAAAAATCTTGAAGCAATGGGGTGTTCTATAAACACGCCTGGAGGTTCGGAGTTGCTTAGCTGTTCGCTCAGCTATTCAGCTTCAGGGCTACTGAAAACCCCATCCGCCTATGCGGTGGGGTAGTTTATTAATTCTGTCTAGTTTTTGATTGATTTGTTCTGAAATAGAAGAAGCCATACAGATAGCGATCGCTATTTGTCCGTTAGTTCTAGTAACAGTTATCGATAGTTACGCGATCGCTTCCGAAGCAGCCGATCTGTTTTATCATGACCTGGTCTCTTTGGCTCACATCGCTCTCCAATGACAAATTTAGGTTTGAGTGCGTAACTCCTGTAATCGTTCTGCTAATACACCTGCTCCAATGGAAATACCAGCCAGATAAACGTTCGCCTAGCTGGGTGAATTCAACCAATTTTTGAATGAATGCAAGAGAGATACGAATTACGAATTATTAGTTTTCCCTTCTATCAGTTAAAGGATTCAAAATCTCAAGCATAGTAGCCTGTCTTCTACGTCCTCAAGCCTCCGATAGTAATCGGCTTGAGCCTCCTAAAAATTAGCTTGCGATGCAGATAATCGAGACATCCATTCAAACATTTGTTTTCGGTCTTTTCTCCATTCTTCTTTGAGACTTGTTAAAGCGCAGGTAACTCTTTTTGTACTGCTAGCATCCCTTCTATGGCATAGGGATTTAGTTGATTTTCAAATCCCGCATTTCCTCGTGCAAAAGTACTTGCAATGTTTCAATCCCTGATAGGGATTTAGTTGATTTTCAAAAGCGGTGATGGATGCAATAAATTTTTAAACACAAATGTTTCAATCCCTGATAGGGATTTAGTTGATTTTCAAAAGATTACCTGCAAGTGATGGCTGAAGATAGTGGCGGCGTTTCAATCCCTGATAGGGATTTAGTTGATTTTCAAAGCGTATCCCTTGCCATTCCCAGTATTTGAAGGTGGTTTCAATCCCTGATAGGGATTTAGTTGATTTTCAAACAAGGCACAAGCCCTAGCAGAAACGAAGCAAGTTGTTTCAATCCCTGATAGGGATTTAGTTGATTTTCAAAATCAGCTCTTGGTTAGATAAAGGTTCTTCGACTAGCCCTAGCGTTTCAATCCCCGATAGGGATTTAGTTGATTTTCAAAAAATGCTATTATCTCCCGTCTCTGACGCAGAGCTTCAATCGAATCCCTGATAGGATAGGAATTTATTTTCTTTGTACGGATCGCTAAAATACCCGTCTTTGACGCAGAGCTTCAATCGAATCCCTGATAGGGATTTAGTTGATTTTCAAAAAACTGCGGGAGTATCCTTAGATAGCTCTGGGGCTGGAATCCCTGATAGGGATTTAGTTGATTTTCAAAAAACTAGTCCACGCTCCACTAGGGAAAATTCTGTAAAACTAAACCAGGAAAATCGTTTCGTCGCGGGGTTGCTCTCCCCCAATTCGTTCAACCTTTCCTTGGCAGCAACCACAGAGAAAATAGAAGCGAATGCTGTCTGTTTCAGATTGAATCAGTTTGCTCAAACGAGAGCGAAGTTTAGCATATTGAGTCTCAGTTAAGTCGCACTCAAAAATACTATACTGCATCCACTGTCCGTAAGATTTCAGAATATTGTGAACCTTAGTCCGGCGCTTATCTTCCGAAATATCGTAACTAATAACAACGTACACGGTTTGACCGATCGATGAAATTATTTCAAAACTAAAGGTGGATATTTATCCGTTTCACCCATTAAATACTTCGCCAAGAGTCTCGCTTGAATTTCAAACGACTCTTGATAGGTACATTGACGCTGTAAAACTGGATGTTTAAACTTGGATTGTTTCTTTTGTTCGTACAATCTGAGAAAGATTTTTAAACCATCTGGCGTAAGAGAAACCGCATTGCTTAATGGTTCTGCAATAAAATCATTAGGCGTTAATTTTCCTTGATTTAAAGCGCTTAATACTACTGCATCTACTACCAAGGGACGAAATTCTTCCATCAAATCTAAGGCTAAAGAAGGGCGACCATAACGTTCGACATGAAGATAGCCTAAATAGGGGTCGAATCCGACAATATTAACTGCGCTTTGAACGTCATGGCGTAACAGAGAATATCCTAGACTGAGTAGAGCATTTACTGGATCGGTTGGAGGACGGCGATTACGAGTTTTAAATTGAAAATCCGTTTCTTTAATCAAGCGATCGAAACAGCCAAAATAAGCTGCGCTTCCAGAACCTTCTAATCCTCGTAGAGAATTGATTGTAGAAGTTGTTTCAATGGGCGCGATCGCCTGTTCTAATTTCGTAATACTAGAATCGAGATCGAGGTCGGGACATTCTCGTCGTCGTCGCATCAAAAGATTGCGATAATTTTTTAATTTTCCTCGAACAAATCCTCGAACAATATGAATCGCCTGAGGAGATTCTCCGGCAGCTAACCATTGTGCTTTACGGACAAAGATGTTTTTCGTCATTTCAGGTTCTAGTCTTCCTAGATAACGCCCTGTCCCTGTAAGGAAACTTAAGGGAATATGGCGTTCTAGCAGTTCGTTGACAACTGCTGGAGAAACCGTAGCACGTCCCAAGATAACTACCCCATCAACCTTAATCATGGGGACATCTAAAAGCTGTTGTTTATTGATTTTAACATTTAGCCTTTCATCAGTTTTCCCGATAAAAGCATCTTCTTGAGTAATATAAACCGTTCCCATTTTTTCTATCCCGATCTAAAAAAATTCAATATTTTTCTATCCTACAAGGACTAGAGTTAAGGTTAAACAGGTTCTTGATAGCGTCCTACTTTATCAATTGCTTGTGGCAAACAGCGAGAATAAAGGCTACATCCTTGACATCGTTTGCTATAAATAGCCTTGGGCATAATTCCAGTTTCTAATAAAGTTTTTACGGCTTCAATCGTCGCCTGAGTTTTTGCTCTTAACTCCTCAGATATTTCGACTAATTGACGTTGATGAGAATGGGCATAATAGACGTAACCTGTAGTAATTTCTTGTTCTGTCATCTCTTCTAAACATAATGATTGGGCACAGACTTGCAGTTCATCATTATCCCATTCGCCTCGATTTCCTCGCTTGTATTCAACCGGACATAATTGCCCGGATTCTACTTCAATTAATAAATCGGATTTACCAATCAATTGATATCGTTCTGACTTCAACCAAACAGCTCGAATTTGCCACTTATTTTCGCGGTTTTGTTCGGATAAAGTATGAACTCGTTCGTGCAAACTCGTTCCTTCAATCGTATATTGATTATCGATAAATTCACCCGCACAAAACATCCGCCAGCAACGGTGAGGACAATAGGCATAGTGATTTAAGGAAGCAATGGGAATATAATCTGCTGCATTCATTTTTGTTTAAAAACTAAAGCGATCGCTAAGAGGCTGATGAATTTAATGGTCGTAAACGTCTTGACATTCCCATTCCCATCGTTGTTTTTCTACCCATTCCAGCGTAAAGAGCAAAGTCTGCTAAGGCATTAATTTGTTTAATGGTTAAAGAGTTTGCTTCTCCTAAAATTCGATAGGTAATCTCTCCAACACAACCAATCAATTTACTGCGAGAATCAACGAGAATTTCTGTGCGAATATCGAAGAAGCTAGGGAAAATTGCGTCTAAAGAAAGGGATGAAATTTCAATTCCACTGTATTTATTCCAACGACTGAGAAGACTATTAAAGACAACTTCTCTTGTTGGTAAGGAACTATCATATTTTCCCTGGCGAAATGCCATTGGAGTTGCCAGTGCAAACATGAGAGTACGTTCCGTTTCCAACGCTTGTTCGTAGAGTTGGGAATAGGTGCAGGCATTCGCCCAAGGATGCATCGATCGCCCAGTTGCTAAAATACTGGTAATCTGTAGGTCAGCCGATCCTAAATGCCAAGGCCGATCAAGGTTAAGGTTCAGCCATAGTTGCGTCAGTTTGCCAAACAAGGTGTCATCGAGTAGGGAAATGCGCCACCAGCAAGGTGTTCCTACGGGAATGGGTTTGGCGTGTTCCCATTGAAGGCAATGGGAAGGGCGTTGGCAATCGATTTGTAGGGGAGAGAGGGTAAAAGCTTTGTCGGTGCGATCGTTATGGAGATAGTCACCTAATTCGCGATCGACGGAACTGACGAGGGTTAAAAAGAGGGCGTGGAGGTGTTGTCCGCTTAAATATCCTGGGAAAATAGGCGAGAGGGGGAGAAGGTTTAAGACGAGACTGTGAGGCATTGGGGAGAAGTAATATCAATTACGTAAATACTTGCGGAAGATGATAAGAGATGGGAGAGTGGGAATGTGACTTGATTTGACTAAGAAATAAATTTTTTGTCCTCCAAATATCAAGTCCTATAAGAAAGATGAATTGTTGATGCAAGAGAAAAAAATTGCCATTTTGATTTAGATGATATAAAAATCTTCGTCGTCAGGGAGTTTCAGTTTTATGCCACTCATCGCGATCGCTAATATTCCTGACAAACCCGGAAAGAATGTATAGGTTTTCTCAAAATCGTTACAGCTAACCGAGATAGGATAGGACTTTAATCCTTGTTTGCTAAGTTGAATAATTATGCCCTGATTAACTTCAGTGGCAATAATAACTCCTGGAAGGAACTGCTTTTCTAATTTGGTCAACAGAGGGGTAGGTTTAATAGCCCCTTTTAAACTTCTTTGAATGCGACAGTTTGCCAAAGCTGTCAATTTATTTAATTCTTTGTTTTTTAACTCTTCAATCGTTCCAAAATAGCGCCAAGCAAAACTTAAATCGTAAGGTTGTTCTACCGAATTAATAATTTCAATTGCTCCATTGGATTCGGTAAACTCATAGTAGCATAACAGATGCATGGTATCTACAATAGTTTCCTCTGATTCATCCAATAAAAAACCATGGGGATCGCGGATTTTTAAATTCTCAAATAAAGTTTCTCGAAACTGAAATAGAGGAGCATAACTAGCGCGCCACAGTTGAGCAAATTCTTTTAACTCAGTAGAAACATCCTCATACTTTTTAAATTCCTTTTCCCAAGCTTCTATGGGCGTTATTCCTGCTCGCAAATCTTCAAAATGTTCGGGATACTTGACTTTTAAGAATAATTTGATAAAAGCTCGACTTCCTTTAATATATTGTAACTCCTTTTGAATATCCTCGATACGAAGATTACTGATTTCTTCCGCTCCTTTTAATGCTTTCATGCGATAGCGGTAGTAATTCCAATCTCGCTTACCACCAAGAATATGTTGTATTGCTTGATAAAGTTTGGGGATATAATTAATATTAGGTAATTTCTCAAGACTTTCTTCTAGTTCTAATAAAGGGCGAGCAATTTCTAAGAAGGCTTCAGATTTCCAATAAATTTCTAAGAAGGGGCGTTCGAGACAAGCAATCGTTTCTAACTTTTGTTGCAGCTCTTTTCTTCCGCCAGAACAGTTCAAAGAAGTAATTCCTTGTTCCCAAGCTTTTGACGGTAGATAGACAATAGCTTCCGAACAAATATCTGTTTCATTTTTACCTAATACACGCCCAACTCTTCCAATTCTTTGCCAAAAAGAGAAGCGATCTTTTGCTGAAAAAATTAGCCAATCTAAATTCTGTCGGGAAGGTTCGGGAGTTTTTTCAAAGTTAAAGCCTACATCAACGGTGCTGGTAGCTAAAATAATAGGTTTTTGAGCAGCTGATAGACGATCTTGAAACGGAGTAGATCCTGTAATTCGTCCATAAGATTTTTGTAATCCTCTAGCTTTTAATAAAATAGCTAGGCGATCGATATTATATTTAGAGTCAAGAATAACTGCACCATTGTGATCGGGTTTTTCTCGAAAACGTTTTTCGACTTCATTAGCAATTTCAAGTAACCATTCTTGTCTTTCAAGCTGGGGTCGAATTTCTAAATTTACAGCCGTTTGTGACGGCAACTGATTAGCAGTCGTACTTTCTCCATCAATTCTAGCTATTTTCACACCCTGTTTTTCTAGGTCTTCTAGGGCTGATTCACACGCTTTATCTGGAGTAGCAGTGAGTAAAACGACTCGTCTACCGTGCTGAAAAAATCCAAAGACAAAAGATAAAGCCAGATAGAAAAATAAGCTAACAAGTTGCTTGGCATTATAAAGATGAAATTCATCGAATATAATGGTTGAAAATTTGCTATAAAACTCACTGGCTATGTTACTTTTATCGTATTTGTTATAAGCAAAAAAAGTGGCATAGTAAAAGATATCAGGATTAGTAATCAATAAAATGGGTTTATTTGCTCCGACTTCTGGAAAAACAGTCGCCGGATTACGCAAAAGATTATAAATTTTTTCTCCTGAACGTTTACCAACGCGATCGCTAGACCAATTCTTAATTTCTTGTGCTGAAACGGATTTAACAACGTGAGGCAAACCCGCTCCACAAATAAACTTTTCGGCAGCTTCTGTTTGTTGAGTAATTAAAGCATTTGTCGGAGCGATATAAACTGCACTCTTGTTAGGTTCATGTAATAAAACAGTTAAACCCGCTCTCGTTTTTCCTGTCCCAGTAGGAGCTAAATCTAGGATGATATCGTGGTTAAGAGATCGTTTAAAAACATCAACTTGATGTTGTAATGCTCTACCCATAAAAGATAGTTCTTCGGGAAGAGGAACGCACGCTGCAATACTTTTAGCTTCTAAGGTAATTCGTAGTTTATCATTAGCCATTGTTTCGATCTCCACCACAAAATTTTAAATTGGCTGGAACGATAAATTCACCAACTTGCCACGCCTCTCCTCGAAAGCGAAGGTTTTTTAAGAGGGACACAGGAGGCATATTGACTAAATCAAAAGCGAGCAAATTAATATTAGGTAGATCGGCTGAATTGAGGTAAGTTTTGCTGTCATATTTACCCATAGGTAAAGAAACGATCTCTAGGTCTTTTAAAATCCTGACTCGCACTTTACTCATAAACTTACCTAGACGAATATATTCGGGTAATTCTCGCTTTCCAAAGACAATAGTTTGAAAAGAGTTGCCCCGTTCGATCGCTCGTAACCGTCCGGTTTGGGGAAAATTGCTGGGTCTGTAAGTATTCGGTCTTTTACCCGTTCGTTTTAGAGGTAAATCTTCACGGGAAGTTGCAACGTGGTTATTCGTCATTTCATACCAATAAGCATCAGAAAGCGCATTAAAACGTTCAAAACGAAATGAAACTTTATCCGACCAAGCAGGTAATACATAGCAATCTAAAGGAGATAAATCTTCAATGTAAGTAGGTCTTCCCGTTGCTGCACCTGTCAGGCGATAAGGCGATCGCGCCCATCCAAATCCATAGGCAAGTGCATAATTGCCAATTACGCCTTCAGTATAATAAGTATCTGATAACTCTCTAGAAGCGAAAAATACGGGTTCGGCACACCATAATTCAATGAGTTGAGCTTTTGTATAAGTTGGACGAGAAGTTTTTTTAGCTGGATTGAGTGATAGTTCTAGCTGTTGCATAGTATTCGATGTATTTGTTTAGAAGAATGCAACCCAACATCTAAAAAGATGGTGTTGTTGAGTTGCATTTTTATTACACTTTAAATTAAGCTTCGCCTAAAATTGTTGTACTCGCTTTCTTCTTTTTATCTTTTTTGGTCTCTGTTTCCGCAGGAAGACGACGGAAATTTTCGTAAGATCTATCTAAACGTTTGAGAAAATTCTCTTGTTCGTTTGGCGATAAATGGCGATCGACATCAGCAATTAAATTATTTAATTCATCTTCAGAAAGTTGCATAGAGATTCCTCGCTTATCTATCCAAGTTGAGATCGCTTGCTTGGTTGCAGAAATTAACTCGTTAGTATTGAGAGGATGTTCTACAGGTTTTCCTGAAGCTTTTAAGCGATCATGAACTGCTTGTACTAACTCTAGAGAACTCGGAAGTTCCGCAATTCCGCCAAAAACCCCTAAAATCTCATTTTCCATGCGCCCAACTCGACTAGACACTGCACCATAGCGAGTGGTTAGCAGAATGTTACCTAAGACATAACGCAACTCATCGGCAGTTACATCTTTGAGTGTGACAATATCGAGAAAATGAACGCCTGGTTTGATGTATTCGCTGGTATTGAGGGCGGTTGAAGCTTTCCCGTTTTCATCCCGCATCGTCCCATTTTCAAAGATTGCATTAATTGTGCGATCGCCGACTAACTCCGTACTCGGTAACACGCTAAATGCATCCTCAGTCCAAACACGACTTTTTTGTGCGCCTTCGCCTCCGGCAGCAAAACCGTAGAGAAAACAATCAATGCACATTTCACAGGGAGCATTCGTATTGAGAGAGCAAATCGAATCGCCTTTAGGACTGTTATAAAGAAGATTATGAGAGCGCAAAAATTCCCGTCCTCGCCGTCGTTCGGGCGCAACTTGTTTGCGCTTGGTCATCACCAAACGAGAAATAATATTTTTATCCTCTATTCCCGCTCGCACAAATTCACTACACATTGGTTCGCCCGAACCTTCTGTCCGAAAAATTGTTTCAGAGTGAGTTGTTCTTAAAACAACTAATCCAATCGTGCGTCCTTTAGGAAAATTTTCATAAGTTGGCGCAAGAAATGGAGTGAGTTTTTCAATAGTCATAATTATCTCCTATTAATTAGATTCAATGGTTTCAAGCGATTCAGTTTCAGATGATTTCTTAAGTTGCTGGCGAGCTTCTTGGAGGAAAAATAAATAAGCAGGTTCAAGAGTTTTGCGATCGGCTAAAAGTTTTTCAGGACGCTCTTGATAGACTTCAGCAAACAGGTTTCTCAACACCTCGTAATACTTGGTAATTTGCTCGTATTTAGTTGCTCCAACACCATGTTCTCGAATGCGATCGAGACGAGTATGATAATTTTGAACCAAAGAAGCAAAAACAACTTCCCACGGAAGATGAGATTTTCTTGCACGAATAGCTGCAAGAAAATCACTAAACGGTTCGACTTGAGAGGTTCTTTTAAATGAACTTCCCCAGAGTTTTGCTTCTGCTGCAATTTGAGCAGCTTCTTTTAAGTACTTAGTTAGTTGTTCGTATTCTTCCTGCATAAGACTCTTTAGTAAACTATTTAATGGTTGGCAAATACGACTCCAATAGTATTCCCAATTTGGTTCGTCTTGTTCGCGTAAAATCCAGCGAAATAAGACATAATAAAAATCGAGAGGGCGTTTTGCCGCACGAGCTAGATCGTAAAGACAATCATCTCGATTCTGAGGGCTAGAAACTAAAACTGAAAGATTTCCGATATCTCGCAATCTTTTCAGGATTTCTTCTGCATCTTGACGAAGATACTGTCCATTTTTAAGAAGAGGTTGTAGCGTTGATGGGATTCCTTCAACTCTGCCATAAAGATCGCTCCAAACCTCTACCTCTAAATTTCCGCTAATTGTAAAAGGGAAACCAAAATCAAAAGATAAAGAGAGTTCTAAAGCTAATCGTAGAGATTTTAGAAGAGCAACAGATGTATTAACATCTCCCCAAACAACAGGAATGATAACAGTAGAATGGATAAAATCAGGACGTTTAGGAAAAGCAAAACCAACGACTTTATCGGCTTTAAATTCTAAAATATTATCTTGATAGAGTTTTAATTCATCAACAGTTACTGTTCCTCCTTCTGTATTAGTTGCAGCAGTCTCTCTTAAGAATTGTCGCCAGATTCTCAGTAATTCTGGACAAGTTCCTTGAGGTAAAGCAAAGTGTAAATAAAGTAAATAAAGCAGATCTTTTTTTTTTGACTGCTGGAAAATTAGCCCCAACTGCTATTAATTGATAAGCTAAAGCGGCTATTGAGTTTGCTCGTCTTTTCGGTGCTGCACTCATTCCGCCAGGTAAGCGATTAGAGAAAAATTGAACCTTTGTTTCCGGTGGCATTTTATTAGAAATTAATTCTTCTATCTGAGTAGAAGGAGTGCCTAAAGAACAGCGTTGTCGAGGATTGGCATTAATATAAGTATTTAGTTCATCAATTCCTTTCCAATTGTTTGAATGAGGTAAGTTTAGACTGCGACCTACTTCTGCAATTATCTCCTCAGAAACTTCCGAGTTTGAGTCTTCAGATTGCTTTCCTTGTCGCATCTGAAAAGATTCTCTCAGTGCTGCTATCACACCTTCTATTCCTACTGAGGCTAAAGCTGCTTTGGCGGCAAATAAACAGCGCCCATATTGAACATCAAACAGTTCGAGTGCCTTTCTTTGCTCCTCAGATAAACCTACTTGAATGGCAATTCGATTCCAAACTTCTTGAGGACTAATTCCAACTTTTCTATAACTTAGATAAGCAGCTTTTAAGCCTTCTGATATAGCAAATTCTTCTGGATTAGTAACGGGTAGCAAACCTAAATTATTGGCTATAGTTAAAGCATTTTCACCTGCTGCATTACCCCATTTGTTAATATCCTGACTAACTTTATCCAGCTTAAACCCCGCTTTTTTCTTTTCAAGAAACGAGCGAACGCAAATGAGGGCTTCTTCTAAATTTTGCTGAATTGCTTGAGGATCGACTTTAATTCCATCTTTAGTAGAATGGACGAGTTGTTCGATATTTCCACTAAAAACGCGATCGATGTTTTTCTGCCAAACTATAGCAATTTCTCTAGTTAAGTCTTGCTTTGGTAAAACTTCTCCCTCAAATAGTTCTCCATCTGGAAAAATTGCCAGAGGAGTCAGCCCATATTTCCCTAAAACTTCTTCGCAAGCACTCAGTAATAGGGCAGTAATATAACCTTGGTCTTTCGAGACACTAACTTTAAATAGATGACTGGGACGACCAAAAGCTACCGTTAATTCATTTTCAACTTTACGAATTCGCTCTACTTCTGGAATACCAAGGTCAAATAAATCTGCACCAATAAGCATAGCTGCCCATTGTTTAATTGCCTCATCTTCAGGAAAAAATCTCATCCCATCGCTGGCATTATGACCTGAATGCCGTTCGATTAGTCTTCTAACTAGCTCAAAATCTTCTTCAGTAGAGACAAAATCTGAGACGCAAGCTAACTTTAACTGCTCTTGTAAAAAGTCTCGATCTCTAGCCAACTTTTTGACATTTCTTCCTAATGAATCTAATTTATTGAGATCGTGAACAGCCGTTGCAGCTAATAGGAAAGGTCGCTTATCTTCTGAAACTTTTGCTTTTCGACTAACCGTTAAGACAAATTGACAAGCTGAGTCGAGATGTTCTGCCAGCGTTCTTCCTTTTCTGACACCATACTGCTGATGTTTTGCGTGTCGTTCGTATAAAGTTGGGCGAATATCTCTAAAATATTTCTCTTCTAAAGTTTCTGGCTGGCGGTTCAAAAGTCGTGACATGATTTTCACTTCTTTAATTTTTATTAGGTTTCCCAAAACAGGCATTCGATCGACCAAAGCGTAAGTAAGATAGTAAATTTTCTTTACTTATCTTCCTTTTATACTAAAAATGTGTACTTAACTAATTGATATTTCCTATTTTGTTCTTCAAAATAGAGATAGTCAAGATATCTTACTTATAAGATGTACGTACAAAAATGGGACGTAAAGGTCAGTCAATTACCCTGTCTGTTTCAGAACGAGATAAGAAAGCACTAGAAAAACTGGCTTTAGAATTTGGAATGACTTGGGGCGATCGCCCGAACATCTCCAAACTCATCGAAGCGATCGCGCGCCATCACCTTCAGATCGCGCCCAATCACGATTGGACGCAAAATCGCATACAAGTGTTAGAAACAGCCAGACAAGCGCTGGTAGATTTAGGAAAAATTTCTGAAGCCAGAGAAATTGCCCAAATACTTCAGGAACGTAGCGAACTTACGATTCCCCAGAGAGCAGAAATCGAACAGTTTCTCAAAAACCCTCAACCAACATGGCGACGACAAATTGATAACTTCATCCACCGACAGCAACCTTTTCGCCTGTCTTATCGGGATGCAGCCGATCGCCTTTGGGAGTACACCATCGTACACGCGCAGATTCGATTATTAGAAGCCAAAAGAGAATATCTAGTCTGTCGCTGCGAAGAATTTGAAGGAAATGAAGATATAGACGAACTGTCTCACAATTGGACGCTGCGGCTAGATAGAATTCAAGAGGCGGCTGTCGTTGCGATCGCTCGACCTTGGGAAAAGGACTTAGAAAGAGTTGCTGTAGAATTTCACTTGTCTGGGAGACTTGCTTTTGCCTATCACGACGATACAGGCGAAGATGAAACGATTGGCGATCTCGAAGGTAATCCACCCATTAGACGAGTAGTGAGGAATATTTTTAGTACCTTCTGGTTTTTCCGAGATATCTCAAAGTATTGGGAAGACTGCGCGATCGTTTCTCCTGAAATCGTGCGCGATCGCGTTCAAGAGAAAGTCAAAGCGATGAGTCAGCAATATAGTAGCTGAATTAAAGCTGTAGCCTCAGTATATTTGAAAGGCACTATTAATCCTCTCTGCGCCTCTGCGTCTCTGCGAGAGATAAAAACGTATCCAAATCGGGCACATCCACCCAACAGCGATGTTCGTTCGATTGATGCGTTAAATCCATCAGCAATTGAGAATAAACCCCCTCCCGCAATGAAGGAACCAAAGATTCTCCCGCATCGATAGATTCTACCCAGCGATCGACCACGCGAATAAACGGTGCTAAACGTCCATCGGTAAAGACTTGAGGAAACGCCAACCGCTTGGGAATTTCTACTTCTGCAAGCGATTTTCCAGCGGGTGCAGCCATCAACCGAAAGCCATGTATGTAATCCTTGAGATTGTCGCTGCCTAAGACTAACGTAGCGCGATCGCCATACACTTCTACCCAATGTCCCCGTCCTTGATACGTCACCGAACTAATCGATAGTTGACAGGGCGTGCCATCTGCCAACTCTAAAATTATCAAACAGGTATCGTCCGCATCGACGGGTTTTAATTCCCCTCCTGCATTGGGATCGGGTCGTTCTTTGATGGCGCAAGTTAAATTAGCGCACAATCGCTGCACCGAACCAAAAAGCCAGTTAATATAATCAAAGGCATGGGAACCGATTGCCCCTAACGCACCTCCTCCCATATCTTTGCGAGAGTACCAATTCCAAGGGCGTTCGGGATTGGCGCGACTGGCTACCAACCAATCGATTTTAATCAAGCGCGTTTGTCCGACATAGCCTTGTTGGAGGTATTCGGCTAGGAGTTGCCACCCGGGAACAAAGCGAAATTCAAAGTCAGCCGTCGCTACTAAGCCTTTTTTTGCTGCTAGATGATACAGTTCTTTGGTTTCCTGCGCCGACATATTCATCGGCTTTTCCAGCAAGAGATGCTTTCCTGCCTCTAGTGCCATCTTTCCCATCTCGTAGTGCAGAAATGGCGGGGTAGAAATACTAACCGCCTCAACTTCGGGTAAAGCAAGAATTTTCTCTAGTTGGTTATAGGCGTAGGGAATGTTATGGGAATCTGCGATCGCTTTTGCTTTTCCCAAGTCGCGGTTGTAGACGGCAACGACCTCGGTGCGCGGATGGTGCTGAAATCCAGGGATATGGATGGCTTGACCAAAACCCGTCCCGACTACTGCTACGCCAATTTTATGCTGTTCGGTTGACACGGAATTTCTCAGGGACTTAACTCGCCAGCAAACTCTATTATCCCATGAAATTTTAAGGCGATCGCATTAGTCACAGCGACAGCATCTCTGAAAGAGACTTCTTTTTAGCATACTCATAAAGTTCTATGTCGGGTTCGCATACCTCCTCAATCTGTTGAATCATCTTGTCGTCTACCTGTGGACGAGAAATGGGATTTTTATTTTTGTGAGGGATTCTTAAACTCAATCCAAATTGATTTTTAAATCTTTCAATAAAAACATCGATCTGCTCCAAAAAACCAACCAACTGAAATTTATCTAAATTATCTTTTGCTAATTTAAGTTTTTCTTGAACGCTACAATTCTCTTGAGGCCAAGCATTGCTGAGATAGTTAATATAGGTATGACCTCTTTCTTTTCCTTTATTCGATCTAAGATAATTTGGCAAGTCTTCACTTACTCTTGCATGCTCGTCTTTTTTAAAAGCATCATAAAAATATTGAGAAATATATCTTTTTATAGGATTTCTTAAAATAGTTATATAAGCATATTGACTATGATAAGCATTCCAGATATCTAAATTAAAACGCACGTGACCGCTAATATATTTTGTTCCTTTTACCATTTCATGAAGGGCTAAATACTGTCTAAAGACGAACATGTTATAGTCTCGACTCGAAACATTTTCAGGGTTGCATAGTATTTTTGAAGCTGTTTTTGAAAAAGCAGGATCGACATTGTAAGAGCTTCTTTTGTAAAACCGAGCGATCGCATTATCTACCGAAATTCCTCCTGTTTTAGGAATATGCATGAAAAATATCTTCGGTTTCTCTGGTGCTATTATTTTTATTACGTTTTTGATTTTTTCTGTTAAAAAAGGTTTGTTCATATTCAAAATTCCTATAAAGTAATCATTTAGGATATTAATCTCAAACAAAGAGTAGCAGATTACCTATCTTCAAAATCTTTGTTTTAGCGATGAAGTATCTTTTTTGTAGTACTTAAGAATTGCTTGCGCTCTTTTTTCGTAGGATAGCTCTTGAGCCTTAGCAAGTCCAGATACTCGAAGCTGTTCGGCTCGTTGCTGATTAGATAACAGGTGCGCAATCCCCTTAGCAAGCGCTTCGGGATTGTCGGGTTCGACAAATTCAACGTCATCGTCGGTTAACCAGTCTCTTAAAGCCAGGATCTCGGTAGCGACTATCGGAGTGCCAGATGCCAAATACTCGCCTAACTTGACAGGACTCGTCCAAGCAGCACTCGGATGGTGTTGCGAAGGGGGAAGAAGCAAGACATCTGCATGCCAGAGAAACTTTGGCAGTTCTACTTGTGGCTGGAGTCCGTGGAAAGTGACATTATCTAACTGAAGTTCCTGCGCTCGTTTTTGTTGCCTATCAATATCCTCTGGCAATCCGCCTACTAAATGAAAGTGTATGTCGGGTAGCTTGGCTGCGGTTTCTAGGACTGTGGGAATCCCTTTGTAATCGTATAGGTGCCCGACATACGCTACATTTGCCCGATTTCCTGAATAAGGACTCGGTGGCAAATGTTCTGGGCGCTGGAAAAATTTTAGATCGACTGCATCACAGAGTACGATTAGCTTATCTTTAGGCACGCCCAGAGAATGGTAGTAGTCAACCAGACGATGGGATATCGTTACCCACACGAGGAAAGCACGATCGCGGGTGAGTTCTACCAGACGCAGGAAGGGAATTGTGTTGGTGCCCACATGTGCGTGGCTTTCAGCAACAGTTGGGATTCCGTATTTACTGGTTACGGTTAATCCGGGATAGCCATCGTTACGGGCGTAAACTAAATCGGGTCGAATCTGAAGTACAAAGGGTAAAGCTAGTAGAGCAAACCACCTATATTCGTTAATCTTGTAACCTAAAATTTTCTTTGGCAATTGCACCCAGCGCAATGGTTCCGTTAGCCCGTATATTTTAGCCAGTTTGTCGGGCGATACCGCACCCTCTGGTGCTTGGCAGCAGATAATGGTAACTTCATGCCCTAGCCTAGCAAAGCCCTGAGCCATCTTAACCGTATTAATAACGTGAGCTTTCTGAGATGAGGCTTCAAAGATACTAGCAACAAGGATTCGCATGGCTATTGGTCTCAAAACAAAAAGGAAAATTTCAGGGAAGAGCGACTTATTTCACGTAAAAGCCGCTCTCACGTTTTGTTGGAGATATCTAATCAAGTTTTTCCCAAGGTTAGCTGTGTCTCGATCGACTTCTTTTAGCCTTTCTGCTGAAAATTCTACGATGCGCTTGGCTCGCTTATCCCAAGTAAAGTTTTGTACCTCTTGGAAAGCACGTTCGGCAATATTATTTGCAAGAATAGGGTTCTCCAATAAATTCGCGATCGCGTCTTTGAAGGAAAGCGGTTCGTCAGGCTCTGCTAGCAAAGCGTTTTCGCGATCGCGCAATACTGTCATAATAGTCGGTAAAGCCGAAGCAACAATCGGTCTTTTAACGACCATATATTCAAATAGTTTGAGAGGACTGGTGGTTTCGCCTAAATGCCAGTACTTACTCGTCGGAACGATTAAGATATCTGCCGCATATAAATATGATGCCAACTCGGTTTGCGTTACGTGACCGACAAGCTGTACGTTATGTAAATTAAGTTTGTTACACTCTTGTTTGACGCGATCGATATCCTCAACCCATCCTCCTACCAAAACAAATCGGCATTCTGGCATCATGCGGGCAGTCTCCAGAAGCGTTGGAATTCCTTTGTATTCGTACAAGTGACCGGAGTATAAGATGATTTTTTCAGCTTGAGGAAGGGATAGCTTTTGGCGAGCCAAATGTTTTTCTTGGTAGGGAAGAAAACTTTGCACATCCACGCCGCTATGAGCGACCAATGCCTTTTCGGGACTGAGACCATAGTTGATACAGCGATCGGCTAATCGTTGCGATATGGTAACGAAACCGATCAAGTTTTTGTCAGCAAAAAATTTGCGGCTAGCAGAATTGTCGTCGATTAGTTCGTGCTTTTCCCAGAGAACGGGTACGCCAATCTTTAGCAAGCGATCGGCAATTAGAGTCGAGCGAGTAAACACCAAGGAAGGAGATTTCAGGCAAGCATACAATACCGCTAACTTAAAATATCTGTAACTTTGATAATCTTGGGGAAAAGGATACTTTACCTTAACGTGTGTTGGCAAGCGTACTAGCTTAAAATGGCGATGTAAGCCATACCAATTTTGAAATTCGCCATCCATCCCCGTTAAAGCCGATCGAAGATCGCCACCTGTCACTAACTCAAAATTGTCGAGCTGCTGAGATAAGGCTTGCGCCATCTTAACAACTTGTATGGTATGAGCCATTTTTGAAGGTAAGTTGCCATTAGACAAATAAAGCAGGGATTTTAAGGTTGCCATATTACTTTCTCGCTCGAAAAGAAAAGTTTGGTAGAGCCGCTAGATATCGTGTTTGTACAAAAGTCTAAAAGGGAAAAATGCGCGACGATCGCTATATCTAATCCTTTAATCCTTCTTCTCCTGCCTCGCATTGGGCATTAAGGTATGACCGATACTCTTGAGTGCACTCACTGCCAACTTCTTAGTGCGATGTCCTAACTGGCTTAATGAGGTTTGCTCTGTTGAATCTTGTTGTGGCTGGGGAATGGGTAAATGATTCACCTTGTATTCGTAACCAAACCTTTTAGCCATCGGCTCTACCTCTGCCTCAAACTCACTAATCTCAGTACTATTCCAGGTAGCAATAGTAGGAACGCGAGATTTAGCGTTGGGTCGGCGTAGCGATAATTGCTCGTATATTTCCGGCGCGATCGCCGACTGAAAGCCAAAAAACTCGGCAATTTCTAGATAGCGGCTGTAGGACAAATCTTCAAGCTTTTCTATACGCCAGTGAGTTTCTGGGATGCGCTCAAACTGTTCGAGAACTCTAGCATTAAGTGCATTCCAGTACCAAGCAATTTTTCCGATGCGGCTCATTTGGTTCCATTGCAGGAACTTCTCTCCAGAGGGCATAATTCGTCCTAGAGAGTGATGAAAAGACGTGCAGTAATCCTGATAGCCCGGTGCCAGATTGGGATTGGCTCGTATTACAGGTTTTTCATACCATCCTTTTTGTAAATAGGAATTAACGACTCGCTCTGGAGAGCGTATTAACAGAAGAAACTTGGCATTAAAGCGATCGTATAGTTCCTGGATAGAAAGAGAAAGATGAGCGCTTGCCTCAAAGGAAAAGAAATGATTTTCTAAATCTTGTTGAATCTCGCCTTCTTTTGTCTGTAAAAATCCCTCGCTATCCACTGGTAAACCATACCACTTACAGTAGCGATGAAAGGTTTCATTCAACGGATTTCGTTCGTGAACTGAAGAAACATTTGGTTCTAAATTGATAACCCTAGAAATAAATTCAGTGCCACAGCGACCCGTACCAATAGCAAAAACTACTCGTCCTTTAAAATTAGAACTTTGAGAATTAATCATTCTTTATTGTTTGCTCGCAATTTCCCACGACCTTTGTTGATTAATTAAACTTATTCCCATATTAATATCTGATTTAACAGTAAACTTAAAAGATTCAACCAAATCAAGAGTGCCTAGCGCTCCTTCTTTAAGCTTAATGCTCATAATATATGCACCAGGTACTAAGCTTAGATAAGGAATTTTAAGCTGGATTTCATGCTCTCCTATCCCTACTTCAAAAGATTTTCCATCATTTTTATTACTTAAAAATAAAATTGGATTGCCTTGTTTGCGTAATTCTGTAATTTTTAAGTGAACATTAACATCACTAAATTTTTTATGAGCGCGGAAATTTACGCAGAAAACGATGGGTTCGCCACTAATAATCGATTCGACAATATCACCTTCAAGAGATTTGAAATAAATTGAAATTAAATCCAAACCTAAACTCTCATGTTCTAACTTTTTTGGTAAATACAAAACTCCTGGCGTGTTTTCCCTCCCTTCTAAAAATAAATCTTTTTCATACTGATTGAGAATTGTCCCTGTATCCCCGAAAGCAACCAGTTGACCTTTTGATAGATAAATTGCAGAGTCGCATACATTTAAAATAGCCTGCGTGTTGTGATTAACTAAGATAAAAGACACGCCTTGTTGGTTTAGCTCATGTAGCCTGCGATAACATTTAGCCTTAAATTTAATATCTCCCACAGCCAAAACTTCATCGATTAAAAGAATATCTGGCTGTGTATGAATGGCGCTGGCAAACCCCAACCGTGCCGACATTCCAGAACTATAGCTCTGCACTGGTGCGTCGATCGCCTCCCCAATTTCCGCAAAATCGACAACCGCATCAAATCTTTCATTAATTTCTTTAGTAGATAAACCCAAAATCGACATGTTGGCATAAACATTTTCTCTTCCCGTCAAAATTGGATTAAATCCCGCTCCTAGCGCAATTAGCGGAGCCAATCGACCTCTCACTCTAACCCGACCAGTATCTGGCTTAATTAGTCCGCTAATAATACGCAGGAGCGTACTTTTACCTGCACCGTTGGCTCCAACTAAGCCTAGTGCTTCACCTCGCCGCAGTTGAAAGCTAACGTCTTTTAATGCCCAAAACTCACCCTTTCGCAAGCGATCGCTTTTTCTTCGACCCCCAACTAAATCTGTAGCAATGTCTAGAACCCCATAAAATAGAGACTTTCTCAAATCTCGGCAAAACTTTTTAGAAATATTTTCAACAGAGATAACTATGTCTGCATTTTCAGGCTGAGCGTCAATTTGTCTATCTTGAATCTCATTTAGCATTATGAACTTATCCTCTCAATAACGTAAGGTAGCGCTAGGCGAAAGGCAATCCATGTTAGCACTAAGCCAACGATGGTCATAATACTTACTATCCAAAATCCTAATGGTTCTGAGACGACTCCGGTTGTTGCCAACTCGCGCGTTGTTACTAGCAGAGGGGTGACAGGATTCAGTTTTACTAACACTCCAAAAGTTCCCTGGCTTGGCACCGGATAAATGACAGGAGTCAAAAACAGCCAGAATCCCGTCGCCATCGTTATTCCCTTTGACACGTCTTGATATAAAGCTCCTAGTGGAGAGAGTAGCATACCAATTAATGTCCCCAGCATAATTAAATGAATCAGTGCCACAGGAGCCAAAATTACCGTCCAACTAACTGGAACCCTAAACCAGACAAATAGTGCCACAATTAGAATCAGCTTGATGGCAAAGTTGAAAAACACCTCGCCTAACTTGGCTAAAATAATTGCTTCTCGCGGAAAATTGACTCTGGACAGCATTGGTTTCGCCAATGTCACCGCTTGCACGGGACCATTTAACGCTTCCACAAAAGTCTGCCAAAGTGCCGTGCTAAACATTACATAAGCTGGATAGGGTATATCTGTAGCGCTCACGCTGATAACCTTGGCATCATTCGCAAGCGTAAATCCGGCTGCCATAAAGATTGGCGGTAAAAATGCCCAGGCAATCCCCAAAAATGACTGACGGTACTGAGCTTTGAGATCTCGCACCATGAGTCGCCAAGCGAGTTCGCGAGAAGCGAGCAAGTCTCGCCACATCTGTTTAAAGAGTTGAACTGGATGTCTGAGCAAGCTCTCAGGCGTGTGAACTATCTCAGGCGGCATCCGAAAATCCTCTCTTTTGACTGCAAATTTTTCATCCTTGACTCACGGGATATTCTTGCATTAATTGCTGGCTCTCCTCTGAGCTTAGTAATTGCTGGTAAATTTTTACTAGCTCATTGTTAAGTGCGTGCGTGTCAAAATATTTTTCTACATGCGCGCGACCAGCTCGACCCATTTCAGACCAGACTTCTGGATGCTCGATTAGGTAGCCTAACTTCTCGGCTGTGGCATCTACATCGCACTCTGAGACTAGAAAGCCTGAAATCCCATCTTCGACCAGTTCGGGAATACCTGCGTGGAAAGTGCTGATGACTGGCAAACCCATTGCCATTGCTTCTTTTAGGACATTGGGAATACCTTCTCGATCGCCGTCTTTACCCGTCACGCTCACTGCGATGAGAATGTGCGAGTCGTTCAGAATTTTAATACACTCTTCCTGATGTTTCCAACCCAGCAGCTTCACTTTTTCACTCACATTTAGTTCCTCAATGAGTTGCTGTAATTTTTGCCGCAAAGCTCCGTCGCCAATAATGTTGTACTCAATATTTTGATTGACTTGAGCAATCTTGGCAAAGGCACGAATGCCATATTCTATACCTTTTTTTTCGACGAAACGACCGATGGTGACAATCCGAACCCGACCATCTAAGGGCAAGTGACGCGGGGTAAAGAAAAACCGACGGCAATCGATTCCCGACCGATGCACGATAACTTTTTGTTCGCTGCAACCGAGCTTGAGAACTAGCTGCTTTAAATAGTCGCAATTGGGTAAAAAACAATCTCCTTCTTGAAATAATTCGTCGTAAACGCGAGATCCTTTTCTTTGAAGCATCTCAGAGAGATCGTAGCCGCGAAATGCTACAATAAGCTTGCTGCCGGGAGAGTTCATAACACGAAATGCCATTCCTCTGAAGCTCTGCGTTCCAAACTGACAATGGATGATGTCGTATGTTTTTTTCAGTAAAGGAGTTGCCGTGTAGAGTAAATATAAGGAGAAAGCTTGCTTGCCATATTTAGTAAAGTTAAGCGATCGCATAAACAACCTGAGGTCTTTATAGCCGTTTGCTAACAACAATCCCATTCCTTTAAATAACCGCCACCAGAGATTGTTTGGGATTTGAGGCCAATAGTAGGTTCGTTCTAGGAGGCGATATTTTTCTACCTCTGGATGGATTTTATAACTGTCACCTACTTGGTCTGCATAAATATCAACTTCATATCCGCGATCGAGTAAGCCGACAATTTGATTTAAAATAAACGTTTCCGATAAAACTGGAAAATGGCTAACAATAAATGCAATTTTCATAACTTAGTTGTTCGATCCGAATAATTAATGTCACAAGCCATCGGTATTTACGTTCTATAAATTGTGCTGCTCGCTTAAAATTTTTGCAGTTGGTTATATTTTTACTACTTCGGTCAAAAAAAACACATCGGTCTAAAGATGTAGAAATTTGAGCTGCGCGTCATTTAGAATATCACCACCAGAAAAAAGCTTTAGATTCTTGAAAAATTCTGAACTTTGGTTTGAATGCGAGAAATCTAAAACTTCTGCGATCGCGATCGTTAGGATATAATTAGCAAACATTTACAGCCAATTGCCTGAAATTATATCCAGAAATTAGGTAGGGTGAGTTAAAATTTTTATTTATCTTTTTTAGCCTTATGACAACTTCGATAGTAACTGGAGTCGCGGGTTTTATCGGCTCGCACCTAGCTGAAGCATTACTCAAACAAGGGGAGAGAGTAATCGGCATTGATGAATTTAATGATTACTACGAGCCTAGCTTTAAGCGTAGAAATATTTCATCTCTTGAGAGTTACTCTTCTTTTGAGTTAATAGAAGGGTCGATTCATGAGTTGAATTGGCAAGAACTGTTGGCGAACGCAGAAACCCTCTATCATCAGGCAGCTCAGGCTGGAGTACGGGCAAGCTGGGGCGAAAGTTTCCGTCACTATACAGAACGCAACATTAACGCTACTCAAATTATTTTAGAAGCTGCCAAAGAGTCCAAATCCCTTAAGCGACTGGTATTTGCCTCTAGCTCGTCGATCTACGGGAATGCAGAAACCCTGCCGACTCCAGAATCAATTTGTCCTCAGCCTACTTCCCCCTATGGCATTACTAAATTGGCAGCAGAATATTTATGTTTTTTATACTACCGAAATTTTCAAGTCCCAGTGACAGCCCTTCGCTACTTTAGCGTCTACGGACCTCGCCAACGTCCCGATATGGCATTTCATAAATTTTTTAAAGCAGCAATGGTAGGTGCGCCAATTCCGATTTATGGAGACGGACAACAAACGCGAGATTTTACCTTTGTCAGCGATGTAGTAGCAGCAAATCTAGCGGCAGCAACCGTTCCAGATGCTATTGGCGAAGCTTTCAATATCGGCGGCGGTAGTAGAGTTGTATTGGCTGATATGTTGGATAAGATTGAAGCGATCGCAGCAATTCCGATTCAAAGAAACTATTTGGAGACGGCTAGAGGAGATGCTCGTCACACCGGAGCAGATGTTTCCAAGGCAAAAGCGCTTTTAGGATGGTCTCCTAAAGTCTCCTTAATTGAAGGATTGACGCAACAATGGGAATGGATTCAAACAGTGTATTAATAGTTTGGCTTATTTGATATCGAGCCAAGATATAGTTAGGCAGTGAAGGGATTTAGCTTAATATCAAATCCGTTTAATTAGCCATAATATAGTAGTGCGCAGCTCACAGATCGCGATCGAGATGGTCGCACTCCTATTTTTTGTGGTTGTCTAACCAGATTTGATATAAGAAGCTCAGGCTGTCGCCAAGGTTGAGTATCCTGGAGATCGTCTATGCGATTCTTCCAACCTCGATATAAGTGACTTGGTTTCCGTCAAGATCTGTCGATGTAGTCCAGAAATACCCATAGCCGCTATCCCAATCCCAATATTCGCCTGTTTCTAAAGTAGTACCGTCATCAAATATTTGTGTTTCACCGCCAACTACTTTTTCTCTTTCATTCAGTTCATCAATAAAAGATAAATCTTCAAAAGTTAATGTTGTTTGACTGCGATCGTCTTTGTCCATTTTTATTGACCTGAATTTTTTGACTTTTTACACTTCATTCCGACCTTAATAAATAGCACAATTAAATTCCAGCAGCGAAAAATTTTATATTAATTTTTATTCAGGGTTTAACTGATAGGCTTCTCTGCTCCCCCAAATGCGATCGAGGAAATATAATTGATTTTGATGAAAGCGATCGCCATAACTTTAAAATGATATTAGTCATCGCCCAATTTCTTCTGAAGGCGTTTTAGGGTTTGATACATTTCGGGAAGACGCTTATAAATGGCGGAAACTTTTAAATATAATTTGTTGGGAACGGCGGGACTGCTAGAAACAATTTCGCCCGGTTGGATATCGTTGTGAATGCCGCTTTGGGCAGTTGCGATCGCGCCGTCTCCGATTTTTACCTGATTGGCAACGCCAACTTGACCTGCTAAGATAACGCGATCGCCTACTTTCACGCCCCCTGCTAAGCCTACTTGGGCGGCAAAGGCGCAATTTTGACCGATCTGACAGCCATGAGCGATATGGACTAGGTTGTCTAACTTGGTATTGCGTCCTATGCGGGTTTCTCCTACCGCAGGGCGATCGATGGTGCTGTTGCAGCCGACTTCTACGCCATCTTCGAGGATCGTACAACCGGACTGTTCCATTTTGAACCAGCCTTGGGGCGTGGGAACAAAGCCAAAGCCTTCCGCACCGATGACCGCACCGCTGTGAATGACGCAATCCGCACCAATCTGGGTGCGTTCGTGGATGGTGCAGTTAGCGTGTAAGACAGTGCGATCGCCAATTGTCACGTCTGGATAAATGACGACATTGGGATGGATACAGGCGCGATCGCCGATTTTTACGCCTGCATGAATGACAACGTGAGCGCCAATGTAAACATCCTTGCCAATGGTTGCGCCAGGGGAAACAACCGCAGTCGGATGAGTTCTGGGCGACGGTTGGAAGGGATGGTAAAAAAGTTTAATCGCATGAGCGAACGCTAACCTTGGCTCGGCAGTGGCAATCCAAGCAATGTCGCGATCGCTTGCTTGCGTCTGTAGCGCGGGATCTAGAGGCAAAATTAAGGCACTTGCCGCCGTTTTCGCTACCATAGCAGCAAATTTCGCTCCCTCAATATAGCTCAGCGTTCCCGCAGTAGCTTCTTCAACTGGGGCAACTCCTGTAATGTTGGGATCGCAACCTGGGTTAGAAGTAAGACTATCCGATGCTGCTAACTTACCTAACTTTGCAACAATTTCACTTAATTTCATTGTTTACAGAAGTTGCTCTCAGGAAATAGAAACCTCAAAAAATTCTAACGTTCATATAGAAATTCAGGACAAAAGAACTATATCAAAGAAGTCGAAGAGAGAGATACAGGAGACAAGGTACAAATGATAGAATCTTGGCTCCTAGACTCCTGAATTCCGAACATTAAGCAAGTACTGGCTCTCTCTCTCCTTCATCTAAGTTTTGGAACAGCACCGTACTGAGATAGCGTTCGCCAAAGCTGGGCTGAATCATGACGATGAGCTTTCCCTTATTTTCTGGACGCTTGGCTACTTGGATAGCGGCACAAAGGGCGGCCCCACTAGAAATTCCAGATAGCAGACCTTCTTCTTTTGCCATGCGACGACTATAGGCGATCGCGTCTTCATCGGTTACGGTTATTACTTCATCGATCAGATCGACTTTAAGGACTTGAGGCACAAAACCTGCACCGATGCCTTGAATTTTGTGAGGGCCGGGATTACCGCCAGAGAGGACGGGGCTGTTGGCTGGTTCGACTGCGATCGCTTTAAACTCTGGCTTTCTCTGTTTGATAACTTCACTAACTCCGGTAATCGTGCCTCCTGTTCCTACGCCAGCGACGAGAATATCCACTCTACCATTAGTATCTTCCCAAATTTCCTCTGCCGTTGTCAATCGATGAATTTCTGGGTTAGAAGGATTGTTGAATTGTTGGAGCATATAGGCATTGGGAATAGTTTCTAAGAGTTCGTTCGCTCGTGCGATCGCGCCGCTCATTCCCTTATTGCCCGGAGTTAGTTCCAATTTCGCGCCATAAGCTTTTAGCATTGCCCGTCGCTCTAAACTCATGGTCTCTGGCATGGTCAAGATTAATTTATAACCTTTGGCAGCGGCTGCCATAGCCAGCGCAATTCCTGTATTGCCTGAAGTGGGTTCGACGAGAATGGTTTTACCGGGAGAAATTAATCCTTCTCGTTCGGCGCTATTAATCATATGCACGCCAATCCGGTCTTTAACTGAGGCAGCAGGATTCATGCTCTCTAGCTTAACCAGGATTTGAGCGACGCAACCTTCTGCCTGGGGAATGCGATTTAACCGAACCAGAGGGGTCCGACCGACGAGTTCTGTAATATTCTGAGCAACGCGCATAGTTTTCCGACGCTATTCGACACAATAACAAATTTTGCTAGTTTGCAGCAAGCAGCCAGCTTTTTTAAGTATGTACCAAAACGCGATCGCTGACGCTTTCTCGAATTATGCTATTTCTTTATTTTAAAAGCTAATAGCTTTTAAGATCTAATTTTTAGACTGCTAAAGCAGCGTGTGTATAGCAATTTTTCGGGCAAATTCTCGAACAAGCCTGACAGCCTATACAGTATTGAGGATTGGCAATTGTCATTACCTTGCGTTCGATTTCATCATCATCTTCATCTTCTACAAATTCACCTTCATCGTTCATTGCCCTCAGAGCGAGCACATTGCGACCGCAAACTTTAAAGCATCTGCCACAGCCAATACATTTGTGTTGGTCGATTTCTTGAACGAAATTCGGTTCCCAGGTAAGTCCTCCAAGGGTTGTACCAGTCAGTGTTGCCATTAGACGTTCTCCTGCAAATTGAGTAATTCATTTCTTTTCAAAAAAATGAGAGCGATAAACCGGATAATTTCTTTATCCTTGTTTCTCAAGCAACTGACAACTCCCTTTTCTTTATTTTTTAGTAAAGCTAACGAAGAAAAACAAACCGAAAACTCCTGGGTAAACATAGATATAATTTCCTTTATTTAGTTTTAGTTGCGATCGCTCAATAATTTTCTCAATATCTGCGTGCCGTGACCCAATATAACTCTAGCCAAAGACGAGGATTTTCTTGTTTTAGATTTGAAACTGGATCGCGTACCAATCGAGTTGCATTGATACAAACTACTGTAACTAATCCCATATTTTCGGCAATATCTTTTAAAACATCTTGTTGCTCTTGAATGACAGCTAACATTCCTTCGGGATAATAAACGCCAACGTAATAAAAACGCTTCCCCGATCTTTCCAGATAGCACTCAAGAATTTTGACATAGCAATACTCTAATAACTCCCCAGTCATCGGATAATAATTCTTGACTAGCAATACATATTCTTGAGCGAGATATTCTGGTTTAATCACAATTGCAACATCTCCTCATGAGTCGAGTTACTGTGGGATAAACACCAAGCTTTGATACCAAGCTATTTTTTATTTTGAAATTCGACGATCGGCATCTCAATTTTTGAGAGTCTCAAATTGAAATTAGAGCGGGCACTATTAGCGATGAATAAGAGGGTAAAGATAAAAAATAATGCCCACTTTTACCTAAGCCATTTTGTCACTTAGAAGTAAAATTGAATATCTCAGACCAAATAAGCTTCCTGATGAGTTCTAATCGTGCAATCAGAACGAGGATAAGCTACGCACAAAAGAACGAATTTCTTCGCTAGTTGGTCGTCATCTAAGAAAACTTGATCGTCTTGATTGACTTCTCCCTCCTCGATCCTGCCAACGCAACTAGAACAGGAACCAGAACGACAAGAAGAAGGTAAATCTATGCCATTTTCTTCTGCTGCATCAAAGATGTAAGTATCTTCAGCCACATCAATCGTTACATCGACTTCTGGAGGCTTTTTCTTTTTGCCTTTGATTAAGCGAACTTTGTAAGTTGTAGTCATTTTTTAGTTCTCCTCGATTTGGATTAATGTAGTGTGAGCGTCTCGCTTGCAGCTCATATTTTCTAGGCACGAGCAAGATGCTCGCACTACCTTAGATGTTCGATCGCGACTCGATAAATTTCTTTAGCTACAAGGAATTGCATCAGGGGTACAATCGCCAACTGAAAATGACTTGCCACAGCCGCAGGTATCTGTTGCATTGGGATTAATAAATTGGAAGCCGCTTTGAGTTAAACTTTCGACAAAATCAATGACAACGCCTTTCACTAATGGTTCGCTGATTGGATCGATATAAATAGGTATGTTGTCTTGTTTAAATATCAAATCATCGGGATTGGGTTTGTCTGCAATATCTAAAGCATATTCGTAACCGCTACATCCGCCATCTTTTACGCCTACTCTCACTCCAGTTTCAGGCGTGGCTGATGCGCTTCCTTTAATAAAAGTACGAAGGCGAAAAGCTGCTTTTTCTGTGAGGATAATTGTCATCGAAATCTCCTTTTTTTTGTTGGTGGTTAGTAGTTGGTGGTTAGTAGGAGGAAAAAATTTAATACCTCATGCTTGCCAGTTCTTCTTCTTTTGTTCTTTCCAATAACGCGATCGCTTCTGCAATCCCTTGTTTCGTTCTACTGCTGCAAACTGGGCAATCGGGATCGTGGTAGGGACGGCGTTTGGCAAATTCCAAGCGACTCAAGTCCATCGTCAGTAACTGACCTAAAAGTGGCTTATCTAGTCCGGTAATTAATTTGATGGCTTCTAAAGCCGCCAGACAAGCAAGAGTTCCGCTAACAGCACCGAGGACACCAAAACCCCAGCGATCCCATTGGGGTTTTTCGGGAAAGATACAAGAGAGACAGGGAGTTTTGCCAGGAATAATCGTAGTGAGATAGGCTTCCATGCCATTCATAGCAGCTTCTACCATCGGTTTATTCCAACGCACGCAAGCATCGTTAAGCAAGTCTCGTTCCTCGAAATTAAAGGCACAATCGATCGCGATATCAGCTTGCTTCACCAAGGAATCAACGTTTTGGGAGGTAACGTATTCGGGAATCGCTTCGATTTCGATATGAGGGTTAATTTTGGCTAGGGTTTCCTTGGCTTTATGTACTCTAGGCTTGCCAACCCAGTCATCGGTCATGAGAATCTGGCGATTCATGTCATCGAGACGTACTTCTCCCCCACGAACGAGGATTAGTTTGCCAATCCCCGCTACTGCCAAATAAAGAGCAGCCGTGCCACCCAATCCGCCTACACCAGTAACAAGGACAGTTGAGTTTTTTAAGGCTGTTTGTCCTTTTTCGCCAAAACCAGGAAGCATGATTTGTCGGCTGTAGCGTTCTAATTCCTGTGGTGTCAGTACCATTTACATTACTCCTGCCTTTTTAGCCAGCGATTCGAGGGAAACAAAGTTTTTTGGTGTTTCGTTGAAGACTTTGAACAGTTTGGTTTCTTGCGGACTGGCTGTTTGGAAGAGTTCATAGGCTTCTGTCAGTGCCAAGCGATATTTTTCTAATCTTTCCTCTTCACTGACATTGGGAAAAACTTCATCAATTTTGGCAATTAAAAGGGCAAATTGTTTGAGAATATGCAGTCGATTAACATTGACAAAATCTTGTCTATAGGGAAGATTAAAAAATTGCAAGTAATCTTCTGCATCTGTCAGCTTTCTAAATTCTGCTAAAGTTCTTTGTGTAGCGGTTGTAAGTGTCATTTGATTTTTTTCTCCCAGTCTTTCAGTTGTTTTTTTAGAGTATCTAAGTGCTTATAAACCTCATAGGTTTTAGCAGCTTCTTCTGGCAGTTTTTCAAAGTCGGTGGGTAATCCTTCTGCCAGATCGTGCAGATCCATTTTCATTTGACCCGCTTGGGTATTGAGGCGTTTGATTTGGGTTTTTAACTCCTCAATAGCTTCTTTTGTTGGAATTTCCGTGGTTAGTTCGACCATTGTTCTGTCCTTAGTTCTTTGTTCTTTGTCTTTTGTCACTTGTCACTTCTACCAATGACTAATGACCAATGACCAAATTAAAGATTTGCAATCTCAGGATAACGCTGAATATAATCAACGCCAGCTTTGACTAATTTCTCTCCTTCGGCGGCTAACTTTTCGAGGGAATCGTAACCAAAACGTTGAGCATCTCTGAGAGTACGAGAAACTATCATTAAGCGTCCGCACCAAATCAATGCCCAACCAAAACCTTCATGACTCAAATCGATAACGACTTGGCAAAGTTTTCCGGTTTCTTTTTCAATGCAAGCCGCGATCGCGCGATAAAAAGATAGCACTCTTAATTGAGTAGCTGAATCCACGTCTCCATCAACTTTTATTTGACGTTTTTTTTCGCGAGAAACGACAAAAGGTGCAAGCACTAATCTATCTTCCCAGCTTCTGTAAACGCCGTAACGATCCTGTGCGCGAATTTGACGAACTAATTCTTGCAAAAATGCGTTTTTTGCGACAAGATTTGTGTTTGTTTCAGTTGCAGTTGTACTCATTGGATTAATAATTGCTATGGGTTAGTTTTTAGCAGATAGTGCGAGCATCTTGCTCGCGAGTAACGGGCAAAGCACCCATACTACTCGTCTTCATCTTCAAAATCGAAGCTTTTCGGTTGTTGCTGTTGTAATGCTTTCCTCAACCATGCAGGAGGATCGCCATTCAATGTTTCAACTAAATTATCTAGCGTTCTTTTGATTTCTTCTTCGTCACTTCTGAGGTTGACAGGAGTAATTTTGTTGCTAAGTAAACGGGAAGCTGCACTACCTCCAATTGACGAAACATAAACTAAAGTACATCCTTCTAAGGCAGCAACTTTTGGAACTAATTTATCTTCGTTTCCATCTTCGTTAAGATTGCCGTCAAATGTTTTTGTTTCTAAAAAGTTATAGCCTTTAGATGAAACATCATAGACAGCAATACTTTGTGCTGAACCAAAGTGAGAGTTAATGCGAACGTTATCGCTGGTAGCAAATGCAACTTTCACGATATTTCTCCTAAAATAGGTCGAAGAAAATCAAGATATCTTTTAGCTAATTCAAGAGCTGAATTGGTAACGCGATCGCCTTCATTGGCGAGTTCTTCTAGGGAATCAAAACCAAAATTTTGAGCGTTGCGTATGACCTGAGCAGTAACCAATACGTTGCCACAAAATATTAATACAGAACTCACCCCTTCAGGGTTAAAATTAATAAAAATTTTAGTTGGTTTTCCAGTTTCTTATTCTACTCGTGCGGCTACCGTTTTGTAAAAAGTAAAGATTCGCTTTTGAGAAAAAATATCTTTTTGGTAGCGATTGCGTGTTTCGGGATCTAATATTAATAATTGCACGAGCGATCCATAAGAATAGTTACGATAGATACCAAAAGTATCTCTAGCGATAATTTGTCTGGCTAATTCTTGAAGAAAGGGATTAGCAAAGATATCTAAAGAAGAAGTTTTTTTAAGAAAGACCGTTGGTTTCTTAAAAAAAGTTTTGGGTTCTTTTAACAAGACTGCTTGGCTCATCGTTCGATTTTGGATGGTTCTAATTATTAGTGGTTATGATGATGAGTAAATTGACTGTGATTGTGGGCTTCTTCTGCTTCCAAAAAAAGGTTGCCAACATCCAAGAGAAACTGAATTGTTCCTCGATAACCGACTAAACAGCGATGATTGTTACCCAGGCGATCGAAGATAGGATAGCCCATGCGATATAGGGGAATATTGTATTTTTGAGAAACTCTTTTTCCGTGAGAATTAGCAATAATTAAATCGGAACCTTCTGCCAAATCTTCTAAATCTTCCAAGTCCCCAACCGTTACTGTTTCTACAGGTAAATCTTCCAAAATTGGAGATTTCATTGTCGTTACTGCCGCGTGAATTTCTGCCCCCATTTCTTTGAGCGACCAACTGGTTTGATAAAGTAAATCTGGTTCTAATGCTAAAGAAACTTTCTTGCGACCAAAATAGAAATGCGTGTCGAGGATGGCATCTTGCAATTGACGACGCTGGCGCTGATATTTCTGCGGTACGCGAGGCGGATTAACAAAATGGGGATCGTGTCTGGAACTGACAATTTTAGAAAGTCGCCAGATGAAATTATCCGTTGCCTCCAAGCCTGCTATCCTGGGAAAGAGTTCGTAGCTAGTGCCGAACTTTTGTTTTAGGATTTCGGCAGCAGGACGCATACTTTCTCCAATCGCGATGGTATAAACAGACTCTTTCAAGCTTCTCAACCCTTCCAAGGTAGTTCCGCCACTCGTTGTCGTCTGATAATCATCTTCGAGATGTCCGTCTAAGGAACCGCCGAGATCGGGCACTACCAAAGGTTTCAACCCAAACGCCTCAACAATCTCCTTAATCTCTTCCAAATCCCCTGGCGAAAGCAGAGAACCCCCTAAAATTGTTATTTGAGGTTGTTGGTAGAGAGAAGGCGGTTTCTCTTCCCCAGTCTCGTAATCCGTCGAGACAATGCTTTCTACCGCAGCAGCAAATCCACTTTCCAATGCCCCTTTATAATCGGGAGTCGAGACAAAGATAATTGGCAGATAATCTAATTCGGGATGACTTTTGCGGAAGAGTCGAAGAATGCCCTCCATATCTTCGCCGCGAGTTTCAGTCAATCCCGTCGTCAGAAGACCAATCATTTCTGGTTTTGCCTTCTCGACTAAAACCAAGATTGCCTGTTCGATATTTTCCTGTCCGCCCAGAATAGTAGCCACTTCAGTCATCGCCGTCGTAGACATAGGAATAGCCTCGCGGAAATGGCGTACCAAAAGCGTTTTAGCGAAAGCCGTACAACCTTGCGAACCGTGAAACAAAGGCATCATCCCCTTCAACCCAAGGAAAGCCAATGAAGCACCCAAAGGCTGACTTAACTTCAAAGGATTCACTGCGACAGATTTTTTGCGACTGGTTACAGTAGTCATAATGAAGTCGGAAGTATGAAGTCGGAAGTCGGAAGTTAGAGATTTGCGCTCTTCTCTGCGCCTCTGCGTGAGATCAAAAAGACTTAATAATTAACAGCCAGTTTCTCGGTCACTGTTTCAACTGTTTCCCACGGTGCAGCTTTTCTCAACTGCGCCCAAATAGGACTGTGCAGTGCCTCATCTAATTCCTTTGCCATTTCAATCATGCCGTCGTAACCCGCGTAAGGATGGTGACGTTCTTGGTTGATGTCGAGGAAGGGAATGCGGGCTTTCAGTGCCGTATACTGATTCCGTCCGCCCGCAATCAGCATATCTGCCCTAGTTTTCTCAATCACGTTGAGCAATTCTTTAGGACTGCCTTTCTCTAGGGTCATCCCATCTTTGCCGAGTAATTCTTTAATTTTGGCTTTGTCTTCCTCAGTGCTTTTCTTGGTACTGGTAGCGACAACCTCTATTCCTAAATCCTTTGCCGCAGAAATAATCGACCAACTCTTAACCCCACCCGTATAAAGAACAACGCGCTTGCCTTTCAATCTTTCCCGATAGGGTGCTAAAGCAACATCTAACTTAGCCGTTTCTTCGGCGATGAGTTTTTCAACTCTCTCTTGCAAATCTACATCGCCTAACAACTTGGCAACATTCCGCAAACAACGATTCATATCGTCGATGCCGTAGAAAGACTCTTCCGTGTAGGGAACGCCGTATTTGTCCTTCATTTTCGTCGCCATGTTAATCAACGCCTTGGAACAAATCATGACGTTAACTTTGGCGCGATGGGCGTGGCAAATTTCCTCATAGCGAGCATCGCCTGTAATTTTTGCCAACACGCGGATGCCCAGCTTTTCAAAGATAGGGGTAACGTTCCACATTTCCCCAGCAATATTGTATTCGCCAATTAAATTAATATCGTAAGGCGTTGTATATTCAGGTTCCTTACTACCAACAACATATTCGAGTAAGGATTCTCCACCCAATCGATTGCCCAGGTTTTTACTACCCACAAAACCCGGGGAATTAACTGGTATGACGGGAGTATTAAACTTCTTAGTCGCCGCAGCGCAAACCGCATCCATATCGTCGCCGATAAGCGCCGTCACGCAAGTAGAATAGACGAATACGGCGGGGGGATGATAGCGATCGCAAACTTCTTTAATCGCCTTGTAGAGTCGTTTTTCCCCACCAAAAATCACGTCATTTTCACTTACATCAGTCGTAAAACCCATTTTGTAAGTCGTAGGACCAGAAGAAAGACTGCCCCGACTGCCCCAAGAATTGCCCGCACACGCGATGGGACCGTGGACTAAATGTGCTGCATCAGTAATCGGCACCAAAGCAATAGAAGCCCCATCAAAAGCACAACCCCCTTGAGCAGTACCGGGTTGAGCTTGCTGCTTGCAAGACTTATTTTTGCCCTTACCGTCTTTTTTGTGGTTGTGGTCGCAACCCGACTGCGTAAGCAGTTCGTTAATTTTGCCTTGAGTTAATTTCATGATTTTGTCCTTTGTCTTTTGTCACTTGTCATTTGTCCTTTGTAATTAATGACCGATGACCAATGACTAACAGATGTAGTGAGTTACATCCACCCCGCAAGTATCGGACAGATAAGATAAAGCCCGAAACCGCAAACCAACAACCTCGTTGTATAAAGGATTCAATTTACAAAGAGGAGGAATATGAAACAGAGTGCGTCCAAAAAGCTTAATATCCCGCTCAAAAGGACAATTGCAAGGAAAAACTTGACAGATGAAGTGGGCGAATTTTGCATCTTTAACCTCAATGCCATCGATCCAACGGCGCAGGGGATAGAGAATATCAAAAGATGGCTTTCTGTTAGGAATGAGGGGATGGGTGGTAGTGGTCATAATTATTGCTCCTAGGGGAGTTTTTTTGAAGACAAGGGAAATGGGGTAGATGGGGGAGAAGGGGGAGTTGTTCGTCTTCCCTGTTTTTAAGGAGGAGAGGGGTTATGTCCCCTACTCTCAAAGCCCCAAAGCACCTATCCCCAGTCCCGATTAGCGAATCAGGTCATAAGAGATATCCGTCTTCGCTGGGATAATGGTGTTGCGATCTAACTCGTCGAGGACTGTATTAGCAATCCAGTTGAGTAGATTGAGCGCACCAGAGTAACCGATGGTAGAATAGCGATGTAAGTGGTGGCGATCGAAGATCGGATAGCCAATGCGGACTAATGGCGTATGAGTATCGCGCCAGAGGTACTTCGCGTAGGAGTTTCCGATCAGGAAGTCTACGGGTTCGGTGAACAGCAGCGATCGCATGTGCCAAAGATCCTTACCACCCCAAACAGTTGCAGAACGTCCGTAGGGACTAGAAGCTAGTAATGTCTTAGCTTCTTCCTCAAAGGTGGGGTTGCTGTTGGTCACGAGAACGTGAACGGGTTCAACTCCCATCTCTAGCAAGAACTGCAACAGTCCCAGCACCAAATCGGGATCGCCGTAAAGCGCAGCCCGCTTGCCATGCAGCCAAGCTTGGGTATCGGTCATAGCATCGACAACGCGACCGCGTTCGACTTCTAACTCTCTGGGGATGGGGTTGCCTGTTGCTTCAGACAGCGCCATCAGGAATTGGTCGGTTCCTTTGATGCCCCAAGGACGTTGTACGGAGACTTTTTGTCTCCATTCTTTCTCGATGTACTCCCGCGTCTTGGTGGTGGAGTAAGCTTGCAGGGCAATGGTTTGTTCGGCGTTAATCGACTCGGCTGCTACGTCTAGAGGCGTTCCTCCGTGATACATTTCGTATTCTCCCGTGTTGGGAGAATCCAAATACTCTTCGTTGTCTGCCAAAACCGTAGCGTTTACGCCCAGTAAAGACGTGAGGCGCTTCAACTCCCGCAGGTTGCCCATGTAGGTTTCAAAACCGGGGATGAAGTTAATCGTGCCGTTGGTAGTTTCTTTCTTCTTGCCTTCGGTAAGATTGGTAAGAATCCCCTTCATCATGTTGTCGTATCCCGTAATGTGGGAACCGACAAAGCTGGGGGTATGGGCGTAGGGAACCGGAAAATCTTCAGGAATAGACTCTGCTTTCTTGGAGTTGGTAATAAACGCACCCAAGTCATCCCCAATTACCTCTGCCATACAGGTCGTACAGACGGCAATCATTTTGGGTTTATAGAGGGCGTAAGCGTTCGCCAAGCCTTCAACCATATTCTTCAGTCCGCCGAAGACGGCTGCATCTTCGGTCATGGAACTAGAAACGGCGTTGAAGGGTTCTTTGAAGTGGCGGGTAAAATGGGTGCGGAAGTAAGCAACGCAACCTTGCGAACCGTGTACGAAGGGCAACGTGCTTTCAAAGCCAACGGCAGCGAGAATGGCTCCAAGAGGCTGGCAGGCTTTGGCTGGGTTAACCGTTAACGCTTCGCGAGCGAAGTTCTTTTCGCGGTATTCCCAAGTTTTCGTCCATTCGACTATTTTTTCCACTTCATCGGCAGCAGGCATTCCTTCAAAGCCTTCTTTTTTGCTTTTGAAGAGTTCTTGATACTCTGGCTGTTGAAATAGTTCGGCGTGGTCTTTGATCTTCTCTACATTCTGAGCCATTATTTTGCTCCTATCAAGGATGATTGGGGAATTGGGGATTAGGGATTAGGTAGTAGTTAGTAGTTGGTAGTTAGTGGGAAAAACGACTAACCACTAACCACTAACAACAATTACTTCTTCCAGGGTGCGCCGATTAATTCCCAGGTGGGGCTGTTGAGCGCGAGATCCATATCTCTTGCAAAGATGGCGAATCCGTCATATCCGTGGTAGGGACCAGAATAATCCCAAGAGTGCATTTGACGGAAGGGCAGTGCCATTTTCTGGAAGACGTATTTCTCCTTAATTCCAGAAGCAACGAGGTCGGGTTTGAGGGTTTCAACGAACTTCTCGAACTCATAGCCCGTTACATCGTCGTAAATCAAGGTGCTGTCTTCGATATAGTGAGTAGTACGTTTGTAGTCGTCGTTGTGACCAAATTCATAGCCCGTGCCGAGCATTTCCATTCCCAAATCTTTGAAGGCGGGAACGACGTGGCGAGGACGCAATCCACCGACCATCATCATGACTTTTTTGCCTTCTAGAAGCGGACGATACTTGGCGAGGATCTCATCGACTTGCTGTTGATACTTAGCGATAACTCTTTCTGCGCCTTCTTTGATTTTGTCGTCGAAGAAATTCGCGATCGCTCTCAAGGATTCAGCAATCTTGGTCGGTCCGAAGAAGTTATACTCAAACCAGGGTACCCCATACTTCTCTTCCATGTGACGGCTGATGTAGTTCATCGACCGATAGCAGTGGACGAGATTGAGCTTCACTTTGGGCGTAAGCTTGATTTCATTGAGCGTGCCATCGCCAGACCACTGAGCGACGACTCTTAAGCCCATTTCTTCGAGCAGAATGCGGCTCGACCAAGCATCGCCACCGATGTTGTAGTCGCCGATAATGGCTACATCATAGGGCGTGCCTTCAAATTCTGCGTTTTCTTTATCCGCTTGGGGGAATACCCAGTCGCGAATCGAGTCGTTAGCGATATGGTGTCCGAGAGATTGGGAAACGCCTCGGAATCCTTCGCATCTGACGGGAACAACGGTCTTATTGATTTCTTTGCTGGTCTTTTTAGCAACCGCTTCGATATCGTCTCCAATTAGACCGATAGGACATTCTGATTGAATGGAGACTCCTCCATTGAGCGGGAAGAGTTCTTCAATTTCGAGAATGAGTTTGTGCAGTTTCTTGTCACCGCCGAAGACGATATCGCGCTCTTGGAAATCGGAGGTGAACTGCATCGTACCGAAAGTATCAATACCTGTAGTACCGATGTAATAATTACGGCGACCAGACCAGGAGTAATAACCGCAACCAACCGGACCGTGAGAGATATGAATCATATCTTTAATCGGACCCCATACCACTCCTTTTGAACCTGCATAGGCACAACCGCGAGTGGTCATTACGCCGGGAAGGGATTTAACGTTCGACTTAACGCCGCAATCTGGTTTTCCTTCCTCATAAACGTTGAGGTGTTTTTCCCGTTTTTTGCGGGCTTTCTCTGGATAAACGTCCAGTACCTCCTGGATTAGCTGTCTCTTTTCCTCTGCTGTGGTCATATCAGTTACCAGTTATCAGTAATCAGTTATCAGTGAATGAGGAAGAGGGAGAAACAAGGAAGATAGGGGGATTTGGGAGAGGAGGGAGTTCGATCTTCCTTGTCTGGTTTCATCCCTCTAAACATTTCTAGTCGCCGAATTAGACGGCAGCCGCAGCTTTCGCTTTGTCTGCCTCAAGCGCTTTTTGATACTCTTCTTCGCCGCCGAGGAGACCGAATTCGATCAACAGATTTTCTAGTTCTTCCATCTCGATAGGAGTTGGAATGACTAGGTTGGTGTTTTGCTCGATCTTCTTGGCAAGAGCGCGATACTCATCTGCCTGTTTGTGATCGGGAGAGTACTCGATCACGGTTTGACGGCGCAGTTCAGCTTCCTGAACTTGGTTGTCGCGGGGAAGGAAGTGAATCATTTGCGTGCCGAGACGCTCGGCAAGCGCTTCGATTAATTCGATTTCCTTGTTAACTTTGCGGCTGTTGCAAATCAACCCGCCCAAGCGAACGCCGCCGGAGTGAGCGTACTTGAGAATGCCTCGCGCGATGTTATTAGCTGCATACATTGCCATCATTTCACCCGAGGTGACGATGTAAATTTCTTGTGCTTTTCCTTCACGGATTGGCATGGCAAAACCACCGCAGACAACGTCGCCCAATACGTCGTAGGAGACGAAATCTAGGTCTTCGTATGCGCCATTTTCTTCTAGGAAGTTAATGGCAGTGATAATGCCGCGACCAGCACAGCCAACTCCAGGCTCAGGACCGCCGGATTCCACACAACGAACATTGCGATAGCCAGTCAATAATACTTCTTCGAGTTCTAGATCTTCTACAGATCCCCGTTCTGCTGCTAGGTGCAGAATGGTGGTTTGAGCTTTACAGTGAAGCATTAAGCGGGTAGAGTCAGCTTTAGGGTCGCAACCGACGATCATGATGCGCTGACCTTGTTCTGCTAAGGCTGCAATGGTGTTTTGAGAAGTGGTAGATTTACCGATTCCGCCTTTGCCGTAGAACGCTATTTGTCGCACGATTGATTCTCCTGTAAAATAAGTAGGTCTGGATTACAAAATGGATTAGGAAAGTAGGTCAGGATTTTAGAGACCCAGGATGTAGAGACGAACGGTAAAACTGTCTTCGCGATGTTCTTGTTGATGTGGGATACGTCCCTGGCGAACCTTCATCCCCTGCATCGGTTTTTCTAAAACCCTTTCCTATGGACGCGCTACGCGATGGGGAGCTTCGCTACTGGAGGCGATCGCCCCATTCGTAGCTCTAGATAGTTGTACATGGTTAGATATTGGGTAGGTAGGAAAGTTTTTAAGTTCTTGTTGAGGGTTTCGATCCCCCCTAACCCCCCTTTTTAAGGGGGGAATTTAAAGATAGATGATGTTTAGACGGATTCGACGATTAAGGTAGGCGAAACGCGATCGCGCAGGGTAGCTTCAATGGCAACTTTGAGGGTTTCCGTGGAGCTAGAACAGCTAGTGCAAGCGCCCTGGAGAACGACAAGGACGCGATCGCCTTCGACATCGAACAGTTCGACATCGCCGCCATCTCTAGCGAGGAGGGGTTTGATTTCGCTTTCTAAAACTTGCTGAATCAGCCCGATTTTTTGCAGATTGGTCAGGGGTTTGCCGGATTGGGTAGTGGCTAATTTATCTGTAACAACTTTTGTTGCCACCGCCACTGCTTTCTCTTTCTGTTCGAGAACGTCTGCAATGATATCGTCGATATCTGCCAAGCAAGAACCGCATCCGCCGCCTGCTTTAACATAGTGCGTAACTTGTTCGGCAGTGGTAAGATTATTTTCAATAATGACGCGACGAATCTTAGAATCGGTAACGCCGAAACAGCGACAGAGTAACGCTCCTTCATCATCGTCATGGTTTTCTAAGGGAATGCCTCTGTAGTTGGCAATAGCCGCTTCTAATGCTTCCTGTCCCATAACAGAACAATGCATTTTTTCTTCGGGCAATCCGCCTAAAAAGTCGGCAATTTCTTTATTGGTTATGTTAAGCGCTTCGTCTAAAGTTTTCCCTTTGAGCAATTCGGTTAAGGCAGAAGAAGACGCGATCGCAGAGGTACAGCCAAAGGTTTGAAATCTAGAATCTATAATAATTTCAGTAGCTTCTTGTACCTTGAGGTGCAATCTTAGCGCATCTCCACAAGCAATACTGCCGACTTCTCCTGTAACAATTCTTTCTCCTTCTTGTGCCTCCGTAATCGCACCTTTATTACGGGGATTGTAGAAGTGATCCATTACTGTGTCTGTATAGTCCCACATAATCAGTTACCAGTTATCAGTGGTTAGTTGTTAGTTGTTAGGTGTTAGTAGTCAGTGGTTAGTAATCAGCGCTCGCTTCACTGTTTACTGATTACTGTTACTTAGTAAGTACTGCTTTTTCTTGTTCTTGTAACCAATCTGCTTCGTCGCTGGAGAAGGGAGAGAGGGCGCGGAGGTGTTCGATAATGCCAGGAAGAACTTCGAGAACGCGATCGATTTCCGCTTCGGTGGTATAACGAGAGAGGCTGAATCGAATTGAACCGTGCAACACTGAGTAGGGAAGTCCCATTGCTCGCAAGACGTGGGAGGGTTCTAGAGAACCGGAGGTACAAGCGGAACCAGAAGAGGCACAGATACCGTACTGGTTGAGATGCAAGAGGATTGCTTCGCCTTCGATATATTTGAAGCCAACATTAGTGGTGTTGGGCAACCGTTGAGTGGGATGACCGTTGACGACAGTATCGGGAATGGTTGCAAGGATAGCTTGTTCGAGGCGATCGCGCAACCGTTTTTCGCGATCTACATTAGCTAAATGCTGTTTTGCCAATTCTGCCGCTTTGCCGAGTGCAACGATACCAGGGACGTTTTCTGTTCCCGCACGACGACCTCTTTCTTGGTGTCCGCCGATGAGCAGAGGACGAAATCTCGTACCACGGCGCACGTATAGCACTCCGATACCTTTTGGTGCATGAAGTTTGTGACCGGAAAGGGTGAGCAGATCGATAGTGCTATCCTTCATATTGAGAGGGATTTTGCCCACTGCTTGCACGGCATCGACGTGATAGATAGCACCGTATTCCTTCACCATCTGCCCGATTTGCTCGACTGGGAATAGTGCGCCCGTTTCGTTGTTTGCATACATGGTCGAAACTAAGGCGGTTCCTCCGGTGAGCGAAGCTTCTAATTCATCTAAGTCTAACAATCCTTTCTCGTTGACTGAGAGATAAGTAACGGTATAGCCTTTCTTTTCCAGGTGCTTGCATAGATTTAGCACGGCTGGATGTTCGACTTCAGTTGTAATAATATGTTTTCTATCGGGTTGCGCGGATAAAGCAGCGTGAATCGCGGCGTTATTTCCTTCCGTGCCACAACTGGTAAAAACGATTTCCGAAGATTCTGCGCCCAGTAAGGAGGCGACTTGCTCTCGTGCTTCTTTTACGGCACCTCCGACTTGTCCGCCGAAGGTGTGCATGGATGAGGGATTGCCGTAATAGGTAGTTAGGTAAGGCAGCATCGCCGTAATTACTTCGTCGTCGATACGAGTCGTAGCGTTATTGTCAAGATAGATGCAGTCGTTCATTATTAGTTACCAGTTAGCAGTTATCTGTGACCAGTTTTGAGAAATTCTTGGTAGTGCGAGCGTCTCACTCGCGGTTTGGGTTTCCCGCACGCGGGCAAGATGCCCGCACTAGGTGTAATTATTTGCTAGAGATGCTATTTCCTGGGAGTAGAGAGAGAACCAGCGATGCCAATATTTGGTTTGCTTTCTGGCTTTGAGTTGGACGATCGCCCTATCATAAATATCGAACCAGGATTCCCAGTAATCTGCTTGTGTTTGTTTAGATGGGATTAAAGTATCGATACTGGGAACGCAACCATTATTGGTGGGACATACTGCCATGCACTGGGGAACGCCGTAAGAACCAACGCAATCGTTACAGAGGTTAGGGTTAATGAACAGTTTGCCGTTGAGAGTTTCAATTGCATCTGTGGGACATTGCGTTTGGCAGCGATCGCATTCAATACATTCACTGGTAATCCGGTAAGTCATGGCTCTACTCCTCGGTTATAGCGTTTGCAACTATACTGCTGCTAACTCTTTCTGCTTTTGCAGATATTGTTCGTAGAAGTCAAAGGCAACCTTAGTAATGGTGTCATATCCTTCAAAGGGTTCGACTCCTGCTTTACGCAGTTCGTCTTGCGGACAACTGCCAATCTTGGAGGCGAGTACGCCTTTGCAATCTGCGATCGCTTTGATAATGTTGTCTAAAGTTGCTTCTTCGCCATAACCACCCTGGCAGTAAAGATCTACCTTGCGGTGTCCGACAAATTTCGCTTCTGTGCCATCGATTTCAAAGATTTGGAATTCTTTGGCATGACCGAAGTGTTGATTGACTACGCCGCCGCCTTTGGTTGCAACTGCAACGAGAATTTTGGGTAAAGGTGCGTCGTTTGCTTTTCTGAGCGCTGCTTTTCTTTCTTTTTCTGCTTTTTGCTCTGCTTTGGATTGCTCGATGCCTGCATGAACTTCTTGGCGCTTATCGAAATCGTATTCTGGAGCCATTTCCATGAATTTATCTTTGGTGAATTCTTGCGATCGATCTTCACCGAGAAGTCCCACTGCGTCTGCACGACATTGGCGGCAGTGGCGCATCATTTTCATGTTGCCAGAACAATTGTCTTGCAAGGCTTTCAGTTCTTTGGGCGTGGGACCGCGCTGTCCGGTTAGTCCGAAATAAGTGCCGTGTTCGGGAGCCGAAATCAGGGGCATAATATTGTGCAGGAATGCACCCTTGGATCTGATAACTTCATCAACTTCTACTAAGTGTTCGTCGTTGATCCCTGGAATCATGACGGAGTTAACTTTGCAGAGTATATCGGCTTCCTGGAGTGCCTGCAATCCTTCCATTTGACGTTCGTGAAGGATTTTGGCTGCTTCTAATCCTTTGTAGCGTTTGCGCTTGTAGCGAATCCAAGGGTAAATTTTTTCTCCTACTTTTGGGTCAACCATATTAATCGTAATGGTGACGTGATCGATATTGAGTTGTTTGATGCGATCGACGTAATCGGGTAGCATTAACCCATTGGTGGACAAGCATAATTTAATATCGGGAGCTTTTTGTGCAATTAACTCAAAGGTACGAAAGGTTTTTTCGGGGTTAGCTAGAGGATCGCCGGGTCCAGCAATACCTAGCACCGTCATTTGTGGAATTTTACCAGCGATAACTAATACTTTATGTGCCGCTTCTTCTGGGGTTAGCAATTCGCTAACAACGCCAGGACGACTTTCATTGGCGCAATCATACTTGCGGTTACAATAGTTGCACTGAATATTGCATGCGGGTGCTACGGCAACGTGCATCCGTGCATAATGATGGTGTGCTTCTTCGCTATAACAAGGGTGCTTAGAAATTCTGTCTAAAATTTTCTGGTCTTTGACTTCCTGGGGGGTTTTTGAACTGCAACCGCAACCGCCAGCAGATTTTTTCTCAGTTGAAGGAGCAATTGGCAGTTTGGAAGTCGTTTGAGTGCCGATTAGTGTACCAGTCATTGAATTCCGTAAGTAGTTGTGTGCAGATGAATTCTGGTAGAATTCCAAATTTTGAAAAAACTGTTAAACTGATTTGTTGGCGTTGGCAATAAAAGAGTTATACCACCCCAGTTTTTTAGGGCATGAGTACAAAGATGCGATCGGAATTTATTGGAATTAATCAAGTTTGTACTCAGGGACAAAAGCCTTGAAATAACTAGAAAAAAAATTTTTTGGGGTTGAGGGGCTAGTATTTTTGAGCAGAGGAGCTAGTTTTTTTTATAGGAGGGGACGGTGTTCGCGCACTCACTACCCCAACCCAATCTGCGTAAATCCACACAAGGGTTTTGGGTAATTCTCCCCAATAATTTTTTATTTTCTATTGTTGTACTCGGAAACTACTGGAATTCAATTTTGTATCTAATTTAACATTCGTTGGCAAGATAGCAAAACTAATTTAAAATTTTCTTTGGATCGATTAAATGGTGAACAAAATCCAAGCAACTTAGATTTTTTAAATCAAAATAAATCGGCATCGCACCAAAACAAGTACAGTCATTGTTAAAAAGTCAGTGTATCGATATGCAGATGCAGACAACCGTTGAAGCAATCGTTCAGTCATCGCCATTGACCTTGTCACCTTCTACATCGGTGACAGAAGCGATCGCAGCGATGAATGAGGCACGGACGAGTTGCGTGTTAGTCGTCGATAATCAAAAACTCGTTGGGATTTTGACTGAACGAGATGTCGTCAAAGTCATTTCTTCTGGGAGGTCGCTAGAAAAACTTACCCTAGCCGATCTCATGACTCAAACAGTAATTAGCCTAAAATCTTCCGAAATTGACAACATTTTTACGGTATCGGAGCTATTTAATCGTTATCGAATTCGCCATCTGCCAATATTAGACGATCGCGATCGCTTAATGGGTATCGTAACTCCCCAGAGCATTCGCAACGTTTTGAAGCCAGAATATTTACTGCGCTACATACAGGTAGCTGAGGTAATGGCAAGGAATGTCATTTGCGGATCGCCTAACGACACAGTTTTGCAGCTAACCCAACAGATGGCATTGCATCGAGTCAGTTGTATCGTCATTGTCAATGCCAATAGCTCTATTCCAGTCGGAATCGTTACAGAACGAGACATTATTAAGCTTCACGCAAGCAAACGAGATTTCGCTCGCCTATCGGCACAAACCGTCATGAGCGCACCTTTATCTACCGTACAGCCTCAGAGTTCCCTTTGGATCGTACATCAACGAATGCAAGAATTACAAGTTCGTCGCTTGGTCGTTACCGAACCCACTGGCGAGTTAGCTGGGATTGTTACTCAAACGCAATTGCTCAAACGGATCGATCCAGCACAGACGTATCATGTGATGGAACAGATGCAGCAAATCATCGATCGCCAAACTAGCGAATTAAAGCAGCTTAACGAGAAGTTGCGAGCAGCTAATCAAGAACTCCATCGATTGGCAACTATCGATGAACTGACTAATGTAGCCAATCGTCGCTATTTCAACGAGTATTTTGCTCGTGAATGGAAGCGATTGGCACGCTGCATCAGTCCATTGTCGCTGATTTTGTGCGACGTCGATCGCTTCAAATGTTACAACGATATCTACGGTCATCCAGCGGGAGATCGATGCTTGGTGCAAGTCGCGCAGACTCTCTCTCAAGTTATCAAACGTCCTACCGATCTAGTTGCTCGCTATGGTGGAGAAGAGTTTGCGATCGTTTTGCCCGATACCAATCTTACTGGAGCCGAGCATATAGCAAAAGCTATTCTTACGCAAGTCCAGCAGCTTCAGATTCCCCATGTTGCTAGCAGCAATGGCTATATTACCGTTAGTTTAGGAGTTGCTACCACTATTCCCACACAAAACAGTTTGCCAGACATGTTATTGGAGATGGCAGATCGAGTTCTCTATCAGTCTAAACAACGAGGTCGAAACACTTACAGCCTTAACGTTTGACGAATTATTTGGAATTTCTAGGATTGGTATAAGAACGATCGCACTTCAACCAATTTAAGAATTTTTTCTAGTAAGCTGATTCATCAGCATAATTTAGGACATCAGTTGAAGTACAACAGGAGTTTCAGCGTCAATGGTTACAATCACTAAAAAGCAAGTAGATATGGGTTGGCTATCTTGCCTCTTGCTTCATTATTACTCGGCTGTTGTGATTTGAGAGCGCGATCGCCATCCTATCTGCATCGTGCTAAATTAATTGAATAAAGACTACAAAATATTTCGCGTCATGAGCTTCAGCGACCTAGTCGAGGCTATTAAAAAACTTTCTATTGAAGAAAAACAAGAAATTCAACTGCTACTGAGGCAATATTTGAGGGAAGAACGACGAGAAGAAATTTATAATAACTTCAGAATGAGTCAAGCAGAAGAACAAAAAGGTAATTTAAAGTTTTCTTCCGATATTAACGAACTCAGGCAACTGATGGAAGAGCAACGATCGAGATTAGTTTTAGCTCTTCCTTTCGTCGTGCTTTCAAAAAGCGAATTAAGGCAAATGCGGACTTAGAAGTAAAGTTTTGGCAAAAAGTAGAGCTGTTTACCAACGATCCTTTTGAGCGCAGCTTGAAAACTCATAAATTATTTGGAATACGACGAGAGAGTCATATTTTACTTCACAGATGATGGAAAAGCCGTTTTTGTTGACATCGGCAGTCACGATGAAGTGTATTAGCTTGCCTAGCTCTTAGTTGTCCTGCCAACTCTAAAAAAAACTGGAGTAAGCATCTTCGGCTTCCCCAGTGCTGTCACGGAATTTAATTCTGTATCTAATTTAACATTTAATCGATAGGAATTTTATTGCCTACTCAAACCATTCAAAAAAATTTTGTTTTAAAAGCTAGAGGACTTACTAGGTAAAGGTTTCAAGATCGATGAAAGAATCGATTTTTGAGTTCAAAGCCACATTACTAAAAATTGTTCGATGAATTGCCCAAAAAGTCTAACAGAACTGGATTAGAGCGAGTTTAAACCTGAGTACACAAATACTTGCGCCTCCATGCATAAATACTCTAACCCCTATTAAAAAATACTAGCCCCTCGACCCAAAAAATTTTTTTCAAATAACTCTAAGCTTTATCTTGTCAAGATTCTACTAAAATGAGTGCAAGTTGATTAATCAAATAATCTTAACCAACACGAATTAGTGCGATCTATCTAGGGGCACTTGGTATAAACATCGAAACCCTCAAATTCGATCGCCCAATTCGATGCTACATCCCATCACCCTAAAAACAAACCAACCTTGGAAGGTAAAGGCTTCCTCGACGGATTGCCCGCGTCCTCTGACCCTCCCTCCCTTGCAGGCGCTGAGGAAGGACTTTCAAATCATCTTCGAGCGAGATCCAGCCGCCCGAAATTGGTTGGAAGTATTGTTATGCTATCCTGGTTTACATGCTTTGGCGCTACATAGATTTGCTCATTGGCTCTATCGTCAAAGCGTTCCTTTTCTGCCCCGCTTTCTCTCGCACGTGGGACGATTTTTGACTGGTATTGAAATTCACCCCGGCGCAACCATTGGAGAAGGCGTATTTATCGACCACGGCATGGGAGTCGTCATTGGGGAAACGGCTATTATTGGAGACTATTGTTTAATTTATCAAAATGCCACGCTGGGGGGAACGGGAAAAGAGAGTGGCAAGCGCCATCCAACCTTGGGCAATAACGTCGTTGTCGGGACGGGTGCTAAAGTCTTAGGAAATATTAATATTGGCGATCGCGTTCGCATCGGTGCGGGGTCGATCGTCCTGCAAAACGTCCCAAGCGATTGTACGGTGGTGGGAGTTCCCGGTCGCATCGTTTCGCGCACGGGTCATGGTTGTTCCCTAGAACATTTAGAACATGGCAAATTACCCGATGTAGAAGGGAAAGTCATTCGGATGTTACTCGATCGCATCGAGCAAATGGAACAACAGATACGGAATTTACAAAGAGAGCGTCACTACAATGATGTATAACCCTTCAAGTTCTCAAGCATTCGTCTGGGAGGTGGCGAAAGTTTCTCGCAGCGATCGCTGGCTCGTCTATCACCGCCTCCACGAATTAAATATTCCTTGTTGGTGTCCCAGCGATGGGTCACTCTTAGTAGAAGTTAACAATTGCATCGATGCAATTCTGTTACGCAGTACCGTTCAACAGTTATTCGCTGCTCGTCCAGAATTAGTGGATTGGTTGGAACGGTGCTGGGAAGCTGAATCAGTTAACAGTTATCAGTGACCAAAACAATTCGCAATTCAATAATTGTAAATTGCGGAGTATAGCCAGCGATCGATGACTGAACACTATTAATCCAAAATCCAAAATCTAAATAACTGAGAATCAAACCATGACAAATACAACGTTTCGTCCCTTTGGAGAAGTATCGGACAATCCCATTGGCTTAGGAAGGGAAATAACGACTCCCGTTTGCGAAGGCTTAAATATTGCTCTAGCAAGCTTCCAAGCCCTTTATCTCCAATACCAAAAACATCATTTTGTCGTTGAGGGGTCTGAATTTTATCAATTACATCAGTTTTTCCAAGACAGCTATGGGGCAGTTGCAGACCACGTTCACGATATTGGAGAACGCTTGAATGGTTTGGGCGGTACGCCAGTCGCCAGCTTTGGCAAACTTGCCGAATTGTGCTGTTTTACCCAAGAAGAAGATGGTATTTTTAGGGCGCGTCAGATGCTAGAACACGATCTAGCAGCCGAACAAGCCGTCATTAACTTAATTCGCCGTCAAGCCAATCAAGCCGAAAGCGTGGGCGATCGCGCTACTCGCTATCTCTACGAACAAATCCTGCTCGCAACCGAAGACAGAGCTTTCCATCTCGAACACTTCCTCGCAGAAGATAGCTTGACTGTAAGCTTTGTCAAACTTGCTAGATAGCGATCGGTTATCCAATAAAGAATCAAGGATGAAGAATTGAAGGAGAAAGATAAAACGAGTTCAACATAAGGTTAAGTCAAATCCACACTTCATCTCTCACCCTTTAAATCATTAGTAACTGTACGAGCAAACAGCCGTTTGTCTCTACTGGTAACTGGTAACTGAAAATGGTGCTGTCATGGAATCCAATTCTTCACTTACGGAATTTCATCAATTTTTGCATGAAGAACTTGCCATCCCCAAGGCAGACTTGGCGATGGTCACAGAAAAAAGGCAACAATCCAACGATCCCTTAGCCATGCTCCTCTGGCAGTATGGCTTTATTTCCCTAGAACAGCTACAGCGAATCTTTGATTGGTTCGACAGTCAAGCTGCATTAGGCGTAAAACATTTGCTTGAGAGAGCAGAAGGCAAAAAAGCCAAAATCTGTCCTCTCATAGCCGCCTTCCACTGAAGAGGCTTTACCTGTCCGCTTTCACATTAGGGAGCAATAATGAATTCGATTCAAATTAATGACACGACGCTACGGGATGGGGAACAAGCCGCAGGAATTGCCTTTACCCTAGAAGAAAAAGTTGCCCTAGCTACGCTGCTCGATGCGATCGGCATCTCTGAACTCGAAGTCGGCATTCCGGCAATGGGCGGTTCTGAAGCTACGGCAATCTCCGCTATTGTAGAAATGGGGCTGAACGCTCGATTAATTGGCTGGAATCGAGCTGTTCGCTCCGATGTTAAAGCTTCTATTGCCTGTGGTTTGCAACGGGTACATATCTCCGTTCCTGTCTCAGAAATTCAGATTGCAGCTAAATTTGGTGGCAATCGCGAACTGATTTTCAATCGCCTGCGAGAGGCAATTTTCTATGCTTGCGATCGCGGTTTGTGGATATCCGTTGGCGGAGAAGACTCTTCTCGTGCAGACGAAACTTTCCTTCTCGATGTAGCACTCTCTGCTCAAGAGTGGGGCGCTTCTCGGTTTCGCTTTTGCGATACGGTAGGCATTCTCGATCCCGTGACTACCTTTGAAAAAGTCAGCCAACTGACCAAATGGCTGTCAATTCCCATTGAAATGCACACCCACGACGATCTCGGACTCGCCACTGCCAACGCCCTAGCGGGGCTGCGTGCGGGAGCGACATCCGTCAATACAACTGTCAACGGATTGGGCGAAAGAGCGGGAAATGCTGCCCTAGAAGAAATCGTCATGGCACTCAAACGCATCTATGGCGTTGACTTGGGCATCAAAACCGAGCGATTGCGAGAATTATCTCAATTCGTCGTCGCCGCGTCCGGTTGTCCCGTTTCTCCCTGGAAAGCGATCGTCGGTGAAAATGCTTTTGCTCACGAGTCCGGCATTCATGCCCACGGCGTTTTGCAAAATCCCGCCACTTATGAACCTTTTTCACCAGATGAAGTTGGTTGGAAACGCCGCTTAGTCGTCGGCAAGCATTCGGGAAGACATCTAGTATTGACGCTTCTTAAAGAGCATGGCATCACCTTAACCAGAGAAGAAGCGCAATCCGTTATTGATGCCGTCAGACATATGTCAGTCAATCTCAAACGCAGTTTAACCGTAGAAGAATTGCTCGATATCGTCCCGAAAAGGAGTATAGCCAATGGGATTGTATAACCCAGGAGAAATCGAATTAGACGATCCCCCAGCTTTCAACATGGAACAGAAAGTTAGGGTTCGCAAGCTAATTCGCAATGACGGAACGTTTCCCGGTAGAGACATTGGTGAAGTCCTCGCCAAAAAAGGAGATGAAGGCTACGTCGTCAGCATCGGTACTTATTTGCAAAGCTATTACATCTATGCGGTGCATTTTATCGATCGCGATGTAGTCGTCGGTTGCCGCACAAAGGAATTGGAAGCCGTTGATTAATCGTCATTGGTCATTGTTGAAGTCGGAAGTCGGAAGTCGGAAGTAAAAACAAAGGACTTTCGATACTAGACAAATGATATTGGATAAGTGACAAATGACAAATGACAAATGACCTTGGACAAAGGACAAATATTAACTGAAAAAGGAGATTGCCATGAAAGTAATGTTGCACAAAAATCCTGCCGGACACTTGTCGGTTTACGTGCCTAAAAAAGATTTAGAAGAAGAAGTTGTCAAAGAAACTGTAATGCAAGAGGGCATACTGATGACCTTAGCAAATGGTTGGGAACTTCTGTTTTCTAAACTCGAAGAACCGTTAAAGTTACCAATAACGACTGAAGCAAGGAAAATCGCATAAAAGTCTGAATCTGGCAGGGTGACATCCTTTCTGAAGTCGATTGATTTTGCGCATAAATGCTGAGGATGAGATGACTCTAAAACTCCTGAAGTTCTTACCTTCTGCTTTCTGCCTTGCCAAGATTTCAGATTGCTTGTCACCCCGTCATATTCTTTAACTTTAGATTCTGAGTGGGGCGATCTATTTAGTTACTGGCAGTTGAGTACGCCAATTTTTTCAATGCTCAAATTTTGAGAGGAGTTAATTCTATGCTGAGGGCATCCGATATCATGAGTTATGATGTAGCCACCATTCGAGGTTCGGCGACAATAGCAGAAGCAGTAAAATTGATGAAGTTTAAAGAACTGCGGGCGCTAATTGTCGATCTTCGCAATAGTCAAGATGCTTATGGCATCGTTACTCACTCCGATATTGTCAGCAAAGTAATTGCTTATGGGAAAGATCCCCAAACAATTCGCGTCTACGAAATTATGACCAAGCCCTGTATTGTAGTTAACCCCGATCTGGGCGTGGAGTATGTAGCGCGACTGTTTGCCAATACGGGCATTCGCATTGCTCCCGTTATTCAGGGCGGGCTATTGGGCATAGTCTCAGAGAGCGACATTCTTTTTAAAGGCGATTTCTTGGAAAATCCTAAAGTCCCTCTATTGCGGCGAGAACTGGAAAAAGCCATCGAGGAAGCAAAAGCAATTAGTGCGGCAAAAGGCGCAACTTCTCAGGAATGCATTGATGCTTGGGCTTTGGTAGAAGACTTGGAAGCTGAGGCAGCTTATCAAGAAGGAACAGTCATTCCCGATACAACACCTTTCCAGGCGTTCTGTCAAGAACATCCAGAAATTTTGCAAGTGCGCCATCAGGTACTTGAAACGACAACCTAATTAGGTATAAAAACCTGGGGCGGGCAATCCCCGCCTCGGGAAAAAAACAAGGCGAGCGCAAACTCTTACCTCCTTAGAGACAACTATGTTGCCACAAACGAAATTTCAATTTCAAGTCGAAGGGGAACTTATTCAATTTCTCGATTGGTCGAAAGGTACGCCCAAATATGTGCGCATTGCGATTGGCGAGGAGCGATTTCCTATTAAGCTATCTAAGTCATTACGACGGGAAATTGTAGATTTAAATATTGTTCCTGGCGATCGCCTTAAAATTATCGGCGATGAAACCTTAAAACCAGAGACAGGCATCCATAAACTCAAAGCTACTCGAATTATTAACCTCAGCCGCCAAAGCGAACCAATGCCAGACAATCTTGAAGAAATTAGCTATTCCAAAAAAGGTAAATCTAAAGCCAAAATTTTAGTGTGTCACAAGTCAGGCTGTCTCAAGCGAGGGGGCAAGCATTTACATGAAAAAATAGAACAAGCTTTGTCTGAGTTAGGATTGCAAAATCATGTCGAGATCGAACGAACTGGCTGTCAAAAACGCTGTAAAAAAGCGCCAAATTTTATTTTAATGCCAGGAGAAAAAGAAACTCGCTGCGATCGCATGGATCTTGATAGTATTCTTTCGTTTTTGGAGAAGCATTTCTGCATTTCTTGTAAGTAAACGATTACCTGCAAGGAAATTAATTTCCTTGCTCATAGCTAAAGTCTATTTAAATGGACTCAGTGCTATAAGCAGTTCTCTTGAGAGAACTTTTGCTATTAGCCTGCTAATTAATTGGCAGGCGGGTTGTTGGATAAATACCTGTCAATCCAAAACTGAGGTGAGTTATGGCTAAAGTAGTTTTTTACGAAAAACCTGGTTGTATTAATAATGCGAAGCAGAAAGCTTTACTATATGCTGCTGGACATAAGTTGGAGGTTCATAATTTATTAAAAGAACCTTGGAAACCAGAAAATTTGCGTCTATTTTTTGGCAATTTACCTGTTAGTGAGTGGTTCAATTACACTGCACCTCGTATCAAATCAGGAGAGATTAATCCTTTAGAGTTAGACGAGCCAACTGCCTTGAAATTGATGATAGAAGATTCTCTGTTAATTCGTCGTCCGTTAATTCAGGTAGGAAAAATTCGTCAAGTCGGGTTCAATCCCGAACAAATTGATGCTTGGATTGGGTTAACACCCGAACCTAGTATGATTGGAGATATAGAAACTTGTCCTCGCTCTCACGAACAAACTCCTTGTCCTACTAAGGGTTAGTCATTTGTCATTTGTCCCTGGATTTCTCATCTAAATTTCTGCTTGTTAGAGTGCCACATGTGGTCTAATCATCTTCCGCATCCTCCTTATCTCTCCCACTTTTCTTTAAGTACAGGACAAAAATTGTAAAGAGTAGAGAAAGTCGTTGGATTTCAAATCCAAATCAGTGAAAATAGAGCGAAGATAATCAAAGCCATAACGAAAAACGCTAGCTTGCTGTCGTCCATGTTTCTTAACCTTGAGAGGACGATGAGACGATAACCAATCTCCGGTTTTAATAGCCCAACGTGGGTACACCACATGTTTACCAGCGGCACCCCACCTTGGATGCGGATGTTCTTGACCATTTCTACCCTGATGGTTGCCGTGCCTACGGGCGTAAAAATCTTCAGTTGGGTCGCTACAATCTGGGGTGGTAAAATTCGCTTTACCAGTGCCATGCTATTTGCGATCGGTTTGCTGGCAATGTTCGTCTTCGGCGGGATCGGTGGCGTTACTCTGGGAACTGCTCCCTTTGACGTTCACGTTCGCGACACTTACTATGTGGTCGCTCATTTTCACTTCGTCCTCTTTGGCGGTTCCGTCTTTGGCATTTACGCGGGAATTTATCACTGGTTCCCCAAAATGACGGGACGCAAACTCAACGAAACTTTGGGACGCATTCATTTTGCTCTTACCTTTGTCGGCACCATCCTCACCTTTTCGCCGATGCACGAACTCGGATTGAAAGGAATGCCGCGACGGGTAGCCATGTACGACCCGCAATTTACGCCACTTAATGAGATTTGTACCTATGGTGCCTATATCTTGGGCATCTCCGTTTTGCCATTCATTGTTAATATTCTCTGGAGTTGGAGAGCTGGGGAAGTTGCGGGTCGCAATCCCTGGCAGACATTGACTCTGGAATGGCAAACCACTTCTCCACCCGCGATCGAAAACTTTGAGGAACCTCCTGTTCTCTGGGCAGGGCCTTACGATTATGGCATTGACAGCCTCAGCGTTGACGAAAGCGAATCCGTATCGGAGATACTCTCAGAAGTAAGTTCGGAGTTAAAGAATTAATTAGTTATTGGTTAGTAGTTAGTTTAAAGCTTCCCACTAACTACTAACTACTCTCAACTATCAAACAACAAAAGAAATCTATGCAAGGATCGACTGTTGAATCTCCGATAATTTCCAACTCCTCAACCCCTCATGCCATTGCAGCTACTGCTCATGCAGAACATCCCGATTATCGAGTACTGGGGTTGCTCGTCTTCCTGGTTTCTGAATCTTTAATGTTTGGGGAGATGTTTGCTGCCTAATTAATTTACCGATGTGCGGCTGCCAATTGGCCTCCAGAAGGAACCGAAGTCGAGTTATTATTGCCTGCAATCAATACAATTATTCCGGTGTCTAGCAGTTTCGTCATCTACCAAGGCGATGTAGCCATCAAGAAAGGAGATGTTGGTGGGTTGTGGCTTTGGTATATCGTATCGTTACTGCCCTGATGGGGATTGTATTCCTAGCTGGTCAGGTATACGAATATCTAACCCTCGGTTATGGGTTGACGACTAATATCTTTTCCAACTGTTTTTACTTGATGACTGGATTTCACGGCCTTCACGTTACTATTGGGGTTTTGTTAATCCTGGACGTATTGTGGCGATCGCGCCGTCAAGGTCACTATAATGCTGCTAAACACGTCGGCGTAGAAATGGCAGAAATCTACTGGCACTTCGTCGATATCATCTGGATTATCCTTTTCTCGCTGCTCTACATTCTGACTAGGTTTTAACTGAATTGCTCGAAATTGGCGATCGCATGGGAAATCTTTATCGGGTTTGGCTGCGATCGCCTTTTTTTATTGTCAAAAGAATTAAGTGAAATATCGAAGATTAAATCCTCAATTTCCATCTTTACCTCTTGTTTTTTCAAGCTAGAACCGCGCTCTTCTCGATAAAGGGGCTGCTGCCTGGGAACGAGTTTAGAAAGCCTTTCTTCGGGGATCCTATATTTGGTGCGAGTCTGATGAATAGTATTTTTCTAGAGGCTCTATTGTTTTACTTGCCAGATACTAATTTACATATTTGCTAGTTTGCAATTATGCAACTTAAAGTATCAATAAAAGCAGCTTAAGAAAGTAAATTTAACTAATCAGAATCATAATTTAAAAATAGTCCTAAAAATTCCGACATATGATATATTTTTCGTGATTTTTCCTTAAAAAAACAAAAATGCCGGAAAACAATAACGATAATCTCACTGGCTTAGAAAGTAATGAGCCTCTTGTAGGATTGGCGAGTTCGGAAACAAACGGCATTGACGATCTCTACATTTTCGGAGATAGTCTCTCTGATATAGGAAACACATTTAAACTTATCGGCGCACCTCCTAGTCCTCCGTACTTCAACGGACGCTTTACAAACGGATCTACTTGGGTAGAAATTCTGGCACAGAATTTGGGAGTAGACGATCTTACCGCTTCTACCGATTTATCCGTGACTGGCTCTTTCGACGGCAAAACTATAGATCGAAGCGTCAACTTTGCCTATGGAGGCACGGAAACGGAAGGAAACACGGGCAATCGCGGTTTGTTGCCAACAGTGGTAGATCAGGTAGCTCAGTTTACTCAAGACCACGACCGCTTCCAAAAATCGGCTGATGCCAATGACCTATTTGTTATTTGGGGTGGGGCAAACGATTATTTCTTTGACTCAAGTGCCAAACCCAAAGATGTCGTCGAGAATATCACAGACAGCATCAAATCTCTTTACCAACGCGGCGGACGTGATTTTCTCATCCCCAACTTGCCCGATTTGGGTAGAACTCCAGGCGCACTCACAGGAGGGGACGTATTCGGCGAAAAGATTGTCCGTTCTTCCGAGGCTCTTACAAAGATAAGCAACAGACACAATAGTTTGTTGGCAAAAAACTTAGATAAGTTAGAAAAAAAATTACCTGATGATGTCAATATAACCTTGTTTGACGTTAACAGTTTGTTCGATCGCGCGATCGCCAAACCGCAGAGATTTGGGCTTACCGTTGTGGATCGACCATTTTTGAGTGTAGCTCCTGCAAGTGGTGCAAATCCAGACCAGTATCTCTTTTGGGACAATGTTCACCCTACCGCCGCAATTCACCGCGTTTTAGGTGAAGCTGCCTCATCTGTTCTTTAGAGATCGGAAAAATTTTACAGATAGAAGTAAAAATTGATATTAGTACCTATGACAAGGGTCAACGCGGAGAGGAGCCGGATGAAGGGGCAACTTTCATGTCCAGTTCCTGGAGCCAAGCATGGGGAGGTGACTCCCATGCCTAGGTTAAC